>JAHFHG010000046.1:0-7804 GCA_023247035.1 Candidatus Omnitrophota bacterium
GCTCCGAGCTCCGGCGGGCCGCGGAATCGGTTTCGGATTTTAAATTAGGGTTTACACTGCAAAAAATAGCTGGAAATAGCGAGGAGGTTGGGAAAAAATTTGAGCAAAAGTTACTCGACTTGGCAAACGATCCGGAAATTCTGGGCAAATTGGGATTAGCTCAACCCTCCACGGGCGCGGATAAGGGCTATTTGGTGGTGAATGATCCGTCACAGTACGGCGGGCTTGAATTCCTTGCAGGCATCCTGGCGAAGCGTCCCGCGGGAGTAACGGTCGTTGCATTTGCGAAAAATGCCGCGGAGCGCGCCTTGATCGAGAATCACTTTGAAGTCGCTATTGCCGCGGGCTGGCTGGAAATACCCGGCATGAATGATACAATAGAAGACTTTATGGCGCGCGCGAAAGGCGAGCTTGGGCTTTCGCAGGAGCAAATCCTCCAGATCAGCGCCGAGACACCAACCCGATCCGAGCTTCGCTTCGTGCAAGCGGCCTTGTTTGGCGCAGTTCCGCTCTCGCTGGGCACGGTTGCACTGTTCGGCGTGAATGAAAACCAGCAGCGTTACGGCCGCGTGGTCAGCGTGGCCGAGATCATCCGGATCACTTATGAAGGCGTCCGTCGGTTTAAAATTTCTGCGTAATGACGGGATGGTAAAAAGCGGCCGGCCTTTTGCATGAGCATCGTGAAAAGAAAGCGGCCGCTCGCTATTCCGCTTATCTGAAGGGATAAAAATCAAACGCAATTTCAAAAAAAGAGAAGTATTTTCACTTTTTTTGAGTGAAAAAATATCTTTAAAAAACTTTAAATGAAATTTCCCCGCTTCTTCACCCGTTCCATTGCTTTTTTAACGCTGACTGTCTTTGCCGGTTCTCTGATCATCCCAGATGCCCGCGGTTACCACGGCCCTCCTATCAAGGAAGTAAAAGGTTTCCCTGCCTTGCCGCTCGAAATTCCATCCGGGCTGGGCACCATCAAGGACTATTTTCCGGCGCGTTCTAAGGAATTTCCTTTCATTCTTCACGTCCAGGACGCTCACGCTGTTCCGGCCGCTCAAGCTAAAATCCGCGATATTTTGAAGTGGCTGCAAACTCAGGGTCAGCGCGCCCCGATGTTGATTGCTCTTGAGGGCGCGAAAGGGGATTTGCATCCTGAATATTTGAACTTTTTCAAGGAATATCCCGCAATGAATGAAGCGATCGTTCAAAATCTGGCGGCGCAGGGGGAACTGACCGGGGCAGAGCTTTTCGCGTGGGGAAAATATAAGGAATGCAAGCCGGCGGGAGGCTGCGATTCTTCCGTCTTTTTCCGCGGAGTTGAGAATGCCGCTCTTTATCGCCGTAATCTCAGGGATTATCGGTCTCTGCTTTTCCGGCAGGAAAAAATCCGGCAGCTTTTGGAGCCGCTCCGCCGGAATCTTGACTTGGCGCAGTCGCGCGTTTTATCAGCGCCCGTCCGCCGCTTTCTGGAAGAAAGAAAAAGGCGGAAGGACGGCGAGTATCAAACCCGGTTCAATCTCCCGCAATGGGATTCTTATCTGCGTTTCTTGGGCGCTCTGGCGAAAAAGGAACTCGGAATTGATCTTGCGAATCCGGTCGAACAAATCCGGTTTCCTCACCTGACGCGCCTTCAGGCGGTTCAATATTTGAATTCATCCCTGGAGGAAGGCAGGGCTCAGGAAGAAAAGAAAAAATTTATCGCAGCCCTGCGGGAAAAAGCCAAAATTAAAGATGAGAATATCTTAGTGGATCAGCTCGAAGCGCTTGCGGACCAGCCTGAGCCGCGCAGGGTTTTGGAAGAGGCCTGGAATTTGGCGCAGGCCAAGGGCATTGCGCTCAAGAGCTATCCGCAATTTTTGAAATCCACGGGCCGGGTCATTCTCAGTTCCGAAATCGAAGCCGATGAGCTTGCTAAGGAATTTGACCGGCTTGAAAAATGGCTTCTCGGCGGGATGGCGAAGCGGCCGGAAGAAAAACGTTTTATCCGGCTCCTGGAGGATTTCAACTTGTTTGAAAAGCTTCTTCAATTAAAACTCGCGCGTGAAGATTGGCTCCGCTTTCTCAAACGGAAAGACGGGATTTCCGTCTCCGCCATTCAGGGCCGCCTGCGGGCCTTTAGACCGGACAAATATGAATTTTGTCATTCCTGCGAAAGCAGAAATGACAATAAAAACTTGACCCAATTTTTCCATCGCGCAATGAAATTTTATGCAGACGCCGGGCGGCGCGATCAAGTTTTGTTGGAAAATACATTAAAAGCTGCGCGCCATTTAAAATTCGATAAGAAACATCCGATCCCATTAACCGTTCTTGTCACGGGCGGTTTTCATTCGGAGGGGCTGGCTGCGCGGATGAGAGAAAAAGGAATCGGCTACGCCGTCATCGCGCCGAATTTTCATGATCCGGGAAGCGAAGCGCTTCAAGCCAAAGTTTTCAAGGATGAAAATGCGCGGCTGCCTTACTTGAAAAATTCTCTTCTCACGAAACAAGAAGCGATTTTTCTGAAACAAATTCTGGAGACGGCAGCGCCGAAGCTTGCTGAAATCCGTTCCCTTTTAGATACTCAAATAGGGGTTGAAATTTCAAGAGCCATTAATCGACATCAAATTTTATCCAAAAAAATTCGATCAGCGGCCCGGTCTTTGCCGGATACGCCTTCCATCCTATTGGGAATAGCGCCCGTGAAATATACCTCTGGCTACCCTGACCGGCTGGACCTTGGTGTGAATACGGTGGGCGATGCCCTGCTATTGCAGTTGCAGCAAAACTTTGACGCCCTTCGCCCTTTAGAAAGTAAAGCTTCAAGTGGGAACTCTAAAGATTTTTCGATCTTTTTAAAAGCTTCAGGGTTAAGGGTTACGGTCCGAAGTGTCCAGCGCCTTTTAAGAAGTGTGAAAAAGGAAAAGGTTCCCGGAGAACCCGCGCTGTCGGGATTGAAAAATAGGATGTCGCGGCGCTCGGAGGTGAGGTCCGGTGACGAGCAGGCAAATGTACGGGAACGTTTCCCCGAGCTTTTTAGCGAGGCTTCAAGCCGACGTAAAGAATTAATCGAGAAATTCGAGTACTCGGCAGAAGGAGTCCGTGCTGCGCGTATTCCCCGCGAACCGGGCGGCTTGCAGCAGGAAGCCGGTTTTGCTATTTTGCTGAACGGCCCTGTTTTCCAGCAGCGTGTACAAAATTATTCCGAGAGACTCGTAAGTCAAATCCAAGACCCAGCAAGAATACTTTATCGGCACAAAGGTTACCGCTTGGCTCTGGTTGCAAGATACACGGAAGAAACCCAAGCGCCCTTACTAAGCGCTGAGGTGTTAAAGCGTGCTTCAGAGATCGCCAAAGAAAAATTGGAAACGGCCGGGATCAGGCAATTTTCGGTTCGAGTCACCGGAATGCGTGATACGACAGACGGAAGCATTGTCCTAGACGTTGAGAAAAATAAAACCTTATTTGATTTGCGCACTTTACTTTATGAGGCCTTGGTGAAAGCTGTCGAAGAAGATGAAGTCAGAAAGCGACAGCTTCAGGGAGGCCTTCTAGGCGTACGAGAACGGGACCATACCCGCCGCCAAACCGGCCATCAATTCCGTAGGGTCTTGAACCAAGATAGAAACATAAGTCTGGAGGGCGTTTTTACCATCGCCCGGATTACTCCCCATCCCGACGAGCTGGGAACGCTTCTCACAGACCAGAATCTTGTCAAACTGGACATGGCCGAAGCTGAGATCAATCGTCAGCTCCAAAGAAGGCCCTTGATCATTCCTGTCCGAACGATTGATTTGGTAGAGATTGATGCGGCGAGGCCTGGACGTGAATATTTGGAAGAAATGCAGGCGCCGGCACAGATACCTTTAATGCCTAACGAGACAAATTCTACGGCGGCGAAGGCGGCTGGGGAGGTTTATAGAATATTTAAAGAAGATATCCAAAAAGATGGTTTTGTAAATTCCGGCGCCACTCGGGATTTTCATCACGAACTTTTTGAAAAAAATGGCGTGGTCTGGAACCAAGTCCAAGCCTCCGGAGGATCGACCCTAGAAGCGGTTTTGATTCCATTAATGAAGCAGCTCCAGGAACAGGCGCTAAAATGGGAACAGGGAACGGAAGCGGAAGAAGTCCCCGAATGGCAGCGGCTTTTCTGGAGCGCGCGCATCCACGCTATTCTGTGGCTCATCAGCAGCTATTATCCTCACTTGAGCGGAAAAGCTGAGGGAGCTTTGGAGGAAGAAGAAACGGCTCTCCAGCGCCATTTTGAATCCTTCATAACTTACATTCTTATGCATCATTGGGTTGCTGATTTCCAAGTGGAAAAAGGAAAGCCGGTATCCATCAAAGAAGGCCTCAGATTGAGTACTTTTATGAAAACAAAGCCGGGTTCGGGGCTGGAAGGTTCAGGTATTTTTGGTGCCGCATCCATGAAGGCATTGAGAGTTTTGTTAGAGCAGCCGGAGTTACTGGAAGTTTTTGTCACTGATGCTTTGCGGGTTCAAATGAGCAGCGCGATAGGGTCCGACGGTTTTGCGAGGGCCGTTCTTCATATCATGACGATGCTCCACGGGCCATTTTACCTTGGAGGCCAGCCGCCGGTTGTCGTCCAAGTTAAGAGAATACGGGGCGACAAAAAATTAATACTCCACTCCGTTGATTTAAAAAAAGAGCAAGAAATAAAAGGCGAAATAGAGTGGACGAAGAATGGAGAAGACCCGCTTTTCTATCTCAAGATGGCTTACATTATCAGCCAGGGAATATCAGGAACGGAAGAAAGGAAAGATAATTCTGCCGTGACGGATGCGCTCTGGGGAGCCATTCTGGAAGGTCTGACCGGCGTCCGCGGCATGATTAACAGCGTTGCCGCGATTCATGGCGGAGGGTTCCTCTTTACCACCAATCCAGAACGCAGTTACGATCCCATAATCCAAGTCGTTGTTTCCGGGAAGCGCCTGCAGAAGCTTCGAAAGCAAATGCGTCTTCTTGACATCGGATTTAAGAAGCCGGCGAAGGGGGTTGGCTCTACCATGGACAGGCTCGCGAACCGGGCGCTTCTATTCCTCATTAATAATCCCAGAATCTTAAGGCTCATGCGGGAGCTTCGAAAAACGACGCGCGACATGGTTAAGTTTCTTCAAGCGGACCCTGTCGAAGTCACTCAGCTTGCAGAGGCCATTAACAACGTGCAGCATTGGACGAATGAAGCCATTCAAGACGACACTCCGGAGCCTTTGAAGACTTTTTTGGATAAAATCCGTGAAAATTATAGGGAGCGAACCGGAAAACCGCTCGGGATCCTTGTCCAGGGCGCGGGCCCGGGAGGAGCTGTATTGCTCTACGGGGAAAGAATGGACATCGTGGACAAAATCAAAGAGGAATTGATCGGCGGTTATATCGAGGATTTGAAGCAATTCGGGCTTTACGATGCGGAAAATCCGCCGGACTTTTTCGATTTTCAATTAACGGAGCAGGGGCAGAACGTTCTTCGGCCGGTACAAGAAAATCCCGTCATTCTGGAAGGGGAAGGCTTAGGAAGTTTCCTGCACAATCCGGCGGATTTCTTAAGAGGAACGATTAAAAAGCTTGGATTCGGCGTCAGAAGTTCGCACGTGCTTCGACAGAAAGTCGCCGCATGGTACCAATCCAGACAAAAGCCAACGAAAATTTCCATCCGTGTGCTGCAAGGTTTAAACGATGAAAAAAATATTCAGCTCCAACTGGACGATTTGAGCGGCCGGTCCCTCGGGGACTTTTTCCGTCTGCTTCTTCGTTCGCGGAAGCGTTCCGAGATCCGTTACCCGGCAACAGCGTCTTCGAGACGGGGAACAGTTCTGAACGTTTATGCTGAAGCAAATCCTTTTAGAAGTCCCTTTCAATTATTCGGGCAGAGTCCGGTCTCGAGTCCAGAATTGCTGAGGAATTTTTCAAAAGCTCAAATTGAGGGATGGACTGGACGGCTCCGTTGGACGGATCTCAGGCTCCGCTATCCAAGGGCTGACGCTATCCGCAGGGTCTCCGAAGCGGCAGCGCAATCTCTGTATGGAACCTCTCTTTGGAATGATCTGCCTGAACCCGCGGCTTGGCGTTTTCTTCAATTAGCACTTGCGTCTGAAGATTGGGAGAACCGTTCCAACCCCGTTCTTGATTTGATCAGGCAAAACCTCGGGGATTACGCGCCGCTTCTTTTAAATCCGGGAAAGGCTTCGATCCACCTCATTTTTCCTCTTTCCAAAAAAGAATTGCCGGCCGGAGCCTTAGCCTTTCTCGCCTTAGCCGCGGAAAACGACCGCTTGAGTTTTATTCTTCCGGTGAATGCCGAGAAAGCCGGGCGTCTGGAGGGAATGTTCGAAACGAAAGCGGTCGCACAATTTCATTTGCCGGAAAAATCGAGGGAAGTTCTGAGCGTGATTGGGGCTTCGCCGGATCATCTTCAGCGGGCCGTCAAAAGAATTGCGGGGGAAGATCAAGCTCGTGTCGTCGGAATTCTAAACGAATCAATCGCTTTTCTTGAAGCCCTGGGTTACATCCGCGGCAAGGAGCGCCTGTACGCGGATGAACTCGACGAGGATTCCGCCATTCTCCTGTCCGCAATTTTGCTGCGGGAGCGGTTTTCCGATCCCTATTCCATCAAGCGTATTCGCCGTGAACTTCAATCCCGCAATATCGATCTCAACGCATTCGTAAGCCGCGTCGGCAGCCTCATCGAAGCCCTCCGCCTCGCCGAAAGTATGGCGTAGGCCTAAAGAAGTCACGAGTGTTAAGGAAAACCCCTCTTGAATTTCATGACCGGGGAGTTCATATTCGGATTCGATCGTTTTCACTGAAATGGAGTTACGATAAAAGATCCGATTCTTGATAAATTTTGCCGCGAGATCAAACACCTTGGGAAAAAAATTCATCAGATTTATTTTTTCGGCTCCCGTGCCCGCGGCGCTGAAAGGCCGGATTCCGATTACGACCTGCTTCTCGTTGTTTCGGAAGATTTTTCATTAAGCGATAAAGATAAAATTTAAGATATTGCGCTTGACGTGCTGCTTGACACGGGCAGGCTTATTTCCTTAAAGATATTCCGCAAAAGTCTCTTTCACAAGCTGTCCGAAATGCGGACACCTTTTATGAACCCTATCCTCACAGAAGGAATCAAGATTGGATAAGAAGACGACGAGTCTCTTGGAAGGTATTTGGAAAAATCAAAGTCCAAACTCCGCGTGGCCGAAACACTGCAATATGTCCATGCCCTCCTCTGATCAAGTGGGCGTATTTCAGATTTACCCCCGCCTGCTGCCGTAAAATTTTTCCTAAAAATTTTCTTGACAGCCGCCCAATTTTAGTTAAGATTAAATCCTAATTAAGATTAAATCTTATTTCTGATAGAATCTTATTGGATTTCACAACTTATGACCATATCAAAAGATAAAGAGCTTAAATTCGAGACCTTGCTGGATGAAAAAGGCCTGAAATTTACCCACGAGCGTCAGGTTATTTTTGACGAAGTCTGCCACTTGAAAAGCCATTTTGACGCCGACAGCCTCTACGAGCGCTTTAAGCACAAAGGGCTCCGGATTTCGCGCGACACCGTTTACCGGACGATTCCGCTTTTGCTGGAGAGTGGTGTGATCCAAAAATCCGTAGGCGAAGGCAAGCGCGAATTTTTCGAAAGGGTAAGCCCCGGCGGGCATCACGATCATATGGTCTGCGTCCGGTGCGGAAGATTCATCGAGTTTCAATGCACGGAAATCGAGGATCTCCAGGAAAAGGTTTGCGGGGAATACGGGTTCAAACTCATTTTTCACGACCACCGTTTATTCGGCGTCTGCAAAAACTGCCA
>JAHFHG010000046.1:7904-12141 GCA_023247035.1 Candidatus Omnitrophota bacterium
ACGCTTTCAATTTTTCAAGTTTCGTCATTGTATTCCGGGAAACCCTTGAAGCCGCTTTAATTGTGGCCATCCTTCTGACTTATTTGATTCAAACCAAGGCCGGACGCTACGTTCCTCATATTCTTTGGAGCGCTTTAGCGGCCGCCGGGACGAGCGTTGTCGTCGCTATTCTTTTTGACCGGACCGTGGGAGCCTACCAAGGGAAAGCCGCTCAAATCTTCGAAGGAGTTGTGGGGCTCGCCGCAACGGGCGTCCTGACTTACATGATTCATTGGATGCATAAACAAGCGGCGCGGATTAAAAACCAGATGCATCAAAAATTGCAGCTCGCCATCCATCAGCAGGAAATTTTATCGCTCATGGCGCTTCCTTACTTTGCCGTCCTGCGGGAAGGGGCGGAAACCGTCCTTTTTCTTAAGGCCGCCGCCCTGCAAGCGGAAGGAGCCACTTCGGCATTTGGAGGCGTCCTTGGTTTTATCGCCGCCGTTTTGACAACCACTTCCTTTTTCTGGCTTGGAAAAAAAATTCCTCTCAGGCCATTCTTTCGTTACACGGGATTTTTTCTAACCTTTATCGCAGCGGGGCTGCTGGCTTACGGGATTCATGAGCTTGAGGAAGCGGGCTGGATCAATCCCGTGATTGAACATCTCTGGAATATCAATCCCATTTTAAATGAAAGGCAGGGCCTGGGATCTTTCCTCAAAGCGATTTTCGGTTACAACGGCAATCCTTCGCTGGTGGAGACTGCGGCCTATTTCGGTTATTTGATCATCCTGAGGGCGCTCATGCTGCGCCAGGGACAGATTCCGGCCCGGGTTTTATTGAAATGAAAACGCCTGAAAGTGAAAAGGTTTAAAAGAATCTTGAAAGCCTCGGAACCGGAAAGGAAGCCGGAAACAAAAGGAAGGGCAGAGAGCCGCTTCGTGCGCTCGAGCGAGCTTTTTTCCGGAAGCCGGGAAGTGGTGATTGAACACAATCATGAGCTTTACCGGCTCATGATCACAAAAGCAGGGAAATTGATTTTAAACAAATGACGGGCAAGATTTTTGGCCTGTCATCCCCGAAAGATTTTATCGGGATCAGATCAAGGCGAATGGATTCCCCTGTGAAATCGCAGAGCGATTTCCAGGACTTTAGCCCCGGAAACGCTTCGTATTTCTCGGGGCCGCTTTAATGACAAGCTCTCAACGTAGCCAGGGAAGAGTCGGTATTCAGCCATTCATGTACCCAGCCAAAACTCGTCTAAAAGGAGAAACGAAAGATGCGTACGAGAAAGCTTATGATTTTGGGGCTGGTATTTTTTCTGGGTGGTTTTAAACTTGCTCTTGCCGCGGAACCGGACACTTCCTCTAAAGCGCAGCCGCAAACTCAAACCAAGAAAAAGAAGATTCAAGGCGCGACGTTCATGAAAGAGGTTTTGGTCCAAGCCCCGAAAGGCGTTTTTTTACCGGATTTCTCCGGCCCGAAAATTTATGCGGGCAAAAAAACGACCTCGCATTCCTTGTCCAATGTTCCCGCAGTTCAGGCGGATCAATACCGGCGGGTCTTTTCTCAGTTGCCCGGCGTGTTGGTTTCCGAGTTGAGTGTTCCGAGCATCGTAAACCTTAGTTACCGGGGCTTAAACGATCCTCACGAATCAAAAGGGGTCTTGGTTCTCAAAGACGGAATCCCTGCGCTCTCGGACTGGCACGGATATCCGACCCTGTATTACTCACCGCCCTTGGAATCCATTGAGCGGGTCGAGTTTATTCGCGGGGGATCCTCTTTGCTTTACGGCCCGCAGCCCGGCCCGGTGTTTAATTATGTGACCCACGCGCCTCCGAAAGATAAAAAATTTGCAGCCGAAACAAAACACACCTTCGGCAGCTTCGGCCTCTATTCCCTTTACAACTCGCTCGGAGGAACGCTCGGGCCCTTGGGGTATTATGGATACTACCACCATCGGCAGGCCGACGGCCCCCGCGATAATTCGGATTACTCCGTTCACAGCGGAAGTTTCAAAGGGATTCTCCAAGCCGGCGAATCGTCTCAGCTGGGTTTGAATTTCGACGCTTATTCCTCGGAGAGCGGAGAGGCGGGACGGCTGACCTTCGCACAATACAGTGAAGATCCGAACCGGGTCACAACGCCTTCGGACCGGATATGGATCGAGCGGCAAGTTGGAAGTCTGAATTATGAACAAGCAATCGGCGACAACGGGCTTCTTACGATGAAGCCCTGGGTCGGACACGTCGACAGGCTCAGCCGCCGGCAAACGGGTTCATCCGCTGCCAATCTGGACCGTCAAGAATTCACTTTTGCGGGCCTGGATAACCGCCTTCGCTGGCTTTGGGAACTTTTCGGAAATCAGCAGGCCCTGACCGGAGGATTTCTTTTCTACTACGCGGACGCGCCCCGCGACCGGCGCCGGGGCGAAGAGCGGGAGTCCAAGGACGGCCCCAAGATTTTTGAAATGGAGCGGAGCACGCAGTATTGGGCCCTTTTTATCGAACATCTGTTTAAGCTTTGGCGCCTCAGTATCGTGCCCGCGTTCCGGCTCGAAATGATTTCGATGGCCGTCAAGGAAGAATTCAATGCCGGCGTGACGCGGGATCTGATCAAGGAAGATTTTTTTTCCGCAGTGCCGCTTTTCGGCTTAGGTTTTGGATTTGATCTGGGCCGGCATCATGAACTTTACGCGAATATTTCTCAAGGATACCGGCCGAAGGAATACGATGATTTGGCAAATCCTACCAGCAGCGCCCAGCGCGCGCCTGCGGATCTTGAGGAGTCTAAAACTTGGAATTATGAGGCCGGAATCCGCGGAACGCCCGTCCGGTGGGCGCATTATGATACGAGCCTTTTTTTCATCGATTACGACAACATTATCGAAAACCGGCAATTGGGAGGAGGAAATACGGAGCGCTCCAACTCCGGCCGGGCCCTTTTCGGAGGCTGGGAAGCGCAGGCGGAAGTGGATATGATCGGCCTCTGGGACGAGCTGCGCGGGAGCGAGTTTGGAAAAAGAATCGGCGAGCTTGGGCCTTACGGCAATATCCAGCTTCTCGACGCAAAATTTACGGGCGGCGCAAACAAGGGAAAAGTTCCTGCTTACGCTCCGGAATATGTGGCGAAGTGGGGCCTTGCGTACCGGCTGCCGAAGTGGTTTCGCGCCACTCTTTCGAGCGTGTTCGTCGCGGATCACTATTGGCAGGACAGCAACGCCGCGGGCAGTGTGGGGAGAACTAAAGTGGGGACCTATAAGGTTTGGGATCTGGCCCTTGAAGCTTTTCTTTATAAAGATATCCTGAGCCTTTTTGGAGGCGTCAGCAATCTTTTTGATGAGACGTATTATTCCCGGATCCGATCGGACGGGATCGAGCCGGCGGAAGGCAGAAGTTTTCAAGGCGGATTTCGAGTGAAGCTGGGATTTTAGCGCTGGCAGCGGAGGGAAGAAACCTATGCCCCTGTCATTCCGGCCAAGCGAAGCGCGAGCCGGAATCCAAAAAGAAAATCCTAGATTCCCGATAAAAGCATTCGGGAATGACAAAAAATAGAGAAACATCAAGTTCACAAAAAAGGAGTATTCCATTGCTAGAACTTTTCCAAAAAGGCGGCCCGATTATGTGGCCGCTTCTGATGACTTCGATCGCAGCGACAACCGTTGTCTTCGAGAGGCTTTTTTTTATCGTGCGCCAGAAAACGCGGCGCGCGCCGGAACTCGTGGACAAAATCCTGGCTGCCGTCGAGGAAGGGGATACGGAAAAAGCCATTTCCATAGGATTCCGCTCTAAGGATTTTGTGGCGCGGACGCTTGTTTATGGCCTGGCCAATCGCGAGAAATCCTTTTCCAACGCCCTGCTGCGCGCCGCCAGCCAGGAGCTGAAGCGCTTTAATCAGGGGCTTCAAATTCTGGATACGATCATCACCCTTGCGCCGCTTCTTGGATTGCTCGGAACGGTTACGGGAATGATCCGCTCGTTCAGCCTCTTGGGCGGCCGGGAGATCGAGGCGCCGGCCGTGATTACAGGCGGCATCGCCGAGGCCCTGATTGCCACAGCGTTCGGGCTGGCGATTGCCATTGTCGCCCTCATTCCTTTTAATTATCTAAACGCCCGGCTGGAGGAAGCGCGCCACGAGCTTGAAGATGCCTCTTCGCATATTGAGTTGCTTCTCATGCAACCCATGAATAAAAGATTATGAAAATCCCGCCTCTTAATCCCCGGCGCCGGGCAAGGATTGAAATCATTCCGCTGAT
>JAHFHG010000063.1 GCA_023247035.1 Candidatus Omnitrophota bacterium
TACCGGCGTAAACAAGAAGTCCCGAGGGAGTCTCCGTCCACTTTGAAATCATCAGGAGGGGCAGGGCGAGAAACGCGAGGACCACTTTAGAAATAACGGGAATAAAAATCCCGGCCCGCCGCACGAGCCCCACCGCGCCGAACAGGGCCAGGAAGGCAGCTAAAATTTGCCTGAGTTTTTGCCGGCTCATCATGATTTCCCTCCTTTATTTTGAAGCACGATTGTGGCGTTTCTCAAAAGTTGTTTCCGGTTGGCCCGCGAAATCGCCGTCTCGCCGAATTCCTTCTCATAAGAACCATTCGACGGAATTTTAAAAAGTTTGAGCAGATCCAGCGAAGTTCCTTTCCCGGCCGGGGATTTGAGCTCCTCCCACGCGGTTTCTTTTCCTTTCGAGGCATAAGGGCAAACTTGCAAACAAATATCGCAGCCGAAGACCCAATCGCCGATCGCCGAATGCAGGTTCTCCGAAATTTCTCCTTTGTGTTCGATGGTAAGGTAAGCAATACAGCGGCGCGCATCGATTCCGCCTTCGGGATGAATGGCCTGGGTCGGACACTCGTCAATACAAATGCGGCAGCTTCCGCAGCTTCCCACAAAAGGAGGATCGGGTTCCAGTTCCAAATCGGTAACAAGCTCCGCCAGAAAAAGCCACGGCCCGAACTTGGGGCTGAGGAGCTGCGACTGTTTCCCGACAAAACCCAGCCCGGCCCGCTGGGCCAGTGATCGCTCCAATAAAGGTTTCGTATCGACGCAAATCTCCGCCCGGATTTGGCGGCCGGCGAGTTTGCTTAATTCATTCCGTAATTCTTCAAGCCGCTTTCCGATGACGCGGTGGTAATCTTTTCCCCACGCGTACCGCGCGACCCGGCCTTGGTTCTCTGACACGGCGACACGGGGAAAAGGAGACGCGGAGATTTTTCCGTTTCTCCCCTTCGCCGCGTCTCCGTGTCCTGAATAATAATTTACCCCTACTACAATGAGGCTTTTTGCTTCGGGGAAATTTTCCCAGAATTTTTTCGCGCGCGATTCAAAATCCTCAAGGTATTTCATCGTCCCGTGAAAACCTTGCGCAATCCAGGTGCGGAAGGGTCTCATGTCTTCCTCCAGGATTGAGCCGTCAATGCGCACAATCCCACAGGCGTCAAAACCCAGGGAAGAAGCGAGGAATTTAACTTGGTTAGACGAAATCACGTTGCTCCGTTTTTTGGGCGATCCGCGACAAGAAGGCTTTGAACATGTGAAATTCGCGGCGCTCAAGCCCGGCTTTTTTAAAAAGCCGCTCGAAATTTTTGAGGGTCCTCGTCAATAAATCGTTGAACTCGTCGTCCTTGTAGTCCAGTGTTTCCAAGACTTCCTTAAAATCCGAGAGCAAAAGGGCAAGTTCCGCCTGCGTGGCGTAATAACGCTCCGGCTTTTTCAAATTTAAAACGGATTCGGGCATCTGGTTGAAAATCAAAAAACAGGCAATCGCCACGGCGTGCGAAAGATTAAGCGAGCCGTGTTCTTGGGCGGTCGGAAAAAGGGCGGCGAGATGGCATTTTTGAAGCTCACCATTCGAGAGCCCATTTTTTTCATTCCCAAAAAGAAACGAAACGGTGTGGCTCTGTGCCGCTTCAAGAATTTGCGGGATGATTTCGGTAAAAGGCCGCGGCTCGCCGCGCGCGTGCCCGCTCCGGCGCGTCAGTCCGATCGTTAACACCGAATCGGCAATCGCTTGTTGTAGGGGCGAGGTCGCCTCGCCCTGTCCTAAAGGGCGGGGTTCCCCCGCCCCTACGGTTGAATTAAAAACCTTCGCATTATCCAAGACTTCGCGCGCGTTCCAGCCAAGGGTGTACGCTTCTTGGACTTGATGAGGCGCGCAATCCACGAGGGCCAGCCGCGAGAAACCGAAATTTTTCATCGCGCGGGCGGCCTGGCCGATATTGGCCGGGTTTTCAGCGCGAACGAGCGTGATTTGAATATTTTTCGTCATTGCGTGACGGACACAAATCATTGATGACACAATGCGGGCAATCGGGTTTTCTCGCGTAACAACGCACGCGGCCGTGATGAATGATAAGATGCGAATAATCCGTCCATTCTTTTTGCGGAACCAGCGGCATCAGATCAAATTCGATCTTGACGGGATCCGAATGCTTCGTAAGACCCAAACGCCGGTTGAGGCGGATCATGTGAGTATCGACGCAAATTCCGGGAATGCCGTAGGCGTTTCCTAAAATAGCATTCGCTGTTTTTCTCCCGACACCGGGCAGTTTAACCAGCTCCCCCATCGTCTGCGGAACCTTGCCGCCGCATTCTTTTTCAATTGTTTTGGCCGAGGCAAGAATATTTCTAGCTTTATTCTTATAAAATCCTGCGGAGCGGATTTCCTGCTCAAAAATTTTGGGATCCGCTTTGGCGTAATCGCGGACGCTCGGGTATTTCTTAAAAACCGCGGGCGTGACCAGGTTCACGCGTTTGTCCGTGCATTGGGCGGAGAGAATCACCGCGACGAGAAGTTCCAGGGGATTAGAAAAATTGAGCGCGCACTTGCCCGGCCCGTAAGTCTTCCTGAGCCGCGCGATCATTTTCCGGACGCGGGATTTTTTATTTTCAACGGTTTCTTTTTTAAAGACGGCGAACTTCATCTTCTCTGCTTCAAAAATTTTTCCATCTCGGGCAGAGGCATGGTGTTCACAACATCTTTTTTTTCAAGCCAGCCCTTCCTCGCAATTCCTACGCCGTAAGCGACGTCGCGCAGACCATCGACCGAGTGAGCATCGGGATTAATACTTACGCGTACTCCCTGCTTTTTTGCATACGGCCCGTAACGCCAGTCGAGGTCAAGTCGGTAAGGGTTGGCGTTGAGTTCGATCGTCACCTGTTTTTTCTTGGCGCCGTCAATAATTTGAATCACATTCAGCGCGTAACCTTCCCGGCTCAAAAGGAGGCGCCCGGTCAAGTGTCCGACAAAGGTCAGGTATTTAGAATCCATCGCGCGGAGAATCCGGTTGGTTTGTTCTTTTTCCGGCAGCGTAAACCGGGAATGAA
>JAHFHG010000064.1 GCA_023247035.1 Candidatus Omnitrophota bacterium
ACGAAATTCTTCGGTGAGTTTGAGATGTACGCTCAGTCAGTCAAGAACTCGCTTTTCCGGAATGAAGAAGAAAGAAAACTGGATGAAGAAAGCCGAAGGATTGAACTTCTCGGACGTCTTACTCGTCTTGAATTGAGCCGCGGAGATTGGGAAGACATAAAAAGCAGGTGGAAGGCGGAGGGCGGAAGGTGGAAGGAAAAGTTTGAAAATCATCTGGCTTTTTATAGAAACGCGGAATCTCGGGAAGAAGCGATGCTTAGGAATTTGATGAAACGAATGAAGGTAGGGGCAGGCCTTGTGCCTGCCCTTCAGAAAGGGCAACCACAAGGGTTGCCCCTACAGAATTCTGCCATTCTCATTGCCGGAGGATTTCACACGGAAGGGCTGACGCGGAGGTTGAAGGAGCGAGGGATTTCGTATGTGCTGGTTCGTCCTGAGATCGGCTCGCTGCCTGAAAATAATCTTTACCGGGAACACATGAGGGGAGAGGTTTCGTGGAAGAATTATTTTCGTGTCGAAAACGGCAAAGTGAATCTCTACAAGGCATTTGTTCGGGCGGCGAGGGATAAACTGTTGAGCCGCGATCTGCGTTCCGCGAACCGCGAGAAAGCAGGAGAACAAGTTTTTGATTTCAATCGCGGCACTCCGCACGCGGTACGCGGGTCGTTATTAAAATCCTGGCGCGACCAAATCCTCCGGGACTTGGCGGAAAAAGAACAGATCAGCAAAGCGGGTGAATACACGTCTTTCATTGATGAAATCATTTCCAAAAATCAGAAAACGGAATTCATCCCTGAGTGGCGAGTTAAAGTTGAAAAATTCATTGAAGGCCTGCGCAAACTGGATTCGCACGGCGGGCTCACGGAGCAGAATATATTGAAACTTCTCAGCCCTTCTACGATGGGCGCTCCCGCTCCGTATGCCGCGCTCGCCGTGAGAAGCGAGTTGCGAGTTCAATTTCTGCGGCAATCCGCCGAGAAAGCCCCTTCATCCTCTATCCGCTCCGAAGCGCGGACAGTGGTAAATTCATGGCAGGACTTTGAGATTGAGGTAGGCCGGTATATCGCTCAAGGCGGGATTGATGCGATTGAGTTTTCGCGGCGAGCGGGACCGGTAGTCTTTTCCCCAAGGGTCCTCTCAGATGCAAAAATATTAAGCATGCTTATCCGGCAGGTATTAGAAAAAATGATGCAGCCTCGGATCACGCTGCCGCCGCATTTCATAGAAGTTGATCTCGTTCCAAGCGGCGCTTTTCTTCGTGTTTTAAAGATTTCAATCCCCCCTCAAGCTTTATTGCCGTCCCAAAAAGCGTCACATAGCACAACCGAAGATGATTTCCGCTCCGAAGTGCGGACAGGACAGCGGAAAGATGGGAATGAAGATCGGACAGCGGCAAAAATTGCGGCTCTTGTGGGGACTAGTTTTATTTTCGGTGTTTTGGTGCTTTGGATTCAGGACGTTTTTCAAGACAGGCACAAGCCCAAAGAAGAAATTCGAAAAACAGAAGAAAAAAATCGAAAAGGAAACCCGAAAGAAATCAAAAAAGAAAAAAGAAAGGATAAAGAAGTTTCTTTCCTTCACTATACGCACGATCCGGTTTCCGGCACAAAAACATTGAGGATTTTTTTCAAGGAGGAGCGCTATTATTACCAGCTTGCGGCGAATCTTCGAACCGGCAATGTCAGCGCCCGGGCTGCCGCTCATCCAAATTTTTCCAATGTCCCGCCCCAAAACCGTCCGATGAATCCTCGCGAATTTGAGGAAGCGGTGAAGATCATCGGGGAAGATAATGAAGTCCGGGAAAAGGGGGAAACCAAGGAAAGAGTCGGCGCTGCGCTAAAGTTGTTTGAATCCAAAGCGGTCAGGGAAAAGCTCGAAAAGGATTCTCAAGATTGGCAGAGACAGAACAGCATAAAAGAAAGTTTTCCGGAGGCTCCCAAGGCACTTTTGCAGCCGCTCAAGGGCGAGGATTCGAAACAAAGAATACAAGAAAAGATCAACAAGGCTTTTGAGAGAACAGGCGCGGAAGATAAGCCCCGCTCCGAAGCGCGCCTGCCGGATGGCGGACCGGCGCATAGTCATTCAGGAGAAGATCAGTTTAAGATTTTGGGCTCTATTTTTAAAAGGCTTGGGCCTCAAACCTATGTCCTTCCCCAAGATTTGCTTGAAGCCTGGAATCTGGCGCTCAGGGGTGATCTGGATCAATCCAAAGTCGAATTCAGCCCAAAGGATTTCTGGGAAATGTTGGAAGGGCTTCGGCGAAAGGCTCAGTCGGGCGGCCGGGGGAAAGCCTGGGAGCTTTATGACCTCTTATTCGGCGGAAACGATCAAAGGGCTCAGCAGAGCCGCGAGGAACTGAATCAATTTCTCCATTGGAGCGAAAGTTTTTATTTTGTGCCCGAAGAGCATCTCTTAGAGGATCCCGATCAAGCTGTCGAGCAGCTTGCCCTTGCTTCGGCGGTCCAAACGTATCATGAAATCAGTCCTCACAGTGAACTACTGACACTGGCTCAAATGACCCTTGCCAAGCAGATACCTGAATTTTCTGAACTGATGCGGAATTATCTTTCCCTGTACGGAGGAGGAAGCTACAGCCCGATTTATTGGGCCCCTTTTGTGCTGCCTTATCATCCTGTCATGAAGGAGAATTTTGACCTGATGTTCGCCTTTTTTTCCAAAGAATTGCGGGATCCCGACTCCAGGCTGTTTACAGCCGCCCAAACCCTGCCTTATCTGTCCAGCCTTTTTAAGGAAGAGGCTGTCCCGAATCTGCTTAACAGACTCAAAGGTCACGAAGATGAACGGGTCTTGAGCTTGGCCTTCGAAGTTTTATTTGACTCCTTTGCACCCCGCGCCCGCGAAATTTTTGAGGAGCATCAAGCTGCTTTTTTAAAGCATTACGGACCGCTGCTGGGAGAGCGGAAAAAAAAGTTTGAGGAGGTTTTTCAATTTCAAAATAAAGAGTTTAAAAGAAAAGTCAGCCAGTGGCGGCAGCAGCTTTTTCCCCGCTCCGA
>JAHFHG010000047.1 GCA_023247035.1 Candidatus Omnitrophota bacterium
TTTGAAGTCGGCTATTCGTCGCTCGGCTCTCCAGATTCGGCGTAAACCAAGTTTGATTCGTTCGTTTTTTCATGCAAGCCAACTTTCACGCAATTGATTATTATGTGCGGAGATCAATAGCTATTCTCATCAATCCAATACAGCAGATTGTCTTCAACGCGGTAAATAAGAGGCGCAATCATAATCTTGGGATAACGCGACCGCAGGCGCGGGCATTCGCTTAAAATAAAATCTATTTCATTCCCGATTTCAAACATGGGCGCGTAGTTCATAAAATGTTCTTCCGCTTGCTGTGCGCTCCATCCCGCCCGTTCCACCAAACCCTGAATGAACAGCTCTTTTCTCGCAATGAGATTCACCATGCCGCATTGGGTGTGGCCAATGAGCGCGATATGCTGAACGCCGCCTACGCTAATCACATAAGAAAGCTTGAATTCGCTGTAGCGAAGATTCGCCCCGCCCGCCCGCAGAATATAAGCAAAGTTGTCCGGCGTGTTCAGATGTTTCCGATTGTCCATGCACATGCCGATCAAAAGCTGCGCATTGGAATATGTGTCATGCTTGCGGTTTAAATTATTGTATTCCAAGAGCCGGCCGATGGGCGTATCCCGGTAAATAGCGGGGATATCGCTTTTCGATTGGATCGCGATGAGGCGGTTCATGGACGGCATTGTAGCATTACTTCGATTCTCAGAACATCAGGCCTGAATTATATTGACCGCGGACAATTCTTCAACGGCTTGATCCACCGATTGGGAAGCCTTTGCAATGTGACCCTCGGCATCGGGCCGGAGCTTGCCAAGAATTTCTTTAGCTTCATGAAGTTCACGAATCGCGTGTTTTAACTTGTGGCGGCCCTTGCCTTGATGGGCATCGCTTGGAACGCTCCCGGCAAGGATCGCCGTTAAACTCAACATCAAAATGATGAATGTCTTTTTCATTTTATCTCCTGTAACTTGAGTTCTTCAAATTTTAGGTAACCCATGAACCGAATGACGTTAAAACAAATGGCTTCCGGTCGAAATCTCCTATGCCAGCCAAGGCAAGGAGGGCACGGAAGCCATGGAAAAATATCTGCCGAAAAAAATTTCGACTGCGCTGGGCTCTTTCTTGAGCGTTTCGAGTAAACCTCAAGGCAACCATTTTCTGCTCTATCTAGGTCGGCCTGATCTGGCTGATCAAGGGGCAATGCGCCGTGACTTGCATCTTGAAATTCGGGGCGCAATGTTTCGCCTGGGCGGTTCCAAGTCATCTCAAGGGCTTTCGTCGGAAAATTCGCCGTTTCAGAAACCAGCTTTCGCATCAGCATTCGCTTAACGCCTTTTGAAATTCGCAGAACTCAAGTCCTGTAAGTTATTTTGTTGTCTATCCTCTAATGTTTTATAACCCATCCGATGATCGCGGCGGCTAAAATAAGGAGCGGCTCAGGCGCTTTTTTACTTTTCCAAAGAAGGGCGGCTGCAATGATGGCGAGCAGCGCTGTCGGAATATCAAGGATTGATTTCCGGCCCAGCACAATCACGGCTCCTGTAATTGCGCCCACGGCAGCGGCAGTTACGCCCTTCACAAAAGAAGCGATCGCGGGCTTCTTGCCGTATTTTTTGAAATAAGGCGCAGGAAGGATTGTCAATAAATAACACGGTAAAAATGTGGCAAACGCAGCAACGCAGGCCCCCGGAAATCCGGCAACCAGATAACCGATAAACCCTACAGTGATGACAACCGGCCCCGGCGTAATCATCGCCACCGCGACTGCGTCCAGGAATTGCTTGTCATTTAGCCATTGATGATGCTTCACGACGCCTCCATAAAGGAAGGGGACAATCGCCAGGCCGCTTCCAAAAACAAAGGTTCCCGCTTTAGCAAAAAAAGCGAAGAGGCTCCAAAGCCTATTAGGATTTGAAGCTGGCGCTGCGGCCGTTAGAAAGGGAAGGGCAAAAAAACCGGCGAGCACGGCGAGCAGGGCGAGCAGGGAAGGATTTGTTTTGATTTTCAAAGGAGGATTTTCGATAACCCACACCAAGACGCCGGAAGCAAGTATCAAATAAATATTTTCCGATTCTGTGATGGCGGTAAAAGCGGCCAAAAAAATATAAATAGCCCACAATAATTTATTCTTCCCAATCGTCTTAACCGTTAGCTTATAAGCGCTGTGAGCGATGATTCCAATGACCGCCGCGCCGAGTCCGTAAAAAACAGCCTGCATCCAAGCCAGGCCGCCGTAGACCTGGTAGGCCCAGCCCAAAGCAACAACCATCAAAAAAGAGGGAAGGACAAAGGCCAGACCGACCAGGGTTGCTCCGAGGATGTGGTAATCCACGTAGCCGAGGTAGATCGCGAGCTGAGCCGCTAACGGGCCGGGGGCCAACTGAGCGAGGGCGAGGCCTTCTTTGTAATCTGCCTCTGAAATCCATTTTCTCTTTTCCACCAAGTCCCGGAACATATAGCCCACCAGCGCAACGGGCCCGCCAAATCCAACGGCGCCGAGCTTGAGAGCGTAAAGGACAAGCTGCTTCAGAGTGTAAGAAGGTTTTAGGTCCGGCATCGGTCTGTTGCCTTGTATTTTGAGCCGCTTTTAATGCGTTCGCAAGATCAATTAAGGATTCGAGTTCTGCGGATTTCCAAATTCATGGAGCATCGCTCTTTGTAAGACAAGAGGTTGTCATTCCCGATCAAAACATTCAGGAATGATGGAAAGAAAAACAAAATTTGAGGAACTCAAGTTAAAGAGAATGGCCGGACAAAAGGGGACAGCCCGTTTCCCAAAATAGATTTTCATCTTTCGCTTGCCCGTCTCCTTCAACGCTCCGGTCCCCGGCGCCGTTTATTTTTCATGCAATCCCCGCGCTCATCCCTGGAAGAATTTAGAAATCACGGGAACTGAAAACGCGGAGGCGGCGGCTTTAGCTGGAATCTCTTTTGAGCTTTTCAAAAAATTCATAGCCCTTGAAACCATAATCCATTTCCAGCCGTATCAGGGCCGGATCCGATCCTAAAGATTGAGCCTTTCGGACATCGCCCCAGCTTTTTTTATATTCTTTCTTGCCGTAGTAAGCCCCCGCCCGCAGCAGGTAAAGGTCGCCGTCTTTTGGTTTGAGCTCCAGGGCTTTGTTGAAATCATCAATCGCCTGATCAAAATCGCCTTTTTTATCGTAGGCCGCGCCTCTCTTGGCGCGCGCCTTAAAATTGGCCGGATCAAAAGCAAGGATTCTGCTGTACCGGCTTACGGCTTGATCAAAATCCTTTTTCTCGGCGGCCATATCCCCCAAATCGAAACAGGCATCGGCATTTTTAGGATCAAATTCCAGGGCTTTATTCAAGTCCGCGGCCGCCTGATCGAGCTTTTTCCATTTCCAATAGGCGTTGCCTCGATGGGCATAAGCTGAAGAACTGCGGGGATCGATTTTCAATGCCTGATCGTAGTCGGAAACGGCTTGGTTCATATCCTTTTCGAGATTGTCCGGCATCCCTTTGCTTAGGTCCCTTCCTTCAAGAGGTTTGTATCGATAAAAACCGTGCCGATAGGCGTTTCCTCGCGCAATGTAAACAAGGGCGTCCTTTGGATTGATCGCAATCGCTTTGTCGAAATCCGGTATCGCTTTTGCAGAACCTTCGAGTTTGGCGTAAGCAAGCCCGCGCTTGTAATAGGCCAAGTAATCATTGGGATTGGATTCAATCCTTTTTGTCGCTTCAACAATCGTTTTATCTTCGGGGGTCAGGGTGATCCATCGACGGCGGACCGCGGACTGATACGCAAAGACCGTGAGGCATAAGGCGGCCAAAAAACCGTACGTTATCAAATTCGCTTTTTGGACCGCTTGTTTCAGTTCGTTTTTATTTCGATCCTTGAAAAATTTTTCCACGATCCGCAGCTCGATCCATAAGGAGATAAAATAGGCGGGGACAAGCCCAACGGCCGCAGCCATAGGAACCATCCACCCCAGCTCGCTCTCATAAGGAATGAGCCACGCCGCCTGAAGGGTAACGGCAGCAATCTTTCCCAAAAAAGTCGAAATACCAAGCGCAGTTCCTCCTCCTGTCGTGAGCAATTCGATGCCAAATAAGAGAAGCCAGGAAAGCGGGAAACCCGCGAGAGTGGAAACCGCGTTGGCTGAGAAAGAGGGCAGCAGCGCCGATTTGTAATTGATCTTGAGAAGTTTTGAAAATACCGCGGCTTCGATCAGGATAATGGGAATCAGAGCTGTAAGCATTGCAGGAAACGTCAACACAATCATCGGAACGCCTGCATCCGCGTGAGCAGGCGCTGGATTGAAGAACAAAAACAATCCGAGAAGGGGAAGAACGGGGGCCTTTTTTTTGAGTTTCATAAGCGTATTGTCTATCGGCAGAGCCGGCGTTAAGGATAATCCGCTCTTCGAGGAAAGAGTCGCCGGGCAGCATTATGTTTATGGTCCCCCGTTGGACGTGTTTCGACACCCGACAGATGAGTTTCGGCTTATGGTTCCAGCTCTAGGGCAGCAATTTCAGCAAGCCTTAGCTTTGGCCGCTTCAATAGGCCAACTTCGCAAAGGGTTAACGGTCGTCGCTGCCGGCGATTCGGCCTTTGACCTGCCGGGAAGTTTCAGGCTTCGTTTTCCAGCGTCTGTGAGCCCAAGACCATTGTTCTGGATACCGCCGGATATGAAGCTCTAACATTTTGTTCAGACGCGTGGTGACGCTCGTTTCCCAATCTTCCTCATGAGGAGGCAAAGGGACTTGCGGGAGCACTTGAATTTCATATCGCGCAATGCCTTTTCTCAGGCAATACGCAGGCACCAGCAAGCAATCTGTTTTTTTAGCCAGGCGAGCCGGAAGAGACGTGGTCGATGTGAGAGACCCGAAAAAATCAATCCAAAGTCCTTCTTTCCCGCCCCATTGGTCAATCAGAACTGCGACCACATGATTTTTTTTTAATTCTGCCATCGCTCCTCGGATGGCATTCTTCTTGGGTATCGGTGTGACGGTAGTCTCTCTTCGCAAGCCGTCAATTTTTTTATTCAGGTATGGATTCTTTATATTTTTTACGATCACCGAGCAGGGGATATGGGTGAGATAGAATAAAAATTCCAAACATTCCCAAGAGCCTAGATGGGATGTGACGAGGATCACCCCTTTCCCATGGGACAAAGCGGCCTCTAAGTTTTCTTTCCCTTTAATAACGAAATGCCGGGAGGCGCTTTTTTTAATTTTTTTGATCAAGAATAAATCGAGGATGGAAAGAGCCGCATTCTCGAATGATTTTCGGGCGATAGTTATTTTTTGAGCCAAGGAGAGGGTGTCCGCATAAGCTCTATGAAGATTTTCCAAAGCGATCTTTCTTCTTTTGAACGCGCCCCTATAAAAAATATCTCCCGCGCGTTTCGCAAGCCAGCTCGAAAGCGAAAAGGGAAGCCGGCTGAGAAAAAAATCCAGGATTTGCACAACGCAAAATTCAAATAAATAAATCATGGAGGTCTCGTGAGTTTGAGGAAATGGATCATGTTTTTATCCTTTTAAAAATTCCGGTCAGTTTACTCCTTTTGGAAGGCTTATGAAATAAAAAAGGAGAAACCGATTTTGAATTCGACTTTGCCTTGAAAAACCCCCCTTGTTGGACGCGTTTCGACAATCGGCAGAGGCCTTCAGAATCAAACTTTCTTCCGTGCGGATCTTTTTGAAAACGCCTCAATCTTTAGAGGGCCTCATCACGTGAACTAAAGCGCCTGTTTCTAACCGTGCCGGTCAATTGAAACCCGGCCCTGCGGAAGAGGCGCCCGGTCCGTCCGTTTCCTTTATTTCATTGAAAGTTGTGTGCAAGATCAAAATTCCAAGGATGGATCCGAGAATGATCGAGGAGCCGATTGTGCCAAAGTTAAGGCCGCCTTGTGCCCTTGATTTTGTGAGAACATCTCCCAGGGTTGCGCCAAACGGACGGGTCAGGACAAACGCAATCCAAAAGAGCAGGGTTTTGGAAAACCGGGTACTATAGGCGGCAACGGCGGTTAGCGCAAGTAAGCCGCCGATCAGAAGCGCTCCTCCGGCAAATCCAAGACCGGAATCATCGGCCAAGAAATCACCCAAAGCGGTGCCCAAAGTATTCGAAAATAGAATGGCAATCCAGTAAAGCATCTCGACTTTAAAGGTTGTAATATTTTGAACGGAAAAAGAATGAGCGCTTGTGCGCCAGTACACAAAAACCGCCGCCAAAACGGCCATTAAAATGAGCGTGCCTTTAGCGTAGCCAAGCCCTAAAGTGCGGTCCATATAATCGGACATTGTGGTGCCGGCGGTGCTGGTAGAAAGAATGACGGTCCAATAAAGCAGCGGGTGATATTTTTTCGATCTTAATTGAGCCGCCAGAGTGACCCAAAATAGACCCATCAAAATCATCGAGCTAAACGCGTAGCCGACATTCAATGTCATGGACAAAAGATCTCCCGCCGTTTCGCCCAGAGTGGTCGCGGCGATCTTCATGATCCAAAAAAGCAGGGTGACTTGCGGAAGTTTTTTCATCGATTCAGGCCTTCTTTTCCTGATCGATGGAATAAAAAGGGGCCGGCGGAGCGTTCGTCACGTTGGTTCTAAAAGAGAAAGAGTTTTTTCCTTGGGATTATAGGAGAACAAGCTCCCAAAGCGGGCCCAGCTGACAAAGGTATTGAAGATCCTTTTATAGTTCTCAAGAGGCATTTTGATCGCGATCGTTTCAAGGACAAACTCGGAATCAATAGACCGCTCTTCGCGTTTCAATAAAATTTCATAAATTTCCCGGAAGAAGCGGAGTTTTAAAATTTGTTCGCGCCAAAACTTTTTTCGCTCTTCGGCATCCGCTTTGACGAAAAGCCGGCCCGTATTTTCCAGGATGACCGCTCTTCGAGGCGTGTCCACAAAATTAAGCATCTCAGCCGCTTTCACGACCTTGATCGCAGCGCCGAATTCAAGATTCATCTCGGAAGCAATTTTAAAAACTTCGTCGGTTCCTCCCCGCGCGTCAAGGTACTCAAGCAGAGCCACAATTTCGCTGGCCGTAACCTCCGGAAGAGGCTCAAGGCCTGGGGGGGCGGGAACTTGAGGGGCCGGCACATCGG
Organism: Candidatus Omnitrophota bacterium; assembly: GCA_023247035.1. Classification (GTDB taxonomy): domain Bacteria; phylum Omnitrophota; class Omnitrophia; order Omnitrophales; family Aquincolibacteriaceae; genus JAHFHG01. The sequence continues at coordinate 7,065 of JAHFHG010000047.1, forward strand.
GCATTTCATGGCCTGTAATGATGTCATGAATTTTATCGATCAATCTTAAAATATCGGGTGAGCGGTAATCCCGGGGGCGCGGCAGATGGTTTTCAACAATTTTAAGAATGCGTCCCGGATTCGCGCCTAAAAGCACGATGCGATCGGCCATATAAGCGACTTCCTTAATATCATGGCTGACCATTAAAATGGATGAAAGGTTATGATCTTTTGCCGCCCAAATATCCAGCACCTCAGCGCGGAGGCCCTCAGCCGTCAAGGCATCCACCTGGCTAAAGGGTTCATCCATGAAAAGAATTTCCGGGTCCGTGGAAAGGGCCCGCGCTATCCCCACGCGTTGTTTCATGCCGCCGGATAATTCTCTGGGATAATTTTCCTCAAATCCTTTTAATCCTACGAGACGAATGACAGACTCCGTCTTTTTTTGAATCGGGCCGGGAGGAATGCCTTTTACTTTCAGAACAATCCGGATATTTTCTTTAACGGTCATCCAGGGATAAAGGGCAAAGCTCTGAAAAACGATCGCGACTCCGGGATTTAAGCCTTGAAGGGCTTTTCCATGATAAAGGGCGTCGCCTTTTTTGGGCTGGATAAGGCCCGCGAGAATGCGAAGAAGGGTTGATTTTCCGCAGCCGGAGGGCCCCAGAAGAGCGACCACTTCGTTGGGCTTGATCGCTAGACTGACATTTTCCAGGACACGTATATTTTGGCCGTTCGGCAAAACAAAATCATGCGATACTTCACGGATTTCACATAAACTGTTTTCAGTCGTGGCATTCATTAGTGTTTCCTGCATTTTATCACTCCTGCTTTTTACTTATTCAAAGAAAACCGGCGTTCGGCTAACTGGTAGCACGAATGCCAAACCGTTCGATTAAAAAGGACCACGACCGTTGACATGACGATGACGCCTGCGGCGAGGTTTGAGAAATTTGCTTTCTCCGCGGCCTGGCTGATGTAGGCCCCGAGCCCCCAAGCCGCAAGAACCCGCCCCTTGAAGGTCACGTATTCGGAAACAATACTCGCATTCCAGGCGCCGCCGGCTGCCGTCACCCAGCCTGTCACCAAATAGGGAAAAATAGCGGGAAGGTAGATTCGGATAAATCTTTCCCACCCCTGAATCTTGTAGCTCCTGGCCGCTTCTTTTAAATCCGCGGGGATGGCCATTGAACCGGCAATGACGTTGAAAAGGATATACCATTGGGTGCCAAGCAGCATGAGCAGAATACTTCCCCAATTGAGCGGAACACCCAGGACGCTAAGCAGGGCAATGAGGACGGGAAAAAGCATGGGGGCGGGAAAAGCGGCCGCGACTTGCACGAGGGGCTGGAAAATACGGGACAAACGGGGCGAAAGGCCGATGGCCAGGCCTGCCGGAACGGCCCACAGAGTCCCCAGCGCTGTGGCGGTAAGAACGCGGCTAAGCGTCAACACAGCGGAGGACGCGATTCTCAACCATTCGCTGGGCAAGACGTCCAGAATAAGATGCGCAAGTTTCAACGCTCCCACGCTTAAAATACCGAGAAGCAGAATAAAAAGTACGGTTGAAAAAGACTTCGAAAAAAACAGGGGAATATGAATTCGGCGTGAAAAAAAACTTTTAGAACCGGCGGCTTTTATTTGCGATGAAGCGCGCCTTTTGAAGATCTTTTTGATTTTTCGAAGGATGCGGGAACGCTGAAGCAAATGGAGCACCCGCGAAGACATCGCTTCTTGATACCCGTCTTCTTCCGCCCGGAATTTCTGCGCCCATACGACGACCGGACGCCAAAGAAACTGGTCCAGCGTGACAATCATCAGGATCATAGCGAAGACCGCCCAAAGCATGGCGCAGACATTTCCTTTCGAGACCGCGGCGCTCATGTAAGAGCCGATGCCCGGGAGCCTGAAATCCTTATCGCCTAAAGTGAAGGATTCGCTGATCATCAGGAAAAACCAGCCTCCGGCCATACTCATCATGCTATTCCAGACCAGTCCGACGGTTGCAAAAGGGATCTCGGCGCATTTGAGCCGATCCCACCCGTTAAAATGATAAACGGTCGCGACTTCCTTCAAATCCTGCGGGACAGAACGAAGCGATTGATAGAAACTGAAAGTCATGTTCCACGCCTGGCCGGTAAAAATCATGAAGACGGCGGCAAGTTCAAGCCCGATATTGCTTCGAGGGAAAACCGCAGCAAGCGCGAGCACGAGGCCGGGCATAAATCCTAAAACCGGAATGCTCTGCAAAATATCCAAAAGAGGTATAAGAATCAGGGCCGCTAATTTATCTTTTGCGGCCCAGTAACCGTAAGCGAGGGTAAAGAGGAGCGAAATGCAGTAGGCAAAAAGCCCCCGGAATAATGAAAAAAAGGTGTATTGAACGAGGGAGATGGGAGCCAGGCTGATCTCTACCGCCGGCCGGGATTCTCCGGACCAGCGATGAGCAAGATCCATAACGGCGAAAAGAATTCCTCCCAAAGCGATGATGACAAGGAAGTCCGCCCAGCCTATTTTCCGCGTCCGTTCGAGAAATGCGGTTGCGTTTCCCCATATTTTTTTTAGAAAGCCGTTCATGACCGGGAATAATCTCGAGGATAAAAAATTCCAAAAAGTTAAAGTTTCATACCTGACGAAGGATGATATAGCTTACCGCAGATTTTAATAAAGGAAACAACAAACAAAAAGGCGAAGCTGATTTTACCCGACTTCGCCTTGAAAAGCTCCCCAAATATTCCGGAACCTTTTTTTGAAACGGCGTTCCCGAATTCCGCCTGCAGCGTCCGCCGCCCCCGCCTCCGCCCCCATCCTTCGCGCCAAAATTCAATTTTAGCTTTCCAGAATTTGGCCGCTAGATTATCTGCTGTTCATTAAATCCGTTAGGGGTATTGCCGATCCGGCTGGACAATCCAAAACCCCGGGCGGATTTCCCCAGACGAGGCGCCGATAGCAGGAAGGAAAGACGATTGACTTCGCAAGCTAACAAGAATGGGTTCATCCGGTTGAGGAGAGCTGTAGCGCCCGACCTCATTAAGGGGACTCTATTTCGAAGAAAGATTTTATTTTTTCAGGATTTTTTTGCGGAGCGCGTAAGGCGCTGAGCGCTTTTTAGCGAAGTTCTTTTTTGTCTTTCATTCGGTTTGGCGTCAAGCGGTTTGATTTTTGTAAAATTCCAGACTTCTTCGTCCGGATTCAGCTCGGGCGAGCACGCGAGCACGCGAGTACGCGAGTACGTGAGCAAGCGGAACAGCGACAACCGCGAGGAATTGTGCTGAACAAACTTTTGGACGGCTTTCGCCCTGTGAGAAGGGGCGCCCTCAATGATGAAGAATAATTTTCGGCCTCTAATCAAGCGGGAGTTCCCCGTTCTGTAAAGGCGGGGGAATCTATGATTTTATTGGAAGATACTCCCGTTGCCACGGGCTCCGTCACAAGGGGAACCGCCTGGTCTGCTGCGGCCTGAGGCGATATTTTTCGGAAAGATTCCACGGTTTGAGACAACTCCGGAATCATTTTCTTCATTTCAGCGGTCTGCTGGTCTTTTTCTGACATTGCGGCTTCTAAATTTTGTACTTTTTGTACCAGGGCCAGATCCTGCTGGGCAAAAGCCGGAACTGCCGAATACAACAAAAAATATAAAAGGAAGATGCTTCCTGTCTTTTTCATCTTAGGCTCACTTATTTTTGAACCCATTGGCCGTCGGGATTTTGGATCAGATCACCTTTCCTTGCACGCGCGCGATGGGTTTTTGCAAAATCCTCTTCCACTTTTTCCAGCCCTTTGGAGCCCAGATGATTTTGCGCAACCGCCGTATTGTAAATAAATTTCCGGTCGTGGTTTTCCGCTTCGATCAGGCTTTTTTCTTTGGGTTGAAGTGGTTTGAGAATTTCGATAAACCCTTTGTCATTTTCCCCGATTAATCCCTTTGCTTTGAGTGCCTGCAGCTCATGAACCCGGGACTTCCGGCTGTTTAAAACCTTTTGAACCTCGGAAGTTTTATGTAAGCGGCGCCCATGTTCACGGCAAGACATATTGCCTGAAGCGAAAAACACTAACGTTAAAATCCAGAATAAACTCTGTTTCGAAATTCTCATGAGGTCCTCCTCGGCTTGTTTTTGCATAGATATCCGGATTAAAACCGCGCATGGATTCCGCTTGAAAACCATGCGTCGTCATATTCAAAATCCGGGATATTGCTGCCGTTTTTGATCTGATTGCAATTCACGCTCCAGGTAAGATGTTTATTGATTTGGTAGTAAATGCCCCCAAAAAAGGAGTACAGATTTTCCCTTTCTGAAGGGAAACCATTGATATCACGCCCGTCATAAATGTTCCTTTGATAGTGGAATCCACCGGCGAAAAGCCACTTGGGCGTTATATGCCAGGCAATTTGAGGGAAAACGCTGTAATAGGAGTAGTCAAAAAAATCTTTGAATCCATCGTTGGATTCATGCCTGCCGAATTGGTTATGCACGCGAATCAGAACGTGGTGAAAAAGGTAGACCCCGATCTCATAATCGATAGCATTGAGATTGTCCTTGCGGTCTTTGGAACCGGGATTCCCACCCGAGTCTCTTACTTTAAATTTATCGTAACCGTGATGACGGAAAATCCAGGAGGGTTTGTGGTAAAGCCTGTCTTTGATCAGATAATGCTTGAGTCCCAGCTTGACCTCATTTCCATTATA
>JAHFHG010000048.1:0-5504 GCA_023247035.1 Candidatus Omnitrophota bacterium
AGGGAGCTATTGTCCCAATTAAACACAAAACCCGGATTGGAAAATGCGGCCAAAGTTGTCCAATATTTAATTCGGGGAAACGCTGAGCCGGAAAACGTCGTAGAAACCACCCGCTCCGAAGTGCGGGCGAACGTCCCTACGTTAGAAGTGCAAGATGCCGCGGCCTTTTACAATGAGACGCTCTCTCTTAGCCCTGAGGATTCCGAGCTTCGGAGGTTAGTCAGGGGAGTGGAAATAGATCGGGCTAAAAGCAGTTCCAATAAAATTACCGGTTACTTTTTGGATGATAGAGGGAAGCGGATTAAAGGGAAGTTAGGATCAGCACTTCAGGATGTAAGCTTTAATATTAGGCAGAGTACTGGCGAGGGCAAAGCCGGTGTGATTGAACTTTTCCGAAGCGGGCCGTCTCTTGGAGAACGAGCAATTTCCCAAGAATTATTGCGGGTTTTTCTTTTGTTTCTTACAAACAGAGGATTCAAACAGGTTTATTTTAAAGCCTTAATTCCAGAGAGTAAAAAATTTTTAAATAGCACTTTGCCTCTTTGGGGACTCAATCCTGAAATTCCGGATGAAAATCAGCTTGGCGGCTGGTATGTTCTTCCGCTTGAGACGTTAAAAAAAGAACTTTTGCTAAATAATCCGATACGCTCCGAAGTGCGGAGCAACGAAGGCAAGCGAGTGCGGAAAACAGCTCAGCCGTTGATAAGTGATTCAAGACGGGTAACGCGGCGGGAGAAATCGGGGAAGGCTAATCGGACCACATCTTCAACAGATGTCAGACGTATTTCAACGCGGCCTAGCCGTTCTTTCAAGCCGGCCACACCTTCACGCGCAGTAAATTTATCTTCCAAGGGAGCAAATTTAAGGCGGCTTACGGGAATGAACGAAAAAGATATTTGGAATCTTGTGCGAACGCCAGGTTCCTCCGTAGAAACGGTGGATTCAAGGCTTCGGGCTCAGGGAAGAAATCATATTGACGGCATTGGAGCGGCGATCGGCGAGGCGGGACAAAAAGTTTTGAATTACCTGAAAGGCCTTCAATCCGGTGACGCGATTGCTGCTGAAGTATTCAAGCGGGAATTTGAAACGCGCGTTTATGAAGATTTTGCTGCGACGCCTCTCGATGCCCTGGACATTGAAATCCTGATTCGAAGGATGCAGGCCCTGGTCTTAGGACTTGAGAAGGAAATTGGCGCTTCGCCAATAGCGGCTGTGAGCGTTGACACAGAAAAAATCGATAATCTTGAGGCTTCGATCCGTAAGATTATTACGCTTGGAACAGCGGAAAATCAAAAATTTGGTTTTGGATTCAATCTCTCAAGCCGGGCTGAACTGGCAGAGATCGCCGGCGCTTTGGATGATTTCATGCTTCTCTTTGAGCGCACGATTATTCTGATTCAAAGCCGCTCTGATGTCAGGCGTCAGGATTTGATTCAAACCGGATTTCCCCGGCCGAGGCTGGACTCTTATTCTCCGGCCGAAGGAGGGAATGTCCTGCGCAAGATTTTAAACCAGGAGGAAAAATTATCCAAACCCGGCTTTGTTTGGAATGGAGAATTAAACTTGCCCGTTAATTTTAAATTCAATGTTATTGCAGGAAAAATTTCAGAGATCGCAGATCCTGCGCTTAGACGTGAAGCCTATCGCGCGCTAGCGGCGCTGTTTTTCCTGCGCAAGTATAAATCGGACGAATGGGCGCTGCTGAAAGAAAATCCCAGCAGGTTTAACGCATTTTTAAAAAAATACAATCTGGACATTCTCTCCGATAGTTTTCAGATTTCAAACGGCTCGTTGTTCTTTGATCCCCTGAAATTCGTCCAAGCCTTCGAATCGACTCGCGCCGTCCGCAGCGCGGCGTAAGGGCTTGCATTAGGCTTTTTGTTTTCCAATGAGTTGACCGGCCAAAATATGGTGTGGAGAAATAAACTGCACTTTCATATCTCTGAAACGGCGGGTGTAGATGGAATCTACCCAGGGGCTGACGATCCAATTGGTTCCTTTGGGATAAAGCCGTCGGAATTCTTTCAGATTTTCTTCGTTGAAACGGGATGGATCGATTTTGCATTCAATGGCATCAACGAAATCTCGTTCGCGACGAAGAACAAAATCAATCTCTCGATCGCTTTTGTCCCGCCAATAACCGAGATGAGGGGCCAACCCGGCGGCGCGAAGCGTGTCAAGTGTCAGATGTTCCCATAAGCCTCCGCGGTCTTCATCACGCAAAGAATTCCATCCGCGAACAAAGGTGACAAAACCCGTATCAAAGGCATAGATCTTGGGTCTTCGGATGATTTCTCGTCGCCCTCTTCCGTGGAAAGGGGCGAGCGGGAAAATGGCGTGCGCTACGGCCATGGCTTCCAGATGGGTTTTGACGGTGGGCCGGCTGATTCCTGCTTCCGAGGCCAATTTTGTCATATCCGCTAGGCCTCCGCTCTGATACAAAAGAAGCTTCAACAAATTGAGGAATCCTGAACGATCCCTGACTCCAAAAAGTTCGGCGATATCCCGGGCATAGTAACTATCCATCCATTCCGTGAAAAAATCCGGATTTTTGGTGTGCGCAAGAAGCGGTTCCGGCAGGCCGCCGTGAAGCAAGCGCTTATCAAGGTCATGAACTCCAAAATTCTCGAGGCATTCTGTCCAAAGAATGGGACAAAGGTACAAGGTCCATTTTCGCCCCGTCAGAGAATCCCGAAATTTTCTTGTGGCCTGAAGCGTGGAAGAGCCTGTAGCCAGGATACGAAGCCCGGGGAAAGCATCCGCGGCGATCTTTAAAACATTGCTGGGGTCTTTAAGGCGGTGGATCTCATCAAAAATGATCACGGAATCTTTTTTCTGGGCTTTGAAAAAATATTCCGCGTTATCAAGCTGCTGCATCACAGAAGGAAGGTCGCAGTTCAGATAAATAGAGTTCCCGAACATCCCCGCCAGGGAGGTTTTTCCTACACGGCGCACGCCTGAAAGCCAGACAATGGGTCTTTGCTTCCACGAGGCCTCGATTTGTTTAGTCCAAAACGGCCTGTTTATCACGTAAATAGAATTACCATTTAGACGTCTAAATGTCAAGAGCTCTGGCGAAAAAATTTCTAGCAAATTGTCGTTCCGTCGATATGATAGTGTCCATTTTGTAAAAAGGAGCAGGATGAAACAAAGCGGCAAATGAACAGGAGATTGAAATGAAGAAAGTTCTTGGAATTGCGGGTGCACTGGCAGGTGTCGGATTTCTGCTCGCCGCAGTACAATTCTCACCGCAGCAAATTATCGCCACATTAATTTTTCTTGTCGTGATCTGCGGGACGCTTTTTTACTGGCAGTTCCGGCTGGCCTTTGCCTTCGGCGGAATCGCAATCCTCCTGGCCGCCAATCTGCTCGACGTGGACCACGTCATCGAATTTGCGGGCCTGGACATTATTCTGTTCCTGGTCGGAATGATGACACTGATCGGGTTCCTGGAGGAGAAGCACTTTTTCGAATATTTGATTGCAAAAGTCGTGGATAAGATCGGCCACCACGCGCATTTGATGATGACTGTTTTAATGGTGCTTGCCACATTTTTCGCCGCGCTCGTCGACGAAGTTACGTCAATTCTTTTTATGATGTCGACAATGTTTCACCTGACCAAACGCTACAAGGTCAATCCCGTGCCGTTTCTCCTGATGATTGTCTTTACGACGAATATCGGCTCCAGCGCCACGGCGGTCGGCAATCCGATCGGCGTGATGATTGCAATGAGGGCGCACCTCACGTTCACAGATTTTCTCCGCTGGGCAACGCCGATTTCGATCCTTGTGCTGGCGATCACGATCCCGCTCTGTTTCCTTCTATTCGCAAAACCCATGAAAGAGCTCGACGAAAAAATGGCCGCGGCTCGCGCCCAGCTCCACGAAGCGGATCAAATTCCTCACAAAAAGAAGGACATCCGCCTTTGCTGGCTGCTTTTTCTGGGAACAGTCCTTTCCCTTGTCCTGCACGCCACGGTGGAGAAAGCTTTGGGGCTTCAGAAAAATTCAATGCTGCTCGGGACTTCTCTGGCCGCCGGGGCGATTGTGACTTTTCTCAATCAAGCCAAGGCCCGCGAATTTTTTATGGCCCGCGTGGACTGGTGGACGCTTTCCTTTTTTATAGCGCTTTTTGCTTCGGTGGGGACACTCAAATATGTGGGAGTCACGGAAAAAATTGCCGAAGGAATGCTTTCTGTGGGGAATCACAATCCGACTTTGCTTTTAATTATTTTTACTTCAGCGATCAGCCTGCTGACGGGTTTTATGGATAATGTCCTTGCCGTGGCGACTTTTATTCCGATTTTGCTGGAGATTAAAAAGGCCGGAGTTTACGCGTTTCCGTTTTGGTGGGGAATGCTGTTCGGCGGTACGCTTTTCGGCAATCTGACGGTGATCGGCAGCACGGCAAATATTGTGGCAATGGGAATGCTGGAGAAGGAGTACGGCAGGAATATCAAATTTATGGAGTGGCTGAAGCCGGGGATTGTGGTTTCCGTGATTACAATCGCGGCGGCGTTATTTTTGATTCACTTGCAAATTCCTTTGATGCCGAGGTAATCGCGTAGAGGCGTAGCGCAATACGCCCCTGCATTAGAACTCAGGGGGAATACTGATTCCCTTATTTTTATTGATCACCCTTCTATTCTTCAGAGCCGCCTGAAGCTTGGGCAGGATCGCCCCTTAGATTCCAAACCGCTTTCCTTTTTATTTTCGATTTGATTTATTGAGCAGCTAAGGCCAGCCGGGTCATCACCACGAGCTCAAGGTATTTGAGATCAAAGGGTTTCAGGATGTAATGATACGAGCCCAAGGCGGCCGCCTCGCGGGCGATTCGTTCATCATGAACTGCGGTCGCGAAAATAACCCCGACGTCTTTGTCGAACTCGCGGATTTTTCTAAGCGTTGAAATTCCGTCCATCCCCGGCATCATAATGTCCAAGAGAATGACCGTAGGCTTCTCAGAGCGCGCCAGCGCAGCCGCCTCTTCGCCCGTTTTTGCCTCGACCACCTGAAAGCCTTTTCGAATAAAAAATTCTGACAGCAATTTCCGAACCGGCGCTTCATCATCGACGATGAGGATCTTGCCTTGCTTGCTTTCCGGCGGAGGCCTGAGAAATCGTCTCTCGGCGCCGAGGAATTTTTTCGTTTTTTCACGGAGCGTCAGGAAATCGACGGCCTTATTGATCACCTCGGCCGCGCCGGCGCCAAAAGCGCTCATTTCAAGCTCAGGAGAAATACGCCCTGAGAAAACGACGACCGGCAGCCGGGGATCTTTCTGAAGCATTTTGGCAAGCAGCGCAAGGCCGTTTTCGCCGGGAATCTGAATATCGAGGAGTGCGAGATCGAATTTTTCTGCGGCGATAAGCCCCAGGGCTTGATCTCCGCGCGAGGCCGTCATCACCTGTTTGCCGTCTTTTGTGAAAAGATCGTAGCACAGGCTGCGGATTGAAGTTTCGTCGTCAACGATCAGGATTTTTTTCATCAGGGTTTCTTTTAACGGCC
>JAHFHG010000048.1:5604-11715 GCA_023247035.1 Candidatus Omnitrophota bacterium
AGAAGACTGAGAACTTGATGTATTTGCGCGGGTGGCTTTTAAAATCCTCGATCAGATCGCTTAATTGATCCGTAATCGCGGTCAGTCCTTGATACAGTTTTTCGTCGTAAACGAGCCGGCCGACGCTGCCCTGCTGGCCGTTGACGGCGCTTAAAAGCTTGGTGGTTTCAGTCAGGGCCTTTTGGGCCTCGCGCAGGGCATCGTCAAAATCAGTTGCGGATTTGCCGGTGAGGTATTGATCGGGCGGCAGCGGCGGCGCGTTTTTTTCTCCCATTGAGATTTCAACGTAACGGTCTCCGAGCATTCCTTGCGTCCTGACGGAAGGAATGGAATCTTTTTTGATCCGGGCCCGCAGGTCTTCGCGCACCTCCATTTTAATTTCCACCAAAGAGTTTTCCGGCCCGTCCGCGAAGCTGATCTCCGCAACCTTTCCAATCGTCATTCCGCCCATCGTCACGCCGGAGCCTTTTTTGAGGCCGCCCACGTCGGCAAGGCGCGCTTTCAGGACGGCCGTTTTTTTGAAGATAAGCCCTTTGTCGCCCCCCGCCAAAACCACCCCTAAGACGATCAGGCTGAGCGCCAGAAAGCTTAGGATCCCTACGCGCAAATCGCTGAGCACTTTTTGTGAATCATAGAAGTTCATCATTTACCTCGCTTTTTTGGAATAGAAGGAAATAGGATCAAGAAAAGTTTGGATCCGCTCGTCCGGGCTCTTTTTAAGCTCTTCCGGAGGGCCCTCGAAAATAAACTTGCCTTCGTGGAGCATCACAATGGAGTCGCCGAGACGGAACGCGCTTTCCACATCGTGGGTGACGATGACCAGGGTGCGGTCCCGGCGCTCCTTGAGTTTCATGATCAGTTGCTCGATGTTGTAAAGATTAATAGGATCCAGGCCCACCGTCGGTTCGTCAAAAAGAAAAATTTCAGGGTCCGGGGCAAGCGCCCGTGCAATGGCCACGCGCTTTTTCATGCCTCCCGAAAGCTGCGAGGGCTTCAGCTTTTTGGCTCCTTGGAGGCCGACGAATTTCAGGACCTCTTCGACGCGGGCCTCGATTTTTTCTTTTTCAACGAGATTGAACTCCCTCAGCCGGTAGCTGACATTTTCTCCGACGGTCATCGAATCGAAAAGGGCGCCTTGCTGAAACACGATCGCCATCCGGAGGCGCAGGCGAACCATCTCGCGTTCTTTGAGCCCTGTGATATCTTCCCCGTGGATATAAATTTTCCCTGATTTCGGGCGCAGGAGGCCCAGGATCGATTTAAGGATCGTGCTCTTGCCGACGCCGCTCGTGCCCAGGATAATCTTGGTTTCTCCGCGACGGATATTTAAATTGACATCGCAGATGACATCGTCGCCTCCATAATGAAGCGAGACGCGCTCCAATTGGATGACGGATTCCGGTTTTGCTACCACCAGGTCACAATAAAAAGTTTGGTCAAGAGGAAATCGAAGGCCAGAATCGAAATGGCAGCCAGGACGACCGCGCGGGTCGTGGCCTCGCCGACACCGGACGACCCGAAACCTGTTTTCATTCCCGAATAGCAGGAGACGATCCCGATTAAAAAGCCGAAAACGAGGGCTTTGAGAAGGCCCCCCCAAACGAAGGCCGGCGTCAAGACTTCCAGGACGGAGTCCCAGTAGAAGGCGGAGCTGATTTGAATCACCGTATGGGCGACAATCCAGCCGCCGACAAACGCCACGCAATCGCAGATGGCCGTTAAAAGAGGCATGGTAAAGGTGCACGCCACAAGCCGCGGTTCAACCAGCTTTTTGATGGGATCGCTTCCTTCGGCGCGGAAGGCGTCGATCTGCTCATTGATCGACATCGAGGCCAGTTCTGCGGCGATTGCAGATCCCGCCCGCGCAGCGACCATCATCGAAGAAAGAACGGGGCCGAGTTCGCGGATCACGGTCGTTCCGATGGGACGGCCGATATAAGAAGTCGCGCCGATGTTGCGTAGCTCCACGATACTTTGGAGGGCTAGAACGAGGCCCATAAAAAGTCCGGTCAAGGTCACAATAGGAAGAGAACCCACTCCGATTTCATCCATATGCCGGCGTGTAATGGAACGTTTATACGGAGGAAAAAAAGCTGAGAGAACGGCCGTTTTTGTGAAGGACGTAATCGCGCCCAGTTCGGTGAAGAACGTCAAAAGGTACTGGAGCGGATTTCTAACGAGATAAAATGCCGGATTTTTCATGATTGCCTTAGAAAATCATCTCTCCATTTATCGCCTTTTTCCGGTAACACTTAATTTCTATTTCCAGCGGCTGAATAGCCCTTCTTAATGGAGGCCGGACGAGTCCGGACGATTTAGGCTTCTTATAGGGGTTGAAAAAGTCTCCGGCGTTTTAACGTCTTCGCAATCTTTTTAAAGTCGGCAATCTTGTAAAACCCGGCAAACCTGTTAGGGTTTTAGGTAAGGTAAGATCAGAATCGAGAATCCGGAATCCTTGGAGATGAAAATTTTTTTCAGCAGTTTCGAAATTGCAAAAATTTGCCAGGTCTCTCCCAGTTCCGTCACGCGCTGGATCCACGAAGGAAAGCTTCCTGCTTCAACCACGGCCGGCGGCCATCACCGCGTCTTGGCCGAGAATCTGCTCAAATTCCTGAAATCGTTGAAGATGCCGATTCCTCCGGAGCTTGGCGAGGCGGAGAAAAAGTCCGCATCTCTGAAGGCGCTCGTTATTGACGATGAATTTGGGGTGCGCGAGATGATTCGGTGGATGTTTCAACGGCACTTCCCAGACATTGAAATTCAAGAAGCCGATGAAGGGTTTGCCGCAGGCTGGAAGGCGTGCGCCCTGAAGCCCCGCCTGGTCATTTTGGATTTGATGCTGCCCGGCCTGGACGGTTATAAAGTCTGCCAATTCATACGGAGCTTTGAAGAGTTGAAGGAAACAAAAATCCTGGCAATGACGGGCCTGCAGACGGCGGATGTCCGGACCAAAATGCTTCAATTCGGCGCCGACGATTTTATCGCAAAGCCTTTTGATGTCGGAGTCCTGCGTCAAAAGATCGACGCCCTGCTCGGACTTGCCAAAAATACAGAGGCCGCTCGCGCGGCGGCTTCGATGAAATAAACTTAAAGAGGGTTATGACGCCATTGCCGCCGAAGGGAATCCGCATTTTAGTGATTGATGATGAACAGGGGATGCGCGAGTTTTTATCTTTTGCGCTCGAGAGCCGGGGATACAAGGCAGCGTCCGCGGAAAACGGGGCGGAGGCTTTGGAAAAGGTCAAAGGCGAAAAATTTCACCTTATCCTCAGCGACGTGAAGATGCCTCAAATGAACGGGCTGACCTTCCTCGAACACGTCAAAAAAGTCGATCCTGCCATTGAAGTGATTATCACCACCGGATACGGAACCGTCGAAAACGCGGTTTCCGCGATGAAAAAAGGCGCGTATGACTTTGTCTTAAAACCCTTCAATATCGACGAACTCTATATGCTGATTGAAAAAGCGCTTGAAAAAAGGGAAATGAGGGCGCTGATCGCGCTTTATGAATCAAGCCGCGTGATTTATTCGGCGGTCCGCGTGGATTCCCTTCTTGAAGCGGTCGTCAGCCTGATTCATAAAGTTTTAGAAGTCGATCAGTCCGCCGTATTGCTCTTCGGCGAAAATGGAAAAACAGTCTTTAACTCTTGCAACGGAAGCGAATCCGACCTCAGCGGCGGTTTTCATGCTGCGGCAGCAGACTGGATTAAACATTTACCCGTCGAATCTGTCCGTCCGATATTTCTCAGGGATGACCTCCGGAAGTATCCCTGCTTTCAAGAAATCGAGAAGTGGAAAGTCCAGGATGCCGTGATCTGCCCTTTGATTTACAAAAACCAGTTGCTCGGAATTTTAAGCCTCACCCGGCTGCTCGAGAAGTCCGACTTTGCCGCGGCCGATATTCACAGCGCGACGGTTTTCGCAACCCAGCTCACGCTGGCGGTTCAAAATGCGAGGCTTTACGAGTCCCTGGAAAAAAAATTTAAGGAGCTTGAGGAGGCCTACCGGGTCCTAAACGATACCAAAGACCAGCTCATTCAATCCGAGAAACTGGCCTCGCTTGGGCGGTTGATCGCCGGTATTGCGCACGAGATCAATAATCCGCTGACGGCCATTATCGGCTATACGCAGCTGGTGCTGGAAGAAATGCCTCAAGGCGAAGCGCAGCGGCAGCTTGCCGTTGCTTATGAACAATCCCAGCGCTGCAAACAAATTGTGCAGGGGCTGCTGCGGTTTTCACGCCGCCAGGAGCTCCAGAAGACCAAGGTTGATCCCGCCGCGCTTATCGAAGAAATTCTCCGCGGCCTTTCCCTTGAGATTCAGGCACGGAATGTCCAGGTGAAGCGCGAGTTTCTGCCGGAAGCCCTATTCATTGAAGCGGATCCGGATCAGCTGAAGACAGTGTTTTCAAATATCCTCGTCAATGCCTTGCACGCCCTTGACGCAAGTTCAGGCGATCGCCGCCTCAGTATTAGGATGACCGTCGAGCCCGGCCATTTGAACGTTATTTTTAGCGACAGCGGGCCGGGAATCTTGCCTGAAAACCTGAATAAAATTTTTGACCCCTTTTTTACGACAAAGGAACTTGGGCAGGGAAACGGCCTGGGATTGAGCATTTCCTACGGAATCATCCGGGAACATGGAGGAAATATCGCGGTCCAAAGCGAGCCGGGCAACGGCGCGACTTTTATCGTTCAGCTGCCCGTTCCGTCAGAGGCCGTCCCTCGCGAAGACGAAACTTTTATCACGCCTGCCGGCCTTGAGAAAGAAGGCGTCCAAAATATTTTATTGATCGAAGACGAAGCCTCGATCCGGGATTTTATCTCTACCCTTCTGAAAAAGAAAAACTATCAAATTGAAATAGCCGAGGACGGAGAGACGGGCTTATCAAAACTCCAGGGCAAGGATTATGATTTGATCCTGTGCGACTACAGGATTCCAAAGCTTAACGGGATTGAACTGTTTGAAAAAACCAAGCAGATCAAGCCGCCCCTTGCAAGGCGGTTTCTTTTTATCACGGGATCCGGCGAACTTATTCTGGGGACGGATTACGTTAAGGAGAACAATATCCGTTTTCTTTTTAAGCCTTTTACCGGCAGGGATCTCATCGAGGCCATTCAGGAGCGGTTCCAGCTTCAAAAATAGTCCGCCGTTAAGTTCCGGCAAACTCAAGCGAGGAAGCGGCATATTTTTTTCGGGGAAGCTTAAAGCGCGCCGCGCGGTCCAAAAATTCGGATAGCTTTTCAAAAGGAACGTCATAATGCAAATAGCCGCGGTCGGCGAGCGAAATGGCGCCCGTTTCTTCGGAGAGGATGAGGCAGAGGGCGTCGGTGGCTTCACTCAGCCCGATGGCCGCGCGGTGCCGGGTTCCCAATTCCTTGGAAAGGTGGGGATTTTTGGTCAGGGGGACAATAATTCCGGAGGCGGCGACGCGGGCCTTGCGCACGATGGTCGCTCCGTCGTGAAGGGCGCCGGGCGGAGAAAAAATGGAGAACAGAATTTCGCGCGACAGCTTTGCATCCACGGGTATTCCCTTGCCGCACCACGCGCCCAGGTCTTCTTTGCGCTCAAGAATGATCAAGGCGCCCAGCCCGGCTTCTGAAAGCAGGCGGCTTGCCGCAACGATTTCATAAAGCGGGCCTTTCTGCTTCCGCAGTTCTTTGAGCCTTTTGGCCGGCTCCCGGCGTTTTTTGAATTCCACCCAGAAAACATCCAAAGAAAAAAATAACAGGCCCAGAATAACGACGGAAAGGGCCGCCCATCCAAACCACTCAGGGAGTTCACTTTTAAGAAAAAATAACGAGGCCGGAAGGCTGTAGAGAATGAAAATGAAAAGAAAGAAAAATTTTTCGCGGCGAGACGGCGCTTTTGCGACGCGGAAGAAGAGGACGCCCAGGAGAAGAATAGAAGAGGTGATCCCTATCATAGTGTTCATTGCGGGTTTTATTGTATCGGCATCCTTAAGATTTATTAAAAGTTTTTTAGGCGGATGTTGATAGCACGTCAAGATGTCCGGTATTTGTAGCACGTGAAATGTCCGCTTTTAGGTTGTGAGGATAAGTTGTTTTATTGATTTAGGTTTTGATGTTTTGGTTAGAGAGGTTCCGTCAG
>JAHFHG010000010.1 GCA_023247035.1 Candidatus Omnitrophota bacterium
ATCACCGTTGTTTACGGGCCTCATGCCATTGGAAAGTTTAATCCTGACGGAACCTCTCTAACCAAAACATCAAAACCTAAATCAATAAAACAACTTATCCTCACAACCTAAAAGCGGACAATTCACGTGCTACAAATACCGGACATCTTGACGTGCTATCAACAGCTGAAATAAAGTAATGGGGTGCATGACCGTAGCTACGGACTCATGCAACGGGGTTAAGATTAGGCCGCAGGCGATTCTGACCGACGGCTCTTCCGAGCGATTTGCGATTTTTCCAGAATTCTGCGGCGCGTTGATCTTGACCCAAGTGAGCCGCCCGGCTTTGAAGAATGGCCTCAACCCGGCCTGGCTGCCAAAATTTCTCCGTCCCTGTAGATTCCCCCGCGCATGCGCGGGGCACTAAAACCTTAAAAGAATTCAAGCTTCGCTTGACCTGAATCCTGGCGTTGCTGCCATTTTACGTATTGGATGATTCTTCCCTCATCCACACCTACGGTGGAAACAAAATATCCCGGTGACCATACGATATTCTCTGCCCAGTACACTTTCCCAAGCCACGCAAACTTTTCCCTCAGCTGGCTTGCGGTCTGACATTTTAACTTCCCTACCACCTCGCTGACCGCATACTTCGGTGGAATGATCATCACCGTATGAATGTGATCAATCTGAATATTCTGCTCGACGATTTCGCATCCCGGCATCCGCCTCAACAGCTTCGGGAAAACTTTGCTCAAGTATTCCGCAACCCCAGCATTCAGGATGCGGCGGCGATACTTCGGGATCCATACAATGTGGTACTCGGTCCGATAGACGCTGTGATTGGATACTCGGGTTTCCATTCACGCATTCTACCTCGCATCGCCTCCGCACGCCATTCACCCCCGCGCATGCGCGGGGAACTCAAAGCAGCGATTAGATACTGAAGATGCTGATTGAATTGCTGGATCAGCGATTCAACAGGCGCGCTTGAGACCGGCAGTCCCCACTGCCGGTGCTGCGGATCATTCATGCGCTTTGCATCATTCAACACATAATCCAGCGTCGAAGCGACAATCTTTCGAGGATCATCTTTGGCGGTTTTCTCCGTGGGGTTACCAATCCTTTTGCTCTGTGTCTCCAGCACATCTTGATCAGACTTCCCACTTCTCCGCTCCACGCCCGCCGGACCAACTTCTTGTAAAACTCCCAGGCCTCTTTCCGCTCCTTGCCAAAGGCCGCCTGCGCGGCTCCGTATAAATGGGCCGCCAAATGCAGAAAATCCAAGATCCTGTGCCCATCCGGGAAAGTGTAAATCTCCAACCGGCTCAATCCAATTGCCGCCGTCTCTCAATAAAGCCTTCCGCGCCGCTTCCGGCTCCGGGTCCTTGTCATACTCGACGCCTGGATACGCCCCTACAAAAAGAAAATCAAACGCAAAAATTTGTGTGAATGGATAAGCTGGGGCGCGGCGACCTCGGCCTGATCTAAATAGGGCGGGACAATCCCGCCGCTCCACAATCGCCGTCATTAAAAATACGAAGCAGCTTTATCCCTTCTCCTTCTCAAGCTGTTGAAGAAGCGTCTGCATATCCCCGGGCATCGGGCATTCAAAATATTTTTTCTCCCGGCTCACCGGATGAATGAATCCCAACGCAAACGCGTGAACTGCCTGCCGGGCAATCCACGGTGAAGAGACCCCATAAAAAGCATCTCCCAGCACAGGATGCCCTAAATGGGCCATATGAACCCTGATTTGGTGAGTCCTTCCGGTCTGCGGACGGACCTCCAAAAGACTAGCCTTGGCAAACCTCTTGATCACCCGGAAATAAGTCGTCGCGTCCTTGCCTCCGGAAGGCTTCACAATAACCTTTTTGCGATTTAAAAAAGAGCGCCCGACCGCCTCTTCACAGATCCCTTCCTCGTGCTGGACAACGCCTTTGACCGCGACACGGTAAACGCGTTCCATCGTCTGATTTTTAAACTGCCTGGCCAGAAAAGCGTGGGCCCGGTCACTTTTTGCGACAATGATAATCCCGGAGGTGTCTTTATCGAGCCGGTGAACAATCCCGGGCCGGATCACTCCCCCGATTCCGGAAAGTTTCCTGCAATAAAAAAGAAGGGCATTGACAAGCGTGTGGGAAGGGTTGCCGTGCGCGGGATGGACCACCATTCCCGGTGGTTTGTTGACCAGGATGACGGCCTCGTCCTCTGCGATAATTTCTAAAGAAATATCCTCAGCCTCAAGATCGCCCGCGTCTTTTTCCGGCCATTCGACGCAAACCTTCTCCCCGGATTTCACGGGATAATGAGCCGAGACCGTCCGGCCTTCAATCCGGACACTCCCCTGCTCAATCATTTTCTTAAATTGAGAGCGGGAGACCTCCGCAAAAATTCCGGCCAGATAAAAATCCAGCCTTTTGCCTTCATCTTCGCCTGCAACCTGGACCTCCCGAATCGCCGTCATCATCGCGCAGAGCCGGGTGAATTGAATTTCAAATAACGGTAGGCGGCGAAGCCGAGAAGAAAAATCCCGATGCTGATCCACTGATTATAAGTGAGGAAGAAAACCGACGGATTATCCGCCCTCAAAAACTCAAGCATAAACCGCCCGGCCGGGTAAAGGCAAAAATAGTAGGCCAGGATTTGGCCGTCAAATTTTTTCCGCAGAGAACCCTTCGCGAGGAAAAAGAAAAGCGCAAAATCGAAAAAGGCCTCGTAAAGCTGCGCCGGATGAACGCTCTGAAAAGATCCCGGAAAACGCACGGCCCAAGGCAGATCGCAAGCCTTGCCGGAGCAGCAGCCGTTCAAGAAACAGCCGATCCTTCCAAACCCCTGAGTCAAGGCCACGTAGGGAAGCAGAAAATCCAGGGACTTTATAAAAGAAATTTTTCTTATCCGGCAAAGTAGGTAGAGAGAGAAGAAGGAAGCGATCACGCCCCCGTAAAAGATCAATCCTCCCTCCCAAACCGCAAAAATTTTGAGCGGGTATCGGAGGTACGCGTCCCCATTTTGGGCGATATAGAGAATCCGGGCGCCCAGAAATCCTGCCAGCACCGCCACAAAAACCAAATCAAAACCGTCTTGGAGTGACGGCGGGAAGCCTGTTTTGCAGGTACGGCGCGAGATTCCGTAAAGAGAGGTGAAGATTCCCAGGACAACCATAACCCCAAAAGAATAAACGGCCAGCGGCCCGATGGAAAATAAGACAGGTCTCATGCCGCCTTCTTTTTAAAAAGCGCCGCGACGTAGAAGAATACGCCTATCGTGATCGCGGAATCGGCCAAATTAAAAACCGGCCAGATACGGAAATCCAGAAAATCAATCACCGCCCCAAAACGGATCCGGTCGATCCAATTTCCAAGCGCTCCTCCCAAAATCAGAGCGAGCGCCCAATCCAGAGGCCTTTTGCTGGAATGAACCCGCCGGCCCCCAAAAAACAAAAAGGCCAGGCTGATCGAGATTAAAATCAAAAGCAAATTTTGATGGCCGCGGAAAAACCCGAAGGCTATCCCTGCGTTGTAAACCAAGGTGAGATGCAAAATGCCGCGGACAAGGACAAAACTTTCGCGGGAGGGCAAAAAAGAAACCGCCCAAAATTTCGTAAGCTGATCAAAGATAAGGACGGCAAGGATAAGGAGATAAAAACCCGCTACGCGCGCCGTTTCTTTTTCTCCTCGAGTTCCTGGCACTTGATGCAGAGGCGGGCGTGCGGCATTGCCGTAAGCCTTTTTTGGGAAATCGGCTTTTTGCATTCCTCGCAAATCCCGTAATTTCCTTCTTCAATTTTACGCAGCGCCTGATCGATCAGATTAAGGCTCTGCTGCTCGTTGGAAGCGAGCCCAAGTGTAAATTCCCTGTCAAAGTTGTCGGTCGCCATATCCGCCATATGGTAAGAATATCCGGAAAGGTCGCCGGAAGCGTCGCGCTGGCTGGTGTTCAGAGAATCGCCTTCCAAATGCTGGAGATCTCTGGCAAACTTCTGGCGGGCTTCCTGCAAAATTTTTTTAAACCGCTCTAAATCCTTTTTAGTCAATGAATTCATTCGCCGACCTCTTTAAAAATTGAGGCCTCATTATACTGATCGATCTTAGAAGGCGCAACATTTTTCCAGAGGGCAGTTTTATTAGTTTTAATGCCGATTTAAGGCGTTTGGGAGGAATGATGACTATGAAAAGGCTGATGTCCGCGACTTAGGTCAATTGAGCGATTTTTTCCTGAACGTCTTTTTCAAGATACTCCAAGCTTAAAGGCTTAGTAATATAATTATCCGCCCCGAGACGCATCGCTTCTTCGATTTTCTCTCTCGTCTCTAAGGCCGTCACCATAATGACTTTGACTTTGGGATATTTTTCTTTAATCCACTTCAGGGCATTGATGCCGTCCATTCCGGGCATATGGATATCGAGCAAAACAAGCTGGGGTGTCAGCTCCTGGATATATTTAATGGCCGAGACGCCCGAGTTAGCCGTATAGACTTCAAAATTCCGCTCTTCGAAAAAGGCCTTTAGGAATTCGCAAATTTCCTTCTCGTCATCCACGATAAGTAGTTTTTTCATTGCTGCAGCCTCCTCTTGAGATATTTTCTCGACTTGCCTCTCCGCGCCGAACCGTTCATGAAAAATGAACTTCCCCCTAAGCGTTCGGGAAAAGGGAAAGCGTTTCGGCTTTCTGATCGGCCATTGGGGAGGACTCCAAATAAGGCCATTGAATAGTAAAAAGGCTCCCCTCCCCCGTCCGGCTTTCCACGCGGATAGATCCGGCGTAACGGTGAATAATCTGCTTCGTAACGAAAAGTCCTAACCCCACGGCTTCCGGCCGCGTCGTAAAGAAAGGATTAAAAAGTTTGTCGATATGTTCCGGAGGGATGCCGCGTCCCGTATCGGAAATCCTGACCTCTACAATTTGGTCTTTGATCCGGTCGCGGATCTCGCAGTGGATTTTTCCCTGCGAGCCGATGGATTGCACGGCGTTCAAGAGCAAGTTAAAAAAAACTTCGCGCATCTCCTGGACGTTCGCATAAAGCGGCGGTATAGGGCGGGTGATCGCGCGCGAGATTCTGATCCCTTCCAGTGAAGTTTGATAAGAGACAAGGGAAATCGTATCTTCCAAAATCTGTTCCAACTGAAGCCTTTCCTTGGGCAAACCTGAACTCTGCGAAAACATAAGGAGTTTTCTCGTTATATCGGCCGCGCGTTTGGTCTGCTTCACTATCGTCTTTAAGACTTCCTCCACTTTTTTATCGATTTGATTGCGGTCCTTTTGTAAAAGAAGAACCTGCGCCTTGCCGGAGATGATCGTCAAAGGATTATGAATTTCATGCGCCAGCCCGGTCGCAAGCTGCTCAATTGCCGTCAATTTCGTAGCCTGCAAGAGCTGGGATTGAATGTCCTGCAATTCTCCGTTGGCCGTCTTAAGCTCCGAGACGCTCAAGGCGTTACGCAAACTCTTTGCCGCCGAACGGGCAAATTCCCTGAAGACCTGGAAATCCGCTTCATCGAACAGGCCGTGAGCGCTAAAAGCCCCCAGGCCGACGGCGCCGAGCAACTCCTCTTTGACGAAAAGCGGGAAGATCCAGCTTGCCCGGAGGCAGTCGAAATCATGGGCCAGCGCGTTGGCCTCTTGCCACGAAAATGTCCGGATCGCCCGGTCGCGCACTAAAATAGGGCCGCCCGTTGAATGGATCAGTTTGATCAACAAAGAATCTTTCGAGAACCGTACCCTGTAGCAGTCGGAGATATTCCAGCCGTAAGCCGAGGCAATCTCAAAATCCCCGCGGACGCGGTTAGGAATAAGAAGGGCCGCGGTTTTCAAATGAAAGACTTCGCCGAACGTATTGACAATCAGGTTGGAGAGTTCTTGGAGATCCAAAACAAGGGCCAGCTCCTCGGCCAGTTCCATCAAAGTCATGTGAGCGAATGTTTTCTTTTTGAAAAGATAATTCTTAAAAAGCTGCGTGAAGGCGATATCCAGGGGTTTGTAGGCCGCAATGGAAATGACGCTCATTAAAAAAACGAAAAGGAGAGGGTGGGCCTGGCTTCGGGAAAAAAGATTTTTAAAAACAATTGAAAAAACGAAAAAACCTGCGGATCCGAAAAAAAAGAGGCTTGTTCCGACGCACAACTTCTTAAGAAGCTTTTTTCTCTTCTTAAGGTACAGGCTCATGAAATGTGAGCATAGGTTGTGTCAATTTTGGGTTAGATTTAAAACTTGAACCGACTCACCGTCCTGATTTAATCGTTCAGCTCACCGCTTCCAAACATTTTTCACACAGCGCCGGATGTCTGGCGTCCGTTCCTACCACCTTGGAATAATTCCAGCAGCGGGAACATTTCAACCCTTCCGCTTTGTCGACGATGACCCACAATATTACTCCTCGAGACAGATGAAGGGAAGAAATATCCGCTTCGGTCATTTCTTGCCGCGTTTCACTTTTCCATTCCACCTGTGAGGCGATAAAAACGCGCGGCAGCTCTTTTAAATTTTTTTGAATGATGCGCGCGAGTTCTTCGTGATCCGTGTCGAGATGAATTTTTGAATCCAGGCTGGAACCGATAAGCCCCGCCTCCCGTTTTTTCTCGAGGAACGGCGTGACGGCGTTGCGCAAATCATAAATAATATCCCATTCGCGGCAGACCTCTCCGCTCCGTTCAGCGGAGGCAAATAAATTTGCGGCGTGAACCGAGCCCTGCGCGTCAAGGGCAAAAGAATTCCAAATCTCCTCGGCGGTGAAAGGCAAAATAGGCGCAATCAGCCTCACGAGTGAATTAAGAATATGAAATAATCCCGTTTGCGCAGAGCGCCTCAGAGGGGAATCTTTTGGGGCCGTGTAGAGCGTATCCTTGAGAATGTCAAAATAGTAAGCGCTCAAGAGTCCGGAACAAAATTGGTGGATTTGGCTGTAGATCTCGTGAAACTCAAAAGCCTCGTAAGCCTTGTCCAATTGCTGAACGAGCCGGGCCACCTGCTGAATCGCCCACAAGTCCAAAGGGTGAAGGTTTTCGAAAGGAAGGCTGTCTTTCTTCGGATTAAAATCGTAAAGGTTGGCCAGCAAGTATCGAAAAGTATTCCGGATCTTCCGGTACTGGTCGGCCATCTGTTTCAAAATTTCTTTGGAAAGCCGCACGTCGAATGGATAATCGCAGGAAGAAACCCACAGCCGCAAAATATCCGCGCCGAATTCCTTCATGACTTCCTGAGGGGAAACCACATTGCCGGCCGATTTCGACATTTTCTTGCCTTCTCCGTCGACCACAAATCCGTGCGTCAAGACTCCGGTAAAAGGCGAGGCGTTTTCCAAGGCCATACTCGTCGTTAAAGAACTTTGAAACCAGCCCCGGTGCTGGTCCGATCCTTCCAGATAAAGATCCGCGGGATATTTAAGATTCTCCGGCTGCTGCTTGAGCACGGCCTGATGACTGACCCCGGAATCAAACCAAACGTCGATAATATCCTTTTCTTTTTCAAACTCCTTGCTGCCGCAAACACACGCAAATCCTTCGGGAAGGAACGCCTCTGCGGATTGAGTGAACCAGGAGTCCGCGCCTTCTTTTTGAAAAATCTCGAGGATTTTTTTACGGATCGCAGGAATTTCCGGCGGAACGGGGCGCGTGGCGCGGCCGAAAAACCGGCGGCATTTTTTGCAATAAAGAATGGGAATCGGAACGCCCCAATACCTTTGCCTGGAAAGGCACCAGTCCGGCCGGGTCTCGACCATCGCACCGATGCGGGTTTTCCCCCAATCCGGCGTAAAGCGGATTTTTTTATCGATCGCCTCTTTCATCCGGCGCCGTAAATCTTCGTGATCGATTTTCATGAACCACTGCGGCGTGGCGCGGAAAATAATCGGCTTTTTGCAGCGCCAGCAGTGCGGGTAAGAATGCGGGTGATCTTCCTGATGAAGCAGAGACTGTTTTTCTTTGAGATGCTCGATGATTTTTTCGTTGGCCTTGAAAACATGAACGCCTTCGCAAAGTTTGAATTCCCGCGTGAACCGGCCTTTTTCATCGACCGGCGAAAGGATCGGAAGCGCATTTTCCAGATGCCCGAACTGATAGTCTTCCTCTCCGTGCCCAGGCGCGATATGGACGAATCCGGTTCCGTCCGTGCTGGAAACGTAAGGCGCGCTGATCATTTTCGCATTCCGTTCGAGGAAGGGATGCCGCGTCCAGCCGAAAGGAATCTGCCCGCCGCGGAATCTGTGAAGAATCTCGAGCGTTTTCCATCCGAATTTCTGTTGAAGCGCGCCGGCGAGGTCTTGGGCAAAAATGTAAATTCCCGTTTCCGTATTCGCAACCACGTACCACAAATCCGGATGGCAGGCGATGCCCGCGTTCGCGGGAAGCGTCCACGGAGTGGTTGTCCAAATCAAAACATCGGCCGGCCTGCCGCCTAAGAGTTTCAGAAATTCCGGCCCTGCCGGGTCGCTCAATACGCGGAATCTGACGTAGACCGACTTCGAAATTTTATCTTCGTACTCAAGTTCCGCGTCGGCAAGGGCGGTCTCGCAGTCCCAGCACCAAGGGACGGGCTTCAGCCGCTGCTCGATAAAATCTTTTTCGTAAAGCCGCAGAAAGGAACCGGCAATCGCGGCTTGATACGTGTAATCCATCGTGAGGTAAGGCCGTTCCCATTCCCCGAAAATGCCGAGCCTTTTGAATTCCTCGCGCTGAATCTGAATGAATTTCTGCGCGTACTGGCGGGCGTGCCTGCGGAATTCAATCCGGTCCACTTCTTCCTTGCGCTTGCCCATTTCTTTTAAAGCCTGGCGCTCGATCGGCAGGCCGTGGCAGTCCCAGCCGGGCACGTAAAGCGCGTCCAAGCCGCGCATTGTTTTATATTTCACAATAATATCTTTTAGGATTTTATTGAGGGCGTGTCCGATGTGAATGTGGCCGTTGGCATACGGAGGGCCGTCGTGCAGAATGTATTTCGTCCGGCCGGCGGATTTCTTTCGGATCGCTTCGTAGACGCGGCCGGCTTCCCATTTTTGCAACATTTCCGGCTCCCGGCGCGCGAGGTCGGCCTTCATCGGGAACGAAGTCTGCGGCAAATTTAAAGTCTCTTTATAACTTTTTTCCTGAGTCATTGGCCTTTGCGTTACACGGAGGGTTTTCAGATAAATACTGAATGATTTTCCGCTGCTGGCTTAAATCAAAGTCCTTCCCATAAAATCTTAAAAACAATTGCCGCCGGAGGTCCGCGGAAGAAATTTTCGGATCATTGCCAAGAATCGAATTCTTCACCAGCTGCCGGGATAAATCAAACATCGAACAACCGAACCTGAGCCGTTCTGCGGAGGACTTCCGGCCAATCATCTCCTGCATCTTAGTTGCAATTCGAGAAGGCGTATCATTCATGGATTCACTTTTTTATAAATCTCATCAAGGCCAAGCATCTCGACCCATTTTTTTAGATAAGCGAGATCGACATCTTTAACCATTGCCAGAAGATTTTTGACGTCCCCTTGCTGCATTTCAGAAAAGCTGTCTTTTGCCCAGAAAAGTTTCGACAGGATCAGGTCTTCAGGGCTTACAATCCACATTTTGAATCCCTTGACCTGGACCTCACGCCGCCTCTTAAATTCAAGCTCACGGTATTCAGAATCTTTTTTGACAATAAAATCGATTTTGACCACGTAGTCATTGTGAATAAGGTTAAACATTCCCTTCTGTTCAACAGCTTCAGCAAGGGAGTTGCGGTCAAGATAAAAATCCTTGCCGAAAATTTTGAAAAGGCGCTCAACGTCCGGGGGTTGAATCTCAATCACAATGTCAATATCTCTTGTCATTCGAGGCGCGGCATAAAAATTGGCCGCAATCGAGCCTGTAATCATATACGGAATGCGGGCTTTCTCCAATCGTTGTGTCACAATTTCTAAAACCTCTAATTCTTCATTCATTACAATCTTTGCCTTACAGGGGCAATTCTGGGGGGAAACTCTCCAATGTCTGGCTGGCGGTTTGAAAGGTATTTGATGTTTTGGGGTTCAAAAAATACGTCCCTATACAAAAGCATCCTTGTTATACCGCTTCCATAAAAATCAAAATACGCCGTTATCCCCTGCTAGAATTTTCCAATCGCGGCGGCGAGGAGCTGGTCGAGCTTGGGGCCGGCCGCGTTGGCAGTCTTGATGATTTCCTTGATGTCGACCGGCTCCAAATGGTCAGGGTCGCAGACATCCGTGACAATGCTTACGCCTAAGATCTCCATTCCCATATGAACCCCCACAATGACTTCAGGGATCGTCGACATGCCTACCAAATCCGCTCCCCACGAACGCATCATCCGGTACTCCGCCCGCGTTTCCAGATTGGGGCCCGCGACGCCGATATAAACGCCGCGGCGGACCGGAATCTTTTCCTGCTTGGAGGCCTCTTCGGCCAGCCGGATCAAACGTGCTGAATAAGGAGACGACATATCCGGAAATCTCGGCCCCAGCCGGTCGTCATTCGGGCCGATCAGCGGATTGATCCCCATAAAATTAATGTGGTCTTCGATCAAAATAATCTCGCCTTTCCGGTAATTTAAATTCAGCCCGCCGGCCGCATTCGAGACGATCAAGATCTTGGCCCCGAGCTCCCGGAGGACGCGGACGGGAAATGTGACTTCTTGAGGAGAATATCCTTCGTAGCAATGAAACCGGCCTTCCATGACTGCCGCTTTTTTTCCGGAGAGCGTTCCTAAAAGAAGTTTTCCCGCGTGAGACTCGACGGTCGACACCGGAAAACGCGGAATATCCTGGTAGTTGATCTCCGCTTCTATTTTTATTTTCTTGACGATATTCCCAAGGCCTGTGCCGAGGATCAGCGCGATATCGGGAACCATCGGACAGCGCTCGCGGATCGCAAGTTTCGACTCCTGAATGCGCTCAAGCAGATCAGCCTTGCCGCGCCGAATCATTTTTGCTCCCATGTTATGCTCCCGTTTTCAAAGAATTCATTTCGGATCAAAATTGCAACGTATAAAACCGCCGGAAACTTTTTAATTCGCCGCGCCGCCGGCGAATTGATAAGCGGCCAAGAGCAGAAGACGTACGGCCACGCGATTGACAAAATACAACGCTACAAAGGCTAAAAGAGGCGTCAGATCGAGCATTCCGATTTGAAGGGGAATCCTTCTCAAAGGAAGCAGGATCGGATCCGTAACCTGAACCAGGAACTGCACGACCTGATGATAAGGATCCACTGGAAACCACGAGACAATAATCCTCGCCATAAGAAGCCAGTAAAGTATTTTGCAAATGCCGTCCACCAATAACGCCAGGCTTTGAAATAGTTCTCCAAGAATAAACATAATTTCTCCCCGTTCTCTTTGTGTTTAGCTGTTTTTGCTAAGCTCTTTTCCTCTTTGGCGTGCAGCTTCAACGGCCTCGTGAAATATTTCAGAAAAATTCTTGGCTTCCAAAATTTTGAGCGCAGCCTCCGTGGTCCCGCCTTTGGAAGTCACCTGCTTGCGAAGCTCCTCGGGCGATTCCTTGGCCTGGCTTGCAAGCAGCGCGGCCCCCAGCGCCGTCTGAACCGCGAGAAGCTTTGCCTTTTCTTCAGGCAATCCGCCGCGGACACCTTCTTTTGTCAAAAGTTCCATCACATAAAAAAAATAGGCAGGGCCGCTTCCGCTGACGGCCGTTACAAGATCAAAATATTTTTCATCCAGTTCAAGGACTTTTCCGCAGGCGGAAAAAATTTGACAGGCAAGCGCAATCGGCTTTGCTTCAGAACCCGCAATCGCGGTCACAGACTCCCCCACTTTTGCGCCGAGGTTGGGCATCGCCCGGACGGCTTTGACTTCCCGGCCGAAATGCTCGTGAATTTTCGAGATGGGCGTGCCGGCCAGAATGGAAAGCACGATCGGAAACGGCCTGGCCTTGCGAAGCTCGTCACCTGTCGCTTTTAGATCCTGAGGCTTGACGGCCAGTAAAATCAAATCAACACCGCTGGCAAGGGTTGAATTAGAAGAGGCCGTGTTGACCTTCCAGCGGCGGGCAAAGTCCTCGACCTTTTCCTGGATTTTGTCATAGATCCAAATTTGTGAAGGAAGAATCATCTCTTTTCTAAGGAGGCCTTCCAGAATGGCCGTCCCCATATTGCCGACGCCGATCAAGCCTATTTTTTCTTTCAGCATTTCCATCGTTTCATTCAACTCCTTCGGCAATGAAAAATTTTTCTTCCTTCACCATTTTTCATTTTCCGATTCCTTCGCCATTTGGATTTCCTCAAATAAAATTATCCTCTCGGGCCGAAAACGGCGGAGCCGATCCGCACGAGCGTGGCGCCTTCCTCAATCGCGATTTGATAATCGCCCGACATGCCCATCGAGAGAATACCCCAATCGATATCAGGAAACCGGGCATTCAGCCTTTCCCGCAAAAACCTCACGCTCCGGAAAGATTGGCGGATCTTTTCCCCGTCTTCCGTGAGCGGGCCTATCGTCATAAGGCCCCGAAATCGAATCGCGGGCTGCCTCATCTGAGCCGCAAAATCTTCGACTGCGTCCGGGCGTAACCCGTGCTTTGTCGGCTCCCCCGTGCTGTTGACCTGGATCAGGCAGTCCACCGCCGCGAGCCCTTTTTTCTCCGCCTGTTTTTGTATTTCCGAAGCCAATTCTAAACGGTCCAGGGAATGAATCAACACCGTTTTTCCGATCAGGTCTTTCACTTTATTGATTTGCAAATGCCCAATCATATGCCACTTGATGTCTTCCGGCAGCCTTTTTCTTTTTTCTTCGAATTCCTGGACGCGGTTCTCGGCGAACTCCCGGAATCCCGCTTCATAGGCTTCAAGAATGCGCTCGCACGATACGGCTTTTGTAACCAGCACAACTTGAATGGCTTCGGGATTCCGCCCGCACCGTAACGCGGCCTCGCGAACGGACTCCCTGAGCCGGACAATGTTTCGTATCACCTCACCCCTCGCAAAAGCAGGCCTTCATTTTTCGGAAGGCGGCGGCTGGGACTCCTCATGAAACAGCGAAAAAAAATCCTGGATTCTTTCTTTGGATACTAAAAGAACAGGCCCTGCGCCGGCCGCGCTGCTTTCTTGTTTTGCGTAATGCGCATCCCGGTTAGGCAGCTCCAGCCCCACCCTCAGCCCTTCCTGAGCCCCGTTTTCGGCAAACATCGTGATCGAAGCCGGCGTCTCAGGAAAGGCCTTTGCGTCGTCCGCCGGTTCTCCGTCCAGAAAATCCTTAACGTACAAGCCTTCGCGCAAGGATAAAATTTTGCGGATTTTTTTTTCGGGGATCCGGGTCCCCAAAAGCGCAATGGGCTGCATCCAAAACCAATCCGTTCCCCGTTTTTCCAATTCGAATTCCTGGGAAAAAGTCCTCACCTTGATCTTTGAAATATCCTTTAAAGGCAAGGTGAAGAGGCGTTTCATCCGCAGCGAATAAAGGCTCACATTAAAGGCGTTTTTGAGCTGGCTCTGGATTAAAAAATATTCCTTTTCGCCTTCCCAGCGGGCAAAGACAAACGCCCCCACAGGCGCGGGATCCCCCAAATAGAGATACTTCCTTTTTTCCCCGCCGCGCTCGCCGCGCTCGCTGCGCTCGGTTTCAACCCCGATTTTTAAAGAAGGCCGCCAAAGCCCGTATTCCTCCCAATTCCTTTGGGCCGGCATCCGCCGCGCTTTTTTCGAGTATTTCAACGCGGCCGCCAAACCTTCGGCCATCATAGGATCGGCCGGATAACGGACCGGATAACGGATCATCCACGTATTTCCTGAGCGTTCCATCGTGATGATTTTATGGTTATCCAAATTCTGAATCTGGATGAGGCGTATGTCACCCTCCTCCCGGGAAAGAAGCTCCATTCCGGCGGAAGGCAACTCCAAGGGCTTCGGGGCGGAAGGATTAAGATAAATATAAGAAATCCCTACCCCGATAAAAAGCAAGATGAAAGTAAAGGTTACGGAAGTTTTCATGCCGCCTTCTTCCTCGAAAGCACTCCTGCAGAACCCAGAAAAAGAAAAGACAGCGGCAGAACCGCCAGCGTGACGAAGAGGATCATCCCACGTTTCCGTGAAGTGATGAAAAGAGGTTTAAATTCCGGCTTCCTGGGATGAATGGAAAGAAAGCGGTCATCTTGAGTCAGCCACCGAATGATGTTAAGCGCCAGGTCGCTGTTGCCGGACAATGAAAAATAAGCGTTGGTGATAAAATCGCTGTCCCCCACCACAACCATTCGACCTTGATTCTGCTTAGGACTTTGCGCTCCTTCAGGCTGCGGCGATTTTTTCTCCTCCGTATTTCGATCGGAACCCGCCGGCAGCATTTCGGCCGCGACGGCAATCGGCACAGGCCCCATCAAATCCCCCTGACGATCAAAAGAAGCCTCCCCTTTTTCAAGCAATGCCAGATTGGTTTCCGCCCAGCTTCCCGAGCTCGTCAAGGCCAGAGGCACAACCTCGATTTCTTTGGCGGGTTCGGTCGAGGGCTGCACGCTGCGGGCAACCGGAAAGAAGCTCGGGCGCTCAAAATTTTCGGTGATCGGATGGCCTTCGACATATTGGCTGACAAGCGGAACAAGGAAATCCCCGCCTGCCAAGCGGCTCATCTTATCGACGATCACGTCCTCACCCAATAAAATGCCGAACTCTTTCATAAAGTCGCGGAAGGATTTCCCCGCTCCGGGATCCATCGGATCAATCGTAAAAAAAATCCCCTTCCCTTCCCGAAAGGCCTTCTTGAGAACGCCGAACTCCTCCGCGTCGAAATCCCTGTGCGGGCCGGCCACGACAACCACTTCACACACCGGAGGAATGCCGTCGCGCGCAAGGATGATTTCATGAAGATCATCATTACTTTCCGTAAGGCTCTGCGCAAAAAGCTTAAGCCCGGGCCGTTCCTCCGAGCCTAGCGACGCTTCCCCGTGTCCGATGGGAAAACATATTCCAAACCGCTTCGGCTGCGCAAGCCGCAGAAGGGCATTGACGAAGCTCTCTTCGCTGGGCGAGGCCATCTTTTCCTTTCGCTTGCCTTGGATAAGGATCACATTATAAAAATCCTTAACATTGAATTTTTTTGCCAGACTCGGAACGCGGTCAGGGTCATAGAAACCGTATTTCAAACCGGAGTGGTGAAGCTGCGCTTCTTTTAAGAAAGATTCGAATTTTTTCCGGTTGGCGTCATCGTGGGGGTAGAAGGCCAGGACCTCGATCTTGTCGGAGGCCAGCTTTTCAAGCAGCCGGCGCGTGCTGTCGGATAAGGAGAAAAGCTTTTCTCTTGTGAAATCCCAGCGCGAGTTGTAGCGCGTCACAAGGCCCATCATCATGACCATCGTCGCCAAGAGGATCGCCGAAACAAAAATGATCTGAAATCGTATCAGGAGGTGTTTCATTTCTCGGCTCGGCTTGGCTTCAACCTTTCCAATGACGCGTTTCGATGGAACGCAGGGTGAGAAAAAGAAAATAAAAATGGAAAAAAACGAAATAGGCAATATGGCTGAGATCGAGAACCCCGAAGGTGAATTCTCGAAAATGATCCAGCGGCGAGAGCGCGGAAAAAAAATGCGCCCAAAAACCGTCGGTCACGCCGGCGACCCAGTCTAAAATCCAAAAAATCAAAAGACAGCCGAAGGTCACGATCGCGCTTACGATTTGGCTGTCTGCAAGGGATGAAATAAAAAGTCCCAGGGACAAATAAGCACTCCCCAAAAGCAAGAACCCCGCATACCCGATCGCAACCGGGCCCCAGTCCAGGTCGCCGCCGAGCTTTGAGAGGATCAAGACATAAACCAGCGTGGGCAGGAGCAGCATCTTAAGAAATCCGAGCAGGGCGAGAAATTTTCCCCACACGATCTCGAAATCGGACAAAGGATAGGTGAAAAGCAGTTCGAGGGTCTCCTGTTTTCTTTCTTCCGCAAAGGCGCGCATCGAAAGTAAAGGGACCCAAAAAATAAGGAGGCTTCCCATATTAAGGAAAAAAGAACTGAAAACAAACCGGGTAAGGCCGAGTCCCTGGACGGTCTCGTAAGCGCCCTTGGCGGCTTCGAGCGAAATTTTGGCGTACCCCAGCACGAAAAATGAAAAGAAAATGCCTGCGATCAGAAGAAAAAAAACGGAAACCAAAACCCCCGCCCAGGAATGAACGTAAGATTCAAAATCCTTGCGGGCCAGGACCAGGGCATTCTTCATCAGAAATCCCTGCCGGATTTTTCGTCCAAAACGATTTTCATGAAAATTTCCTCAAGGCTCAGGCGGCCGGAACGGATCTCCAGAAGCGGGAGCTTGCGTTCCACGAAAAGGCGGCTGATGACGGGCCTCAAATCCTCATTCCGCGAGATGACCATAGAAAAGGAAACCTGGTCGTTTTTTTCTTCCGTCACAGTGATCCGGTCAATGCCTGAAATCGACCTCAAAATATCGAGCGCCTCCTCTTTGCGGCAGCGATCGCCCATCACCACAAAAATTTCGTGGGCCTTCTTGAGGCCCGCTTCAAGCTCCTCGGTGGTTCCGCTCGCCACAACGCTCCCCCGGTTCATAATCAGCACCCGGTCGCAAACCATGCTGACCTCAGGCAGAATGTGCGTCGATAAAATCAGCGTGCGTTCCTTGCCGAGTTCACGGATCAGCGATCTTACTTCAACAATTTGTTTGGGATCCAGCCCGTTGGTCGGCTCGTCTAAAATCAAAACACCGGGGTCGCCGATTAAGGCCTGGGCAAGCCCAATGCGCTGGCGGTAGCCCTTGGAAAGCTGGCCGATCAGGCGGTTTTTCACCTCTCCCACGCCGCAGCGCTGGAGCTTTTCTTCGATATGCGCCGCTCGTTTTCCGCGCGGCACATTTTTGATCCGGGCGACGAATCCCAGGAATTCCAAGACCTTCATATCGCCATAAAGGCTGACCGATTCGGGCATATAACCGATGTGGCGCTTGGCCTCCTTAGGTTTCTTGAAAAGTTCGATTTCTCCGATCCAAACCCTTCCTTGGGTCGGCGGGAAAAATCCCGTAAGGATCCGCATTGCCGTTGTCTTGCCGGCGCCGTTAGGGCCCAGAAATCCCAAGACTTCCCCCTGCCGGATTTCAAAGGAAACGTGTTCAATAGCCCGGACATTGCCGAAGTTTTTGGAAATATCCTCAACCCGGACCATCACGGGGGCAACGGGAGGGGCGACTT
Organism: Candidatus Omnitrophota bacterium; assembly: GCA_023247035.1. GTDB lineage: Bacteria > Omnitrophota > Omnitrophia > Omnitrophales > Aquincolibacteriaceae > JAHFHG01. Next base: position 17,092 of record JAHFHG010000010.1, read on the forward strand.
CGAATTTCGGATCCGGGGAAGCCATTATTTGGAGTCCTGAAATTCCACCTTTGCAAATTTCCGTTTTCCGCACTGCACCAAAATCGGTTTGGAAAGCGTCACTGAAAAGGTCCAATCCGTGACGGTTTTTTGGTCCAGCTTGACGCCGCCCTGCTCGATCAAGCGCCTGGCCTCGTTTTTACTGGAGACAAGTCCCGTTTCTTTGAGGAGTGAAACCAGATCCATTTTTCGCGCGCTGAGTTTGATCGCCGGGATTTCATCGGGAAGCCCCTTTTCTTTAAAAATCCTGTCGAATTCGCCGCGCGCCTGCTCAGCCTCTTTTTTACCGTAATAACTCGCCACAATCGTTTCCGCGAGCTTTGCCTTCAAATTTCGCGGATCGTTTGAAAGTTTTTCCATCCACGGTTGATAGTCCGCAGAAGGCAATCCGGAAACGTACTGAAAATATCGCGGGATTAAGTTGTCCGGGATCGACATCAGCTTGCCGAACATTTCCCTGGGCGAATCCTGGAGCGCGATCGCGTTGGCGAAGCTCTTGCTCATTTTTCGCGCGCCGTCCGTTCCTTCAAGCAAGGGAAGCGTCATCACCGTTTGAGGCTTCTGGCCCCATATCTTCTGGAGCTCTCTTCCGACCAGAAGATTAAATTTCTGATCCGTTCCTCCCAGTTCGATATCGGCTTTCACCACCACGGAATCGTAGCCCTGAAGAAGAGGATATAAAAATTCGATGAGGGCAATGGGCCGGCCGGCTTTGTAACGCTTCTGAAAATCGTCGCGCTCCAGAAGCCGCGCTACGGTATATTGGGCCGTCAGATGGAGAAAATCCTGCGGCGTCATTTGATCCAGCCATTGACTGTTGGAGCATATCTCGGTCTTGGTGCGTTCCAAAATTTTGAAGACCTGCTCCTGATAGGTGAGCGCATTCCGCTCCACTTCTTCAGGAGAAAGCATCGGCCGCGTTTCATTCCGCTGAGTAGGGTCTCCGATCCGCGCCGTAAAATCGCCGATGATAAAAACGACCGTGTGCCCGAAGTCTTGAAATTGCCGGAGTTTCCGGAGCGGAACCGTGTGCCCCAAATGAAGGTCCGGGCTGGAAGGGTCGGCGCCGTATTTAATTCTAAGAGGATTCCCCTTCTTGAGGGAAGAAGCGAGTTGAGCCTTAAATTCCTCCGGAGAAATAAGCTCTACGATACCTTCTGTCAGGACTTTAAACTGCGTTTCGAGGTCGCGCTGAGGCTGCAATTTTTTCTATCTTTCTTTTTAAATGAACGCGCGACGTTACGCCGACCTGCCGACCTGCCGACCGGCAGGAAAGGTAACGCGCTGCGTGAATTTGATCCGCCACGGGCTGTGGCGGATTCAACTTCGCTCAGAATTTATTTTATGACAAATTCTTGCAATTGTAGCAAGGAACAAAAACCACGTCAAACGCGGCGCGTAATTTGATTTTTTTCCTTTTCCACGACGGCGTGTTCCACGACGGCGTGGAACGAGGCGGCAGCTTGTGATACAATTCCGCCCATGTCAAAAGTTCATCCGACGGCGATCCTGGGAAAAAATGTCGCATTGGGCCCGGATAATACAATTGGCCCTCACGCGATCATTGAAGACGGGGTAAAGTTCGGCGCGCGCAATATCCTGCACGCCGGCGCTTATGTTTGCTCAGGCACCGAGATCGGCAGCGAAAATGAAATCCATATGCACGCCGTAATCGGCCACGCGCCCCAGGATTTGGCTTATCAAGGCGCGGCGACCTTTACGAAAATCGGCGATAAAAATCAAATCCGCGAATTCGTCACCATTCACCGCGGCACCAAACCGGGAACCTCGACAGTCCTCGGCGATTGCAATTATCTGATGGCCTATTGCCACGTGGCGCACAACTGCGAGATCGGAGATCATGTCATTATGGTCAATCAGGCGTCACTGACCGGCTACTGCATTGTCGAGGATCGCGCGTTTCTGTCCGGGATGACGGGCTTTCATCAATTCACCCGGATCGGACGCCTCGCCTTGGTCAGCGCGCTTTCGGCCTCCAATAAAGATGTCCCGCCCTATATGATTTGCGGAGGAAGGCCAGCGGTTGTGCTGGGCGTCAATGTCGTGGGCTTGAGGCGGGCGGGCGTTTCCTCCCCGGTCAGGCAGGAAATCACGCAGGCCTACAAATGGCTCTACCGCTCGGGGCTGAACGTCAGCCAAGCGCTCGAGGCGATGCGTAAGGATTTACAAAGTGAAGAAGTCCGGCACTTGATTCGTTTTATCGAGAGTTCAAAACGCGGAATTTTGGACGGTTCCGCGGAAGAAACGCTCAATCCTTCAAAAGGTAAAACTTCGCTGCAGGAAAGCTTGCCGGAATTGGAAGATTAAAAAGCGTGAAATCCGAATATCGGATTTCGCGCTTCCGCTCTTGAGTGATTAAATTTTCCCCACGATCAAAACGGAATTTTTCCCGCCGAAGCCGAAGGAATTTTTCATCGCGATTTCGATCTTCTTTTTCCGCGAGACATTGGGGACATAGTCGAGGTCGCACTCGGGATCGGGAACGCTGTAATTAAGCGTCGGCGGGATCTCTTCATTCTGCATTGCAAGTAAAGTCGCTATGAGCTCGACGCTGCCCGCGGCGCCGATCAAATGCCCGATCATCGATTTGGTCGAACTGGCGGGAATTTGGTAAGCGGCCTCGCCGAAAACTTTTTTGATGATCAGCGTTTCGGTCTTGTCATTCAGCGACGTCGAGGTTCCGTGGGCATTTATATAATCAACGTTTTCCGGACTTATACCCGCGTCTTCCATCGCCATTTCCATCGCGCGGGCGGCCTGCGTTCCTTCCGGATCGGGCGCCGTCATGTGATAAGCGTCGCAGGTCATTCCATGGCCCAGAATTTCTCCGTAAATATGCGCCCCTCGCGCGCGCGCGTGCTCGTATTCTTCGAGAATGAGAATGCCCGCGCCCTCGCCGAGCACAAAACCGTCCCGGTCGCGGCTGAAAGGCCGTGAAGCGCCTTGCGGGTCGTCGTTTCGCGTCGAAAGCGCGCGCGCCACACAAAAAGCGGCAAGGATTCCAGGATAAATCGAGGCCTCGGCTCCTCCCATAATAAGAAAGTCCATTGCGCCGCTGCGGATCGCTTCAAAGGCGTAGCCGCCCGCATCCGAGGCGGAGGAACAGGCCGTGGCAATCGAAAAACTCGGGCCCGTAACGCCCAGCTCAATGGAAACGTTGCTCGCGCAGGCATCCGGGAATGACGCAAGCGCGGTAAAAGGGTTGAGCCGCATCGGCCCTTTTTCCATTAAGGTAGTGTGCTGATTGAGAATATAACCGTGCCCCGCCATCGCCGTGCCGATAATGACCCCCGTTTTTTCGCGCGAGCCATTTTGACGGAAATCAAGGCGGGCATCTTCAACGGCCATCTTCGCGCAGGCCACGGCAAACTGCGAAGTGCGGTCCATTCTTTTCAAACGTTTCGGGTCAATATAGAGGGAGGGTTCGAAATTCTTGATCTCGCCCGCAAACTGGGTAGTGAAACCGGAGGGATCAAAAGCGGTAATCGGGGAAATTCCGGAGCGGCCGTTTTTCAGGGCGTTCCAGAAGGCCTCTTTGCCAAAACCAATCGGTGAAATGACGCCCAGCCCGGTGACGACAACGCGTCTTGCTTTGGATCTGACGTAGACCACAAAATTTTAACGGGAATGCCGGCTGGAGGAAGAAATAGGCTCACCTTTGCAGGTTAAGGCAATCTTGCGCGCTTCGTGATCCACGTGGAGAATGCTCACATGAATAGGATCGCCTATTTTGTAGTTCTTCTCCAAATCCGCGTGGGACACACTGCCGGGTATTTCGGAAATATGAACCAAACCTTCAAGCCCGTTATTGAGTTCGACAAAGAGCCCGAAATTGACAATGCGCGTGATCTTGCCCGAAATCTGAAGCCCGGTCATGAGCTCTTGGGTGAGCTTGTCCCAAGGATCTTCCGTAAGCTGTTTCATCCCTAAGGAAATCTTTTTGGCCTCAACGTCGACGGCAAGAATCATCACATCGACTTCGCTGCCCTTTTTGAGCAAGTCGCTCGGCCGAGTCACTTTATGAGTCCAGGAAATATCGGAAATGTGGACAAGGCCGTCCACGCCGGGTTCCAGCTCAATAAAAGCCCCGTAATCCATGACGTTGCGGACCACGCCTTTGATCTGATCGCCGGTGCGGTATTTCTCACCGACGCGGGACCAAGGATTCTCTTGAATCTGCTTCATGCCTAAGGAAATTTTTTTGCCTTCTTTATCCAGATTCAAGATCACCACGTCGACCTCATCGCCGACTTTCAAAAGTTCGGAAGGGTGCGTCACGCGCTTGGTCCAGGAAAGCTCGCTGATGTGCACGAGCCCCTCGATGCCGGGCTCCAATTCCACGAAAGCCCCGTAAGGCAAAATATTGACGACCTTGCCGTGAACTTGCGAACCCACCGTATATTTTTCTTCAACATCCTGCCAAGGGTTGCGCGTCTTTTGTTTTAAACCGAGGGAAATTTTTTCGTTTTGCCGGTCAATCCCGACGACAACGGCCTCAAGCTCGTCGCCGAGCTTCACGAGTTCGGAAGGATGGGAGATACGGCCCCAGCTCATGTCTGTAATATGAAGGAGCCCATCGAGGTCGCCGATGTCCATGAACACGCCGAAATCCGTAATGTTTTTGACGCGTCCTTTGACGGTCTGCCCGGCGGTGAGGGTCGAGATTTTTTTAGAGCGCGCTTCGTTTTTTTCTTTATCGAGATAATCCTTGCGGGAGACCACCACATTTTTTCGCTTGTGGTTGATTTTGACGATGATGAATTTTCCGGAAAGGCCCAGGAATTGATCCAAATTGCGCGTCGGCTTGCTGTCCACCAAAGAAGCGGGCAAAAAGGCCTCCATTCCGATGTCGACCATAAATCCGCCGCGCACTTTTTTAAATATCTTCCCCTCGACGATGCTGCCTTCTTGAGCATTGACCAGGATATCGTTCCACGTGCGCTGCCGGTCCGCCTTCTTTTTGGAAAGGACCACGATTCCTTCCTCATCCAAAAAGCTCTCAAATAAAACATCCGTCTCCGCCCCCACGCACACTTCCGAGGGATCGGGAAATTCATCCAGGCTTAAAACGCCTTCGGCCTTGTAGCCGATATCGACGATCACTTCTTTGCCGCGTATCGCCACTACTTTCCCCTTGACGACATCTCCCTCCTGGAAGATATGAATCGTTTTTTCATACAGGTCAGCGAACTGGGAACCCATAAAGGCAACGTCCTCCTTAAAGAAGAAAAATTTGAGATTAGACGGCGCGGCCGACTTTCCGAAAAATGCGAGTTTGTGGAATGAATCGGCTGTTTTGAAGCGAAGGGATTATAACACAATAAGTTAGATTTCAAAGGGAAATTTCCGGACGCAAAATTTTTTGAAATCGAAAAAATTTTTGATCCTGCAGAAAAAAGCTGTGGTATAGTTCTGTTTAAAATTTTTTGCAGACTTATCGTCGAACTTAGGATTTATTTAAACTTATGGAAAATCCTTTTAAAACTAAAAAAATAGCCTGTGCTAACGCGGCGCTTGTGAGCGCGGCTCTTCTTTTCGCGGCTTCGTTCGCCTGGGCTGGCTGGTCTGCTTCCAGCCGTCTCAAAATCACAGAAGCTTTGATGACATCCCGAATGAACGGCGCGCGCCGCCCGGCTCAAGCGGCTTCGGAATTCGCCGCCGGAACCACTGCCGTTTACTGCTGGTTTTCGTGGAAAAATGCCAAGCCGGGATTGCAGATGACGACGCGGTGGCATTACACCTCCAGCCTTATCCCCATTCTGGATTCCTCATTGACGCTGAATCGTGTCGCCGACAACGGTGTCATCTCCTTGCGGATGCCGGCCGGGAAAACTTTCCCGACCGGGAGTTATCGATTGGACTTTGAAGTCAAAGGGGAGGTCGTTAAATCCGTCTCTTTTGCGGTTTCTTCGCAGACCTAATACGGCGTTTCTTAAATTCGTATAGGATTAATCCGAAATATTCAGGACATTGAGCGTTCGAATTTGTTTCAGATTTTTCGGCTTTCGAGATTCTAAACGTTATTTTTTCTTTTCTTTGCTTTCCCTGCCTTCGCCTTCCCCGTCCGCGGAATCCGTTTGAGATTCTGAAGCCGCAAGCGCGGCGCCTTGGACGCCGTTGAAACTCTCAGATCCGATCTCGGAAGTTTCGGAGCTCGCCGGAGATCCCGGTCTTGCGGAAAAATTGACCCCCTTGGACGCGTTGTCCTCAAGCCAGGCCGCAATGGGGGTGGAAGCGGAGGCGCCTTGGAAGAATTCAGAAGTAACTTCCTCAGGCAAGTCGGCTCCCATTGAAACGCCTTGGAAACTATCCGCGCTTACTCCTGAAACAAAGAAAAGAGGAGACGCCATCATGCCCAAGCCTTCTCCCATTGGAACGAAAATAAAGTTTTCAATAGAAGGCGGAAAGAAGTTTAAAGAGATTAAACTTTCATTTAATTCGGCCAAAGAAACCGTATCCTCAGGCTCGGCTGTGGAAGGCAGGCTGAAGAGCCAGGCGAAATTATTGAGCGAATCAACGCAGCCTAAGACGCATTGGAGGCTTGTAGCATTCGCATTGTAGCTGTCTTTGACATCAAGGTATTCAACATTGCGCGTGGTGCCTTGCGGGTCAATCCGCCATTGGGTTCCGGATGCGTCCGAACGCAAAGACAAAACGTTTCCGCTGGAGCCTTTCAGCGTCAAAGTGCCTGCGATGGTCTGTGTCGTCGATGCGGCAAAGGTCAACGTCTGGGCTGCGCTCACCGTTTTGGTCAAATTATTAAACGTTGTGCTGCCGGAAATGGTTTGATCGCCGCCGTCGAGCGTGACCGTTCCCGAGTTATGTGTAAATGTTCCGCCGGAATGGCTGAAATTTCCGCTGACGGTCAGCGTGCCGGAAGGAGCGGTCAGCGTGCCGCCCGAGAGCGTGAGCGCGCCGTTGACATCGTTTGTGCCGGAGCTTCCCGTGAACGTCCCGCTCGAGATCGTGAGTCCTCCGTCAAAAGTCTGCGTCGCAGTCGAGGCTGAATACGTCCCGCCATTGACCGTGGCCAATCCCGTGGCGGTCGTCGTATTGCCGTTGGCGTTGTAAGTCCCGGCAGTGACGTTGAAGGCTCCTGCGATAGATTTCGCAGCCCCGGACTGGAAGGTGTCATTGGAATCCGTGGAATTGATCGTCAGATTGTAATAATCCGTGCTGCCTGGATCGAGAATCGTGAAGGTATCCGCCGCCCCATCTCCGTCACCCACATAAAGCCAGGTACCGGAATCGGTGTCCTGAGTTGTGAGAGTGACTGTTTCTCCACCTTGGAGTTTGAAGGTGCCGTTATTGACGAGGGTCGAGATGGTGACGTTTTCACTATTGAGCGAGAAGGTATCGTCAGTGCCGATGGTGAGAGTAGTAAAGGTCTGGCCTGAAGAAGACCCTGCGAGTTGAATGGTTTTGGAGCTTCCGTCTATGGTGACCGCCTTGAAGTTAGTGCCGGCCGCTGTATTGTCCGTAAGTGTGGAAGTGCTGCTTCCGTCAAACGTCCAGGTGCCCGAGTAAGCCGAGTTGTCAATTGTCCCGTTGGCGCCGACGCTCATATCTCCTGCGAGATTGACATTGGGATCATTGGTGGAGATATCGAAATCTCCGTCGGTGAGGGTAAAGGTATTGTTGACGTCCAAGGCGCCCGAGATGATAAAGTCATCGGAACCGCTGGCCCCTGAGTTGTTGAGAGTCAGGTTGTAGAGCGTGATGCCGTTTGTGGTGAAGGTCTGATCCGAGTTTCCGTCGAAAGTTACGGTGCCGGAATTATGGGTGAAGGTTGGGCTGCCCGAGACCGCGAAATTTCCGCTGACGGTCAGCGTGCCGGAAGGAGCGGTGAACGTGCCGCCCGAGAGCGTGAGCGCGCCGTTGACATCGTTTGTGCCGGAGCTTCCCGTGAACGTCCCGCTCGAGATCGTGAGTCCTCCGTCAAAAGTCTGCGTCGCAGTCGAGGCTGAATACGTCCCGCCATTGACCGTGGCCAATCCCGTGGCGGTCGTCGTATTGCCGTTGGCGTTGTAAGTCCCGGCAGTGACGTTGAAGGCTCCTGCGATAGATTTCGCAGCCCCGGACTGGAAGGTGTCATTGGAATCCGTGGAATTGATCGTCAGATTGTAATAATCCGTGCTGCCTGGATCGAGAATCGTGAAGGTATCCGCCGCCCCATCTCCGTCACCCACATAAGCAAAAGTCCCGGAATTGGTGTCTTGAGTAAGTCCTGTAACTGTTTCCGACCCTTTCAATTTGACTGTGCCGTCGTTCGAGAACGTGGCCCCCGTCATCGTCCAGTTCAATCCGTTAAGATCAAACGTGCCGGCGGAATTGGTGAAATCCGTCGTCGTAGTCAAGTTGTTAGTGGCCAGCTGCAAGGTACCGGAACCGGAATGGGTGATGTTGGCGAAACTCGTGCCGCCGCTGTTGAAGGTCTGAGTGCCGGAACCGTCGAAGGTGACGCGGTTCGTGCCGGGCGTGAATGTGCCTCCCGTCTGGGCCCAGTTGCCGCTCACCGTGAAGGTTCCGGAAGGCGCCGTCAATGTTCCGGAAGATAAAGTAACGGCTCCGTTCACGTCTGTTGTTCCGGAGCCGCCCGTATAAGTGCCGCCTGAAACCGTCAAGCCTCCGTCAAAAGTTTGCGTTGCGGTGGAAGCGGAATAAGTGCCGCCGCTTAAAGTGGCAAGGCCTGTAAACGTTGTCGTATTTCCGTTGGCATCGTAAGTGCCCGAAGAAAGTGTCAGAGCGCCCGCCACCGCTTTGGCCGCTCCCGATTGAATCGTATCGTTGGAGTCTGTGGTATTGATTTTTAGATCGTAATAATCCGTGCCGCCGAAATCAATGAGAGTAAACGTATCTGCCGCAGAATCGCCGTCGCCGATGTATTCCACCGTCCCCGAATCCGTGTCCAGATTACTGACGTTGGTTAAGGTCTCAGAACCCCGCAGCTTGAATGTCCCGGAATTTGAAACCGCTGCCGAAGAAGCGAATGAAAAATTGTTGCCGGCCAGAGCAAAAGTATTGCCGGAATTGATCGTCAGAGCGGACATCTTGACGGCACTGCCCAGCGTGGTTGTCTTGCTCGAGCCGCCGATGACGACCGCTCCCAAGTCCTGTTTAGTGGTATTGGAATCCGTCAAAGTGAGCGAGCCGTCCAGAGTAAAGGCGGAGCTATTCGAAGACTTGGTGAACGTCGTGCCGCTGCTTAAGGTAACGTTCCCCGCCGCGTTCAAGGTAGAAGTGGATTGCTTAAACGTTCCGGCCGTCAGATCAAAGGTGCCGGCTACGACCGATGCCGCACCCAACTGAAAGATGTCTGTCGTGCCATCCGTAGACCAAACCTGCAGATTAAAGTAATCCGTTGACCCAAAATCTTTAATCGTATAGGTGTCCGCAGCGCTGTCCCCATCACCTAAATAAAGCCAGGCCCCGGAATCTATATCATTGGTTAAACCGGTGATGGTCTCGGATCCGACCAGTTGCAAAGTTCCGCTCGCCGTATTAGAAAAAGTTGCTCCCGTCATGGTCCAGTTCTGGCCGTTTAAAAGGAAAGTGCCGGCATTGGTCACAGAACTCGTTACGGTCAGGTCGGTGGTAAGGGCTATATAAGCCCCGCTGGCGACGCTGATCGCATTATAACTTCCTGTGGAGCTGAAAAGCTGGAGCGTCCCGTCCCCATCAAACGTGAGCGTCCCGCTGCGGGAGGTGAAGGTCGAGTTGCCTACAAAGTATCCAGCTACATTGATTCCATAATTGCTCGTACTCACATCCAGATTGCAAGTCGAGAGGGTGATCGATCCATTCGCATCCATTGCCGCGCCCAACTGGAAGATATCGACCGCGTCCGAGGCGCTGAAGGTCACGTTATAATAATCCACCGTTCCGGATCCAAAATCTTTGACGGTATAGGTATCCACCGCGCCGTCATTGTCTCCTTTATAAAGAACAGTCCCGGAGTCCGTGTCCAGGTTCAAGACATTGGTAAAAGTTTCGCTGCCGATGAGCGTGAAGGTGCCGACGTTGCTTACTGCTGTGGAAGAGTCGAATCCTAAATCCTGGCCGTTGATGTCAAACGTCACGTCGGCATTGTTGATCGTCAAGCCGGTCAGTGAAGTGACGGCGTTGTTGGCCGTGTACGTGGGAGCCGAGCTGGCCGACCGGTCCAGAGTTAAAGCGGCGACATTGGTGATTGTCCTTAAAGTGGAATTCCCGGAGGTATAAATAGTCAAGTTTTTGTTGCCGCCCACGATAGACGAACCGGAATTCATACTGAAAGTCCCCGCTCCGCTGTCGTCACTGTCGGCGTCGAATACCGTGTTTCCGGTAAGGGTAATGACCGCGTTCGTATTCACAGTGATGTCGGCTACGTCGGAGGTCGTCCCGGTATAGTTTCCAGTGTCCAGAGTGACCGCGTTATCGGCATTTTGAACATAGGCGTGTCCAGGCGCATAAGTTCCTCCGACGTGAAAGGAAGCTCCTTTTTCATAAAGGATATCCGATTGGAGTTCCCCTGTGCTTTGGATCGCTCCGGTCTCGTTACTGATCAGCTCGATCACTCCGTCCTTGCCGGCCACGGCTTTGTCTGCGCGGATAATCCCTTCCTGATTGATGGCGCGATCGAAGAGACCGGCCGCAGCCTGGGCATTGAGGCTGACAGTCCCTCCCTGCGCCTCGATCCGGCCGGACTGTTTGATCTGATCCGAAATGGGATTTCCTTCGGCGTCAAGCACCTGGTGAGAAGTCTCCTTGTCGATTCCCACGGAAATTTGCCCTCCCGATGAAACTCCTACAGTCACCACATCGCCCGCGGCCAGGGAAACGGTTCCGAGCGGCGCCTTGATCGAACCTTCATTTGAAACAGCGCTCCCTACCAGCACCGCAAAGCCTCCTTCCCGGGTTTCGATCAATCCCTGATTCGTCACCTCCTTAAAATTTTCCTGAACGGTGTGATCCATATTTCCGAAAACGTAATTCCCGTTCAGGAAGTGTTCATTTGAAATGTCGTGCGTGGAAGCAATCAATCCTCCCACATTGACCATTGCAGTCGGGGCAAAAAGAATTCCTGCGAGGTTGACAAGGGTGAGGTTGCCGTTTGCGGTAAGGGCGCCAAAAATTTCGGTGGGAGAGTTTCCGATCACGCGGTTTAAAACAAAAGAATCCGACGAAGGCTGGAAAAAATTGACGATTTGATTCTGGCCAATGTCGAAGGAATGGTATTCCAGGATTGCCTGATCCGAAGCCGTGATGTTTGTGGTGTTGGCATCGGGATGTTCAACCGTCGCAGTGCCGGAAATAACTTGCGGATCTTCGAAGGCCAAAACAGGAAAAACGGGATAGAAGAAAGAGAAAATAGTGAAGATGAATATAAAGCAAGAAGTAAAAAATCGATTCTTTCTGATTATTCTTTGATCTGTTGTAATCAGCATATATTTTTTGCTTTCTATTTAGATTTTAAACGTTTTATTTATAGCTTCAGCGCCCAAAATAAATTATGCTCGATCACAGGAGGAAACGCAAATTAAGGGGAAAACTCAGAGGGGAAATAAGGTGGAATTACACTTCCATTTGCAGCTGGAAGTGCAGGCGCGTGTGGTCGGATTCGGTAAGAGGTTCCTGGCCGATGGCGTGGCCGATTTCGACGCGCGCGGAAAGATATTCTTTTAAACGAATCCGCAAGCCGCCTCCCAAACCCATCAGGTGGCGTTTTTTGAATTCCGCCGCAGAAGCGCCGCGAAGCCGGCCGTATCCTTCATCAAAAAAAACAACTCCTTCGAGGGCCGGGATTTTCCAAAAAGGCAGCGGGATGGGAAATAAATATTCGAAGCTGAACAGAACGGCTTGATCCGCCAAATAATCTCCTTCCGGATATCCGCGCACCGTGCCGGCGCCGCCCAAATAAAATTCTTCCTGAGACAGAAGTTTGTCCAAGGAAACTTGATAGTCCAATTTAAAACTCGTCCGGCTTCCAAAAGGCATTCTGAGAATACGGGAAATACTGCCCGTATATTTCACAAAACTGGGGTCCGCGCTGACGCGTCCCGACAAAGGATTGCCTTCGCCTGAGGCCCCGAGCCCATTGAGGCCAAAACCAAACTGATTGGAAAGAAGAGTGTATCCCTTCGAATCGTATTCCGTCAGATCCGCCGCGGGACGCAGAACACGGAGACGTTCCCGCCGCCGGACCCCGCTAACGTCCCGGCTGCGGCTTTCTTTAAAATCAAATCCGAAGGATAAATTGGCGGCCAGCCGGTCGGTCTGCATCAAAGCCTGGCGCAGGGAAATCGAATAACTGCTGGAATCGCCGTGGACATCCGAACCTTTAAATTCCCTTTTTGGGGCGGCCTGGGAATGGCTGAAGCCGAAAATAGCTTGAGTGCCGAACGAGGTCAAGGGGACGAGATATTGCGCATAAATCGCGCCGAAATCTTTGCCGAACACGGTGCCGATAAGAAAGATACTATCCGGGATCAAAGCGTTATTGTAGCGGGCCATAAATCCGTAGCGCCTTCTGCCCGTGGTTTTGCTTCCCTGGTTATCATATTGAAAACGCCCGTGGCCCGGAAACTTGTCTTTTATTTTCAGATAAACGTCCGTGGCTGCAGCTTCCTTGCCCGGCCGAAGCACGATTTGGGCTTGACGGTCCGGATTGCCGTTGATTCTCCGCAGGCTCTTTTGAAGCTCCTCATATTGAAGGGGCTCTCCCTCTCTGAGCGTCCAGTAGCGCCGGACGGCCTGATCGGAAAACCAGCGGCTGCCTTCGATATAGAGCTTGCCGAACTTGCCTTCGAGGACTGTAAGGGTCAGGCGGCCTGATTCCACCCGCTGAGGAGGAACAAAAACAAGCGTTGTGATATAGCCGCGGCGGCGGTGCTCCTGTTGGAGGAGTTTCGCCAATCGGTTGGCTTCCGTTAAGGTAAGTTCGCGGCCTTCGAAAGGTTTCAGAAAGGGACGCAATTCCTCAGGGGGAATAAGCCGGCTTCCTTGAAGGACAATTTCCCGGACGAAAAATTTCAGCTCGCCTTCCGCCTTTGGCTTTTCCGGTTCCGGGGCCTTTTTAATCAATGGTTTTTTCTTGCGCTTTGTCTTCAAAACCTCTGAGCGCGACTCTTCGAAGGCCCGCTGGTCAATCACGTCCGCCTCGCTGGAGTGAGGGGGCTGCTGGGGCTCCTCCGCAAAAAGGCGGGCTGCCCCCAGGAAGATGATAAGGAATAAAGGGACAGGGACTTTCATACTAAAGCTCGTTTTGCAAAAACGGACGATTCGATCTTTAAATAGAGGCATTCTTCGATGAAATGTTCCTGCGCCGTTTTGAGGCTTCCGCCAACATCCGCCAAAGTAAAGCGCCCTGTTTTCTGTTCAATGCTTTTTTGAATTGTTTGATCACCCTTTCGAACCGGCTTAATGATTCAAAAACCTTCCGCCGGTTCTCCAAAAAAATGGGGCCCCACAAAGAGGGATGGCCCTGGGCGATCCTCGTGGTGTCGCGGAATCCTTGGGCGGAAAAATCAAGCGATTGAGGCGGTACGGAAAGCATCAGGCACACCGCCAGCGCGTGAGGAAGGTGGCTGATCCGGCTTACAATCAAGTCGTGTTTTTCGCAAGTCACTTCAATCACGCGCCCGCCCAGGAAGCGCCAAAAGGATTTGACGCGGGCGATACTTTTCTCAGAAGTTCCGGGAGAGCGGATCACGAAAATCAAACTGTTCTGATAAAGTTTTTCACACGCCGCTTCGATTCCCCTCACGTGCGATCCTGCCATTGGGTGGGCGCCTACAAATTGAATGTTCTTAAACTTTTTTTTGGCCGCCCACCGGACGATCTCCCCTTTAATGCTCCCGACGTCCGTGACGATCGTGCCGGGACGGGCAGACGAATCAATCTTACCGAGAAGATATTTGAGGACATTAACGGGCGTGCAGACAATCACGATATCCGCCCGGGCCGAATCTTTAAGCTCGCGGCTTGCGGTATGAACCCATTTTTTCCGGAGGGCAATCCTTCGTGAAGAGGCGCTGCGGCTGATGCCGAGGATACGGCTTCGCGGAAACTTGGCGCGGCAAGCCGCGGCCAAGGAGCCTCCCATCAATCCGAGCCCCACAATCGCTATCGTTCGGGGTTTAAAAGAAGGCTGAGACATTTTCCCTTGGGCTGATCAGGTGAACCAGAATTCCCGTATATTTTGTCATTCCTGCGGAAGCAGGAATCCAGGGTGTAGACCCCAACGAAACCCATTGATTTTGTTTATAGATTCCGGCTCGGCCTTCGGCCGTCCGGAATGACAAGCGGATTTCAAATAACATAAACCTTTATAGGGTTACTTAAATCTCTCGCCCTACAGCCTGGGCCACCAGTTTCATTTTTTCCATCAGCGTAACAAATTGCTCGGGAAGGAGAGACTGGGCGCCGTCGCTTTTGGCCTGCTCCGGATTAGGATGGACTTCAACCATAATCCCGTCGCAGCCTGCGGCAATCGCCGCCAGCGCAATCGGAGAAACGTAGGAGCGCTTTCCCGTTCCGTGCGAAGGATCGACGAGAACCGGCAAATGGGTTTCTTCTTTGATCACGGGCACAGCGTTAATATCGACGGTATTTCTCGTTGCGGTTTCAAACGTGCGGATTCCGCGCTCGCAAAGCATCACTTTGAAATTCCCTTTGGAAAGAAGATACTCGGCGGAAAGAAGAAGCTCGCTCACCGTGGCGCTGAGGCCGCGCTTGAGAAGCGTCGGTTTTTTCGACATGCCGCACTCCTTAAGAAGGTCGAAGTTCTGCATATTCCGCGCGCCGATTTGGAGCATATCGGAATATTGGCAAACCAGATCGACATTGCGCGGATCCATGACTTCCGTAACGACAAGCAGGCCGAAGGCGTCGGCCGCTTCGCGCAGATATTTCAGACCCTCCTCTCCCAATCCTTGAAAAGAATAAGGAGAGGTGCGCGGTTTAAAGGCCCCGCCGCGCAGAAACGCGGCGCCCGCCTTTTTGACGGCCTCCGCGGTTTTAAATAACATGTCCCGGTTCTCTACAGAACAGGGGCCGGCCATAATCACGATTTTTTTTCCGCCTACCTTGACGCCGTGAGGCATTTCAAATTCCGAGGCTTCGGGCTTGAATTCGCGGCTGGCCAGTTTATAAGGCTTCAAAATAGGCACGACGGACTGGACGCCGGGAAACGCCTCAAAAGGTTCGACGCGGACCTTTTCCTCTTCTCCGATCACGCCGATAATCGTGCGCTCCACTCCCCGGGACACCTGAGGCGTAAGCCCCAATTCTTTGACCTTATCGCAAATGTGACTGATCTGCTCCGGCGTTGCCGTAGATGTCATTACAATAATCATGCTGTTTAACTCCTTTTCTCCAAATAAGATTTTAATAACCGGTAAAATTGCGCGTTCTGGCTCCGCCGCCCAATCGTGACGCGAATCCAAGTCGAAAGCCCGTAAGCCTTCATTGAGCGGACAATCATTCCTTTGCGAAGCAGGGCCTGGAAGACCTCCTCCGCGTCGCGGCCGACGTCGACCAAAATAAAATTGGCCTGGCTTGGGATATGCCGGAGCCCCAATTTCTCAAAACGTTTGGCCAAATAGCGCCTTCCGCTGGAGACAAGATGTTTGGTCCGCCATAAAAAAAAGCGGTCATCCAAGGCGGCCGCGGCGCCGGCCTGGGCCACGGAATTGACATTAAACGGCTGTCTGATTTTGTGCAGGTATTCGATCATCGAAGGCGCGCCCAGCCCATATCCGACACGAGCCCCCGCCAGTCCGTAAGCTTTTGAAAACGTGCGCAAAATGACGATATTCGGCTTCTCGGTCTTGGCATGAAAAATCATGTGAGGAAAATCCGCGGCCTCGACAAAATCCACATAAGCCTCGTCAAAACACACAATCACGTCTTTGGGAACGCGCGCGATAAAATCCTCAACTTCCTGGGTCGTCACATAAGTCCCCGTCGGGTTATTGGGATTGGCGATAAAAATCAACCGCGTCCGGCCTGTGATCGCATTCAGGATTCCCTGCAGGTCAAAGCGGAAATTTTTCATCGGCACGCCGACATATTCGGCGCCCATCACCTGCGTCAAAATGGGATAAACTAAAAAAGTTGTTTCAGAGGAAATCACCCGGTCCCCTTCGCTGACAAATCCCCGCGCGAGGAGTTCGATAATTTCGTTGGAACCATTTCCGATAATAAGCTGATTTTCCCCGATGCCCAATTCCTGGCTGAGGCGCTTGACAAGATAGTGGCATTTGCTTTCCGGATAAAGGTGAACCTCGCGGAGGGCGCGGCGCATGGCACGCAGCGCTTTGCGCGAAGGCCCGAGCGGATTCTCATTGGAGGCAAGCTTAATCACGTGATGAAGCCCGAGCTCGCGCTCCAGCTCTTTAATCGGCTTGCCCGGTTCGTAAGGACGTACGGACCGGATATAACTCTTGTAACGCTCTTCCATTTTGTGAGGCATAAGAAGTCGCTTTAGGCCTCTTTCGCGTTTGAGGCAGGATAGGATCCCAGGACTTTCATAAACTTGGCCCGGCCTTCGATTTGCTTCAGCATCTTTTGAATTTTCGGCTTCTCGCAGTGGCCTTCAAAATCGATGTAGAAGTAATAATCCCACGCCTTTTTTTTGGACGGCCGCGACTCGATCTTGGTCATATTGATCCCGGATTTCTTAAACGGATCGAGCATTTCGTAAAGAGCGCCGACCTTGTCTTTGATGGACACAAGAATCGAAGTCTTGTCCCTCCCCGACGGCGGCGGAATCTGGCGCGAGACCACCAGAAAACGCGTGACATTTTTGGAAAAATCCTGTATCCCCTCCGCGATCAGAGGGAGATTATAAAGCGTGGCGGCCAATTTGGAGCCGATTGCGGCGGCGCCGTCCTCTTTCTCGGCCCGCTGCGCCGCGGCCGTAGTACTCGCCGTTTCAATCAATTCCGTATGAGGCAGATGCGTCTCGATCCAGTTGCGGCACTGGCCGAACACCTGCGGATTGGAATAAACCCGGCGGATGTCTTTCAGCTTGGAATGGGACATCAAGTTGTGTGAAATCTCAAAAAGGATCTCCGAGCAGATTTTGAGGTCTGAATCCATAAACATATCCAGCGAATGCGTCACGGCGCCTTCAATCGAATTCTCCACAGGGATCACGCCGTAATCCGCCTGTTTATGGTCCACTTCGTGGAAGACTTGATTGATGCTGGAAGCGGAAAAATAGCGCACGCTCGATCCGAATTTGGAGAGCGAAGCCAAATGGGTAAAAGTGGCCTGCGGGCCGAGGTAGGCAATGGTCAAAGGTTTTTCCAGCGCAAGCGCGGCCGACATAATCTCCCGGTAGATGGCTTTCAGCGCGTCCTTCGGCAAAGGGCCTTGGGCTTCCCGTTCGATTTTTTGATAAATCGCGCTTTCGCGTTCGGGAGCGTAGACTTCTTTTCCCGCTTCGGCCTTAAGCCTTCCGACCTCCAAAACTAAGGCGGTACGCTCATTCAGAAGGGAAATAATTTTTTGGTCCAACTCGTCAATTTTCGTGCGAATCTGATTCAAGTCCATCTCTCTGCTCCGCTGTTCCTTCCTGCGCCGCGCCGGTTTCTTCTTGCGAAAGTTCATCCCTTTTCATTTCTTCGCCGGCTTTCGAATCCTCTTTTGAAAGGATATTCGATAAGCCCGCCTCAGCCTTTTCGCTTTGATCTTCCTCGCGTTCCTTTTGAGCCTTTTCAGGTTCTCCGGGCTCCGCTACCGGAACGATCTTTGAAGCGCCGATCAAATCTTCTTTTTTGACCGACGATTCCACAATCTTTTTGATCTCTTCGAGGCTCGGAAGGGCCGTAAGCGCCTTAAGCCCGAAATGCTCCAGGAATTTTTCCGTAGTTCCGTACAGGAAAGGGCGGCCCGGGACTTCTTTCCTTCCCACGATTTTAATCAAGCTGCGCTCCAGCAGAGTGGACATCACGCCGCTTACGTCCACGCCGCGCAGGTCTTCAATCTCGGCCCGCGTGATGGGCTGCTTATAAGCTAAAATGGCCAGCGTTTCAAGCGCCGATTGGGTGACCTGTTTGGCCTTCTTTTGAAGCTCCACTTTCAAGATCCAGGGCGAGTATTCTTTCTTCGTGGCGATCTCGTAGCCGCCGGCGATTTCCACAATCTCAAAGCTCCGGCCCTGCCCGGTATATTCCGCTGCAAGCTGCCGGATGATTCCTTCGATTTCTTTGACCGTGACCGATTTCAAAACCCGGCGGATTTCCGAGGGAGTCAAAGGTTTGGCGGAGGCAAAAAGCAGGGCCTCGACAACGCGCGTGCGCTGAAGAGGCTCAAGGATTTGGTTCTCGTCGATCCTCTGAATCTCAAGGGAAATCTTTTCATTTTCAAGGACCGGCAGAAGCTGCTCCTCCAGCCTTTCTTCAAGCTCTCGGCGCAAATTCTTCAACCGTTCGGATTGTTCCTTTTCTTTTTCCTTTAGGGCAGCCAAAACAAAACTCCTTAATCGGTTTCGGTTGTCTTTTCGATCACGATTTCTCCAAAATGCTGATCTTGAAAAACCCGGGCAAAGCGCACGCGGATAATTTCAAGCAGGGCAAGGAAGGTCGCGATCAGGATATTTTTGCCGCTGGATCCCTCAAAAAGGCTTGAAAAAACGACGCGCTTTTTTTCCAAAAGAAGGTTCCGGATTTCGGTCATTTTTTCTTCGATCGAAATGGCCTGCTCAAAAACTTCGTGCATCTCGACGTGTCCGATCCGCATCACGACATTCTGAAAAGCGGAAAGCAGGTCGTAAAGGTTGGCGCTGAACGAATCGATCTCGACGCTTTCCGTGTCCAGCTCGGAAAGGTAATAATCGGAAATCTGGCGCGTAAACATTTTGCCGCGCTCCCCTTCCAAAAGCCCGAGTTCCTTGGCGGCCCGTTTGAAGGCCTGATATTCGAGAAGTTTCCGGACCAGTTCCGAGCGCGGGTCTTCGCCGAGATCGTCGTCTTCCTCATCTTCCTGGGGAAGCAGCGTTTTGGATTTGATGTAAATGAGCGTTGCGGCCATCACAATGTATTCGCCGGCGATCTCCAAATCGAGCTGCTTCATTTGCGCCAGAGACTCAAGGTACTGCCGGGTGATCTCCGCGATCGGGATATCATAAATATCCATTTCATTTTTTTTGATCAGGTCAAGCAGCATATCCAAGGGGCCGTCATAAACGGAAAGTTTCACATGAAGCGCAGTCTGCGCCGGCGGCAGAACGGCGGGCGCGGGAGATTGCGCTCCTGCGGCTTGAGCATTCGCGTCAGGAGGCAAGGTCATTTCCGGATTCCCATAGCTTTCATTGTCTTTTCAAGCGTTTCACCGGCAACTTGACCGGCGCGCCGGCGGCCTCGATCTAAAATGGCTTTGATTTCATCCGGCCTTTTCAGCCACTCTTCCCGTTTTTTGCGGATCGGTTCAAGGAATTCGTTCAGGCTTCGCGCCATTTCGGCTTTGCATTCCACGCACCCGCGCAGCGCCTGGCGGCATTCCTTAGCGACCCGCTCGACCGCGGGCAATTCTTGATAAAGCTTGTGGTGAAAATAGACCGGGCAAACCTCAGGATTCCCTTTATCTTCCCGCTTCTTGCGCGCAGGATCGGTGACCATACTTCGGACTTTTTTATCGACTACTTCCGGAGGATCTGAAAGATAGATGCAGTTGTCGTAACTCTTGCTCATCTTGCGGCCGTCCAGCCCGGGCACGCGCGGCGTCTGAGTCAAAATAGGCTGAGGTTCCGGAAAAATTTCGGTCTGATAAAGGTGCTTAAACCGCCGAACCATCTCGCGCGCCAACTCCAGATGAGGAAGCTGGTCCTCTCCGACCGGGACTTTTTCGGCCCGGTAAAGAAGAATATCCGCAGCCTGAAGCACGGGATATCCCAAAAATCCGTAAGTCTGCAAGTCCCGCTCCTTGAGTTCACGGAGCTGGTCCTTGTAAGTCGGATTGCGTTCCAGCCAGCCGAGCGGAGTGATCATTCCCAGCAGAACCGCCATTTCCGCGTGTTCGTGGACCTCGCTTTGAACAAAAATGGCGCACGATTTAGGATCGAGCCCGCTCGCCAAATAATCGACCACGACTTCGGTGACCCGGTCGGCGATTGAGGAATGCGACCCATATTCCGTGGTCAGGGCGTGCAGATCCGCAATCATAAAAAAGGCGTCTTCGCCCTGAAGCTTCTTATAATTCTCCAAAGCTCCAAAGAGATTGCCCAGATGCAGCTTCCCCGTCGGACGGGTCCCGCTTAGAACTCGGGACGGCATAACAGTCTCCTCCTGAGCATAGAACAATTTTTCTCTTTCTGAAAATGAGCCAATCGGGATTCGGATTTCAGATTTGCTTTTTGCAGAGATAAAAATCCAGGCGCTCGTAATTGCCGTTCAACCGTTCTTCAGCTTCATCTTCGGTCTTCGGCGGAGGAACGATCACCTTTTCTCCGGGTTTCCAATTCACGGGGCAGGCCACTCCTTTTGCGTCCGCGGTCTGAAGCGCGTCAAGCAGCCGGACGACTTCATCGACGTTGCGCCCGACATTCAGAGGATAATAAATGACGGCCCTCACGATCCTTTTCGGATCGATGATAAACAAGGTGCGGACCGTGACGGTTGTGCTGGCGCCGGGATGGATCATGCCGTATTTCTGAGCGACTGCGGTGGAAAGATCGGCGATGAGAGGATAAGGGATCCGCACACCCAAAATTTTTGAGAGATTCTGCGTCCAGGCCAAATGAGAATGGACACTATCGATCGAAAGGCCGATCAGTTTCGTTTTCCGGGCCCGGAATTCTTCAATGCGCCTCCCGAACTCCGTAAGTTCGGTGCTGCAGACCGGCGTGAAATCCGCAGGATGGGAAAATAAGATCACCCACTCCCCTCCCTGCCACTTGCTGAGCGTGATTTCACCGTGAGTGGTCGGCGCCGTAAAATCCGGGGCTAGATCGCCAAGCCGGGGAATCGGGGGCGTTTTCGATTCAATATTGGTGGTTTCAGGGCGGGCGGGAATGGACGGGCTAAGAATACCTTGGGACATAAAAAATTCCTCCTTAAAAACAAGATTCGGATTATTGTGGGGGTAGTATACCAAACCGCCAAAGTTTGTTCAATCCTCTCAAAAAGTTAAGATGGGGTAAGACGTTACGAGGCGATGCTGGGCGCGGATTTGGAACGGTTCGGGTTAAGCGGCTGGCCTTCCGGCGCAAGCTGGGACGGCTGGATTGATGGGGCCTCGGAAGAAATGGCGGCCTCGACTTTTTCGATGCTCAATCCTGATATCTTCAAATCATCTTCGGCAATCATCTTTTCCAAGGCCGTCAACTCTTCGAGCAAAACTTCACGGGCCAAACGGAATTTTCCGTCGGGAAGTTTAACCCAAATCAGATTTCCTGACGGAATGGCGGTATTGCACCAGCGCATAATCCATTCCGGAGGGGTTTCCTTGCGGTAATTTCTATTTAAAAACCAGCGCGCAACGCGGGCTACAAAAGGAGCCTTAAAATAGTGATTATCGTAAATGATTTGAACATCCGTGGTTCCGAACCGGTCGATAAGATACGCGAGTTTTGAAAAGTCAGAAATGTTTCGCAGCTTAAATTGGCGGTAAGCAGGGCTCTCACGCGCAGGCTCAAAACCGGAATAAAGAAAAAGTTTGCTGGAAAACAGGGCGGATTCCAAAACGAAAAGGCTTATCACAACCATCACGCTGATTCGGAGTATTCTCATTAGACCTGCAATTCCTTTCAATACGTTCAAAATTTACCTGATCTTTTTTTTAAAATCAATACGTTTCTAAAAAAATTTTAGGCACCAAGGAGCGCCGATCAAAAACGGAAATCAAAAAGAAGACTTCTTACAACCTTATATTAAGCGATTGGTTACGACTTCGATCAAAGCGGCGGACGAGAAGAAATCTCGCGGCGCAGGAATTCAACTCCGACACGGCAGCAGAAATCTCCGAAATTTTCATCCCTGTTTTTGGCTTTTTTATAGAGCGCCAGAAGCGGATAAACACTGTCCGCCAATTGAGCCTGCGGAACCTTTTCCGCATAAAGAATATTCAAGCGATCCCCCGCCAAACTCCCTCCTACATAAATACTGTAGGTTCCCACCGTCCGGCCGACAAAGGCAATTTCCGCATTGTACGGCCGCGCGCAGCCGTTGGGGCAGCCCGTCATACGGATCATGATCCTTTGACCGCCGAGGCCGAGCATTTCGATTTTTTTCTCCAGATCATCGATGATGCCGGGCAGAACGCGTTCGGATTCGGTAATCGCCAGGCCGCAAGTCGGAAGCGCGGGGCAGGCCATCGAGTCTTTTAACACATTGGAAAGTTTGTGAGGAAGCGGGACGCCGTAAGAGCTCAGCATTCCTTCCAATTCAGCTTTTTGATTCTCGCCAAATCCGGACAAAAGAATATCCTGCTGCGCGCTAAGGTGCAAATCCGGACGGTATTTCCGGATCACAGCCCGCAGACCAGTCTTGAGCCTGTAACTCCCCTCATCTTTGATACGCCCGTTTTCAATAAAAAGCCCGAGGAACCATTTTCCGTCCGCGCCTCGGCGCCAGCCCAGGTGATTCTCGATCCCCTTCCACCCGATCGGATGAGCAGGCTCCGTTTTCTTTCCAAACCGTTTCTCAACCTCAGCGCTGAACCACGGAAGCCCTTTTTCGTCGATCAGGTATTTCATCCGGGCGCGTTTGCGGTCGCTGCGATTGCCGTAATCCCGCTGGACGAGCACTATAGATTTCGTGAGATCAAGCAAATCTTGAGGATTGACAAAGCACAGAGGCGTCGCAAGCCGGGGATAAGTGGACGCAATCCCGTGCGTCATCCCGAATCCGCCGCCGACCAAAATGTTGAAACCGTTCAATTTGTCCTTTTCGATTTCCGGGACGATTCCGATGTCATTACTGTAAACGTCCACGCAATTGTCGTCCGGAAAAGCCAAGGCGATTTTAAATTTTCGCGGGAGGTAAGTTTTTCCGTAAATGGGTTCATCGCCCGTCGGCGCGGGAAGATGGGGCAGTTTTTCTCCGTCGAGCCAAATCTCGTGATACGCGCCGCTCCGCGACATAAACTGATCCGAGACGGCCTTGGCATATTGAAGGACTTCATATTTTTTCCGATCTGAAAAAGGCGCGGGGCAGGCCGTCACGTTGCGCACATTGTCCCCGCACGCGCCGAGCGTTGTTCCGAGGCATTGATTCACGCCGGCAATCACGGTCTTCACATTTTTTTTGAGCACGCCGTGAAACTGGAATCCCTGCCGGGTCGTAATCCGCAGGGTATTGTTCCCGTACCGCGCGGACAGATCGTCATAAACGAGGTATTGATCCGGCGTCAGTTTCCCGCCCGGGATCTTCAACCGGACCATCATACTGTAGGCAGGCTCTTTTTTTTCCGCGAGGAGTTTTTGGCGCAGATCGCGGTCGTCCTGTTCGTACGTGCCGTGCGATTTTAGAAGCTGGATCTCGTCCTTGGAAAAATGAGTCGCGGCCTTTTCCAGGGATTCCTTGATCGTGCCCCGGAGGTAGTTGCTTTTTTCCTTAACCGCCTCGGCCAGTGAAAGTTTTTTAGATTCTTCCGGAAGGCTCATGACAGGATTGTATCAAAGCTGATCCCTGCTTGCAAAGGCCCTGCGAAACGGGATGGTTTTTAGCGCGGGAAGGCTTCTTTGACGCCGCCGTCAACGGTGAGGATACACCCGGTCGTCTTGGAAGACTTGCGGGAGATTAAAAAGCTCACGGCCTCAGCCACGTCTTGGGGCAGCACCGCCGTTTTCATCAGACTGCGGTTCTGGTAATACGTTTTCAATTCTTGAGAAGGTATCCCGTAGCTTTGAGCGCGGCTCGGACCGATCGTTTCCCACAGCCCCGAATCTTCGAAAACGCCGTCCGGGTTTACCATATTGACTCTGATTCCGTGTTCTCCATTTTCAATCGCCAGGACCCGCGCGAGCTGCGCCTCGGCCGCCTTGGACGCGCTGTAAGCGCCGAAGTCCTTGCCCGGAGCCAGAACATTTTTCGTGCCGATAAAAACGAGATTGCCTCCCAGCGCTTGTCGCTTTAACAATCGAGTCACTTCCCGAGCCGCCAGAAAATGGCCTGTGGCATTGACCGCAAAACTTTTTTCCCAATCCTCGAGGTCCAGCCGGTCGATCGGAGAAACGTGCGCCAGGCCGGCATTCGACACTAAAAAGTCAATGCCGCCGCACTGTAAAATAATTTTTTCGATCCCCTTTTTGACGGAATCCGGATTCGTAACGTCAAAATGAAGTGCAAAGGCCCGGTTTGAGCGAGTCTCGCGATTAATAAAATGGACGGCCTCATTCAAGGCGTCGTCCTGAATATCTCCCAAGAAGACGTGCGCTCCCTGCTTCACAAGCTCAAAGGCAATCGCGCGCCCGATTCCGCGCGCTGCGCCCGTGACAAGCCCAATTTGGCGGGCGAATTCGGCCTCGTCCGGAGCCAGGGAAAGTTTATAAAGTTCCATCGGCCAGTAATCCATTTCAAAGGCCTGCCGCTCGGAAAGGGATTCGTAAGTATCCAGGGTCGAGGCGTTTTTCATTACGGAAATGGAGTGCTCGTAAATCTCGGCCGTGATCTTTGCGTTTTTAAGGTCGCTTCCGCTCGTGATCATTCCGATTCCGGGGATCAGAATCACCTTGGGATAAGGATCGAGCATCGTCTGCGCATTGGAAGGAAGCAAGCGTTTATATTTTTCAAAATATCGTTTGTGCTTTTGCGCGTAAGTTTCGATTTGGGAGACAATTTGATTTTGAAGCAAGGGCGCGGCGTGCCGTGACCTTGCCGAAGAAACATGAACATACAACGGAATCCGCCTGGTGCGGAGCATATGATCCGGCGTGGCCGGGCCGATTTGGGAAACCCGCGCCGCCGCGGCTGCGTTCACAAATTCCAGGACCTCGGGCGACCGGCTGACGTGGAGGATGACTTTCTGATTCGCGCTTAATTTTTTCCGGATCAACGGAAGAGATTGGATGAGCAAAGAACGTTGCTCTGCAGATGTGAGGGCGTATTGCAATACGCCCTTACGTGAAAAAATTGATGGGCTCCAAATTTTCTTTTTCTTGCGCGCCGCGTTCAAATATTTTTCGGCCCGGCTCACCATTTCAATCGTAAGGCCGTAACTGGTTTTGGCGTCCGGCCCCCAGGCAATCAGGCCGTGCTTTTCGAGGATGACCCCTTTCGCCTTGGGATTCTTCCGATACGCCTCCCCGACCCTTTTCGCCAAGGTAAAGCCGGGCTTGACGTAAGAAATCCAGAGGAGTTCGTCTCCAAAAATTTCCCGTGCAATTTTTTCCCCGTCTCTCGTGTTGGTGATTGAAAGAATGGCGTCCGCGTGGGTGTGATCAATGTCCGGCTGATCCACAAAGGCGTGCAGCAAAACTTCGATCGAAGGCCGGGGCGCCTTGGGCTCGAGAAGGCAGCGCGAGACGAAATCGACCATTTCTTCGTCGCTCATCCGGTCGCGTTTGAAAACTTCGAGAAGCTCATCCAGCCGAACAGGCGGAAAATCTTTGACTGTCGACGACTTAAGATCCGAACCGCTTCCTTTAATGCACAGCGCCCGGCACTCGCGGCCGCAATGGTCGTTGCGAATAATTTTGGTGGAGGTATTGCCGCCTCCCCAAACGCAAAGCTTCGGCTCGCTTCCGATCAAGCGGGAACGGTAGACGAGCAGTTCCAGCTTATCCTTGCATTGGGCGGCTTCTTTAGGATTCCAGAGGGATTTCATGCCAACATGCTACAAGCTGCAAGCTGCAGCCTGCAAGTCTTAATTGAAATTTTAGAGTTCTGAGACCTGCGGCTTGAAGCTTGCGGCAATGGTCAGGGTTGAATAATATCATTCTCAAGCCAGGCGTATTTCGAAGCAAGGGTATTTTGGGCGATCCGGTAGGCGAATCCGTCGTCATTTCTGAACATATTCCGGAACTGTTTCTGGATCCGGGCCCGCGCCTGGCGGCAAAAGAAATCGGCAAGCTCGGCCGCGCCTTCGTTTGAATCAGAAGGTGAAACCGAAATCGCCCGCGCGCAGGAGGCTGCCATTGCCAAAAGATCCGTTCCGATATTGGCGAACCGAGTCAGCAAAAGCTGTTTGGCTTCAAGTTTCTGCTGATAGAGCATCATGGCGTGAAAAAGGCTTCGCGCCAAACGGCGGGAGGCGCAACTTGCAAATTTCATGTGGCCTCGAAGTTCTTTGGGGATCGTTATTCCCGCAGGAAGCGGATTGCTGCAGATAAATTGTTTCGGATACCAGCGGCTGTAAAATGTAACGGCTTTCCCAATCGCGGTGACGCGTTCTTTCAATTTTGTGCGCGGGGAAGCGATCGGCATAATCATTCTGACGTGGGCGTCCATCGCCTCTCGGGCTATAAAAAGCCGCATCACCTGGCTTGTCCCTTCAATGATTGTGTTGATCCTGGCGTCACGCATCATCCGCTCCAGCGCGTAGCCTTTTTCTCCCCGCGCGCGTAACGACGACGCCGTCTCGTAGCCCCGGCCGCCGCGGATCTGAACCGCGCCGTCAATGATCCGCCAGCTTGCTTCCGTGCAGGAAAGTTTCGCCATTGCGGCTTCAAGGCGGATATCCGTTTTCTTGCCGTCCGCCATTCGCGCCACAAGGTTGGTCAGCGAATCCATCGCAAAAATAGTGGAAGCCATCGCCGCGATCTTCGAAGCCACGGCCTCGTGCTTGCCGATCGCCGCGCCCCATTGCACGCGTTCGTTGGCCCACAACCGCGCAACTTTCAGGCACCACTTGGATCCGCCCGTCACCGCGGCAGGCATGGTCAGGCGCCCGGTATTGAGCGTCATCAGGGCCAGCTTCAATCCTTTGCCCTCTCCCCAGAGGATATTTCCGCGCGGGACTTTCACATCTTTGAAACGCAGAAGGCCGTTTTGAATTCCCGAAAGCCCCATAAACCGGCAGCGGTGGACGACTTCAATGCCGGGCGTCGATCTTTCCACAATAAAAGCCGTGATCTGAGCTTTTTCCCGGCCGTTTACGATCTTCGCAGGCGTCCGGGCCATCACGACCATAATGTCCGCGACCGGCCCGTTCGTGCACCAAAGTTTTTCGCCGCTCAGGAGAAAAAATTTACCGTCTTCAATGGGGACCGCCTTCGTCGTCATTCGCGCGGGATCACTTCCAACATCCGGTTCGGTAAGGGCAAACGCTGAAATCGCACCCTTGGCAAAGCGGGGCAAAAATTTTTCTTTTTGTTCTTCTGTTCCGAAGAGCATCAAAGGCTGGGGAACGCCGATGGATTGGTGGGCCGAAAGCCAGACCGCGGTGGAGGAGCAATAGCTCGCCACAAGATGAATCGCTCGATTGTAATTCGTCTGGGAGATCCCCAATCCTCCATACTTTTTAGGGATCTTCATTGCAAAACAGCCGAGCTGGGCAAGGGCTTTAAGCGCGCCCGGCGGAATCTCGCCCGTCCGGTCCACTTCATCCGGATCGATATGTTCCTTCAAGACTTTTTCAACCCGGGCAAGCAATTCGTCGCCGGATTTTTTATCTTCTTCGCTCTGAACGGGGAAAGGCAAGATCAAATCCCAGCGCAATCTCCCCTGGAAAAGTTCGGCCGCAAAGCTGGGATGAGTCCACTCCTGCTCGCGGGAGTCTTCCGCAAGCTCAAGGGATTTAACTTTTTCTTCCCCAAATTTTTTCCGGTCTAGGATTTCCACAATCGACTCCTGAAGTTATGTTAAGTATACCCGATTGCCGCCGGCCTCGGGTAACCGGCAGGTTTCCGGCATACCGGATCCCTGCAAATTTAATCCCGGGGAATTACCGTCACACCACCTGACAAAGCAGCCCTTTAAGATATTCGCCTTCCGGGTGATAAACATTAATGGGATGATCCGGCGCGTGCGAAGTCTTGGCCACAATGCGGACATCGCGGCGCGCATCTTTAGCCGCTCCAAAAATAATTTTCTGAAAAAGGTCGGGCGCAATATAAGAAGAACAGGAGCAGGTATAAAGGAGCCCGCCCGCGGCCGCGCGCTTCAGCGCCCAAAGGTTGATATCCTTGTACCCTCTTGCCGCCTGCTGGATTTGCTGCTTGTTTTTGCAAAAGGCCGGCGGGTCGAGCACAATCAGATCAAACTCCTGGCGGCTTGAGCGCAGGTACTGAAAAACATCTTCCCGAATCAACGAATGAGACGCCTCCTTGAATCCATTTTTTTCGAAATTATGCCGCGCGGTATTCAAGGCCTCCTCCGAAGAATCCACCGAGACCGTTTCCAGGGCCCCTGCCCGGGCCGCATAAACGGAAAATCCGCCCGTATAAGAAAAACAATTCAACACGCGTTTGCCTTTGCTTAATCTTCCGATCAACTTTCGGTTCTCGCGCTGATCCAGAAAAAAACCCGTCTTCTGGCCGCGGTGAATGTCCACGATAAAGCGAAGTCCGTTTTCCTGAATCTCGACGAAATCCGGCGGCTCTTCGCCCGCGAGGCTGCCGGCCCTTTTTTCAAGGCCCTCCCAGGCCCGCCATTCCGAATCGTCCCTTTCGAAAATACCGCGCGGGTTCACGGATTCCTGAAGAATCGAAACCAAATCATCTTTCCACTTTTCGATTCCTGCGGTCAAAAACTGAACGACTAAATAATCGGCGTACCGATCCACAATCAAACCGGGAAGGAAATCCCCCTCAGAATGGATCAGCCGGCAGGCATTGGTTTCTTTATTGATAAATTCCCGTCGCAGCGCAATCGCATCTTCAATTTTCTTTTTAAAGAGAGAAGGCCCGACAGGTTCATCCTGAAAGGTCAGCATCCGAATCGCAATTTGGGACCGGGGATTCAAGTATCCGATGCCTAAAAATTTATTTTCGGATGAAAAAACCTTCACCAGGCTGCCGGCTTCGTGATCGTCGTCAATCCGGTCGATCGCGCCGGAAAAAATCCAGGGATGATGCCCCTCGAGCGGGCGTTCTTTATCTTTTTTGAGGAAGCAGCGAATCGTTTTCATCAGCAAGAAAAATAAAAATGGGGCGTTTTTAAATACCGCCGTTTAAAAAACTATAAACGAGGCTAAGGATGCCTAAGATAAAACAATAGAAACCAAAAACAAAAAAGCTGCCGCGCTGAATGAGCCGCAAGAGCGCTGCGATACTGAGGTAACCGACAATCGCAGAGGCCAGGAAGCCTGCGAGGAGCGCTCCGGAGCCAATGTGCGGCAGCAGAATCCCTCCTTTTAACTCCAGCAAAGCTGCGCCCATGATCGCCGGAATTGAAAGAAGGAATGAGAAGCGCGCGGCGGCGTTTTTCTGAATCCCCCGGAGCATACCGGCGATAATTGTGGTTCCGGATCTCGAAATCGAAGGAATAATCGCAACCCCTTGCATGGTTCCGATCAGGAGAGCGTCCCAGGCATTCATTTGATTGAGCGCGCGGGATCCGTTTTGAATTTTCCGGCTCAGGATCAGCGCGATCCCCATTACAATCCAGCCGATTCCGACTCCGGAAAGCGAGCCGAACATGGCCTCCAGGGAATCGTGAAAAAGAAAACCGATCAAGGCCGTGGGAATCGAAGCGACAATCACCCGCCACGAGGTCGCGGCGTAAGGATATTGGCTTAAAAGGAGGCCCGCCTTTTTCCCGGAGGCTAAATGGAATAGAAAAAGGAAAAATTCCCGGATCATATTCACGAGGTCTTCCTTGAAATAGACAAAAACCGCCAGCAGCGTTCCAAGGTGAAGGGCCACATCAAAGGCCAGCAGGGGTTCATGAAATCCCAGCAAATACTGGACAAAGACAAGGTGCCCTGAACTTGAGACCGGCAAAAATTCAGTCAGCCCCTGGACAATTCCTAAAATAATCGCTTGAAGGATATTCATTATAAATACTTCTCCAGTTTTTTTTCTTTCAGCCTCCGGACCAAACCGCGAAGGGATTCCGTTTTTTCTTTGGGACAAACGAGAAGGGCATCCGGCGTATCGGCAATCACAAAATCATGGACTCCGAGAAGCGCGACAAGTTTGTGGGAAGAGGATTTCACAACATTACCCCGGCTTTCTATAAAAAGGGTTTGCCCGTGCCCAACGTTATCTTGCGGATCCTTGGACGAGAGTTTCCAAAAGGCCTGCCAGCCCCCTAAATCGTGCCACTGCATTTCGACCGGAATGGCCAAAATTTTTCCGGATAATTTTTCCATCAGGCCGTAGTCGATTGAAATGTCCGGCATCGAAGCGTAATGACTCTTCATCCGAGCGGTAAAATGGGGCCCGGCGATTCTTTGAGCGAGTTCGTAAGCCTGAGGCAAAAATTTCCGGGCGGCTTCAAGCAGTTGATCGGCGCGCCAGACGAATATGCCGCTATTCCAAAGGAACCGCCTGGATTTCAGAAACGCGCGCGCCTTGGCCGGCGAAGGCTTTTCATGAAAACCTCTCAGCCTGAAAATGGAATTCAAATCGCGCTTCGTATACTTTTTCTCAAGTTCCAAATAACCGTATCCCGTATGAGGAAAAGTGGGAGCAATTCCGAAAGTTACGGGACAATGCTCCCGGCTTGCCGTCTGCGCCGCCAAAGCAAGCGCTTTCTTGAAAATTTTTGTTTTCCCAACGTAATGATCCGAAGGCAGGATCGCCAGCGCCGCGCTGGGATCTTTTTTCAGGATCAGGGCCGCAGCCAAAACAGCGCAAGGCGCCGTATTCCTCCCGACGGGTTCGCCGACAATTTGAGCATTCGGAAGATTAAGAAGATGACGAACTTTCGGAACATTCCGTTTCTGGGTGACAACAAGAAGGCGCTTGGAAGGGACAAGCGGTTTAAGGCGGTTTACGGTCTGCTCAAGCAGGGTTTGGGAGCCGAAGAGGTCTAGAAATTGCTTCGGAATTTTTGCGCGGCTGACCGGCCAGAAGCGCGTGCCGGATCCTCCTGCCATAATCACAGCCCAGAGTTTGGCCGCCGAAGGGTTTGTGCTTGCCCGCTTTCTGCGCGGCGAGTCGCGCCTGCCGGTTTGGGAGATGGGCATCAGCGGCCTTTTTGTCTCAACGCTGCGATTTTAGATTCAACAAGCCCGCGGATCTCGGCAAGCCGTTTCTGGCTCGCGGCCTCAAAACGCATCACCAGAACGGGCTGGGTATTGGACGCGCGCACCAGCCCCCAGCCGTCTTCAAATTGAACTCGAGCGCCGTCAATATCGATCACATCATAAGATTTTTTGAATTCTTCTACGGCCCTTTGGACCAGATCGAATTTGATTTCATCCGGGCAGTCGACGCGGATCTCCGGAGTAGAAAATACACGCGGAAGGTCGGATAAAAGCGCGGACAAAGGCTTGTCATTTTCCTGGAGGATCTCGAGCATCCGGCAGGCCGCGTAAAGGGCGTCGTCAAAACCGAACCAGCGGTCCACAAAAAACATGTGCCCGCTCATTTCGCCGGCCAAAGCCGCTCCCGTCTCTTTCATCTTCGCCTTGATCAAGGAATGCCCCGTCTTCCACATCAACGCGCGGCCGCCGCGTTTCGCAATATCGTCGTAAATGATTTTGGAACATTTGACGTCGCCGATAATCACGGCCCCCGGCCTGCGATTTAAAATCGAACGGGCATAAAGCAAAAGGATGTAATCCCCGGGAATGATTTCGCCCTTTTCATTGACCGCGCCGATGCGGTCGGCGTCTCCGTCGAAGGCGATTCCGATGTCCGCCTTGGTTTCCAAAACTTTTTTTTGGAGATCCTTCAAATTGCCCGGTTCGGAAGGATCGGGATGATGATCCGGAAAAGCGG
Organism: Candidatus Omnitrophota bacterium; assembly: GCA_023247035.1. Lineage (GTDB taxonomy): Bacteria > Omnitrophota > Omnitrophia > Omnitrophales > Aquincolibacteriaceae > JAHFHG01. The sequence goes on from JAHFHG010000010.1 coordinate 48,905, forward strand.
GATCCAAATTGGAATAAAGCTCAACACGATCGTGCCCCAATCTCTTGATTAAATCCGGAGCGACAAGCCCGCCCATCCCGTGCCCCGAATCGATCACGACTTTAAGTTTTCTGCGTTGGGTGAACAGGCTCAGCACATATTTTTTATAAGGCTCCGCAATCTCCGCTTTTTCCAAATGTCCCGCGCCCTTTAAAAAATCCCCGGCCGCGATCATCGTCTTGAGGCGCTGAATCTCGGCCCCGAAGAAGGGCCTGTCGCTTAAGTGAAGTTTAAATCCGTTGTATTGAGGAGGGTTGTGGGAGCCGGTAATGGAAATGCCCGCGTCCAGTTTGAAATGGTTCACGGAAAAATACACCAATGGAGTGGGAACTAATCCAAGCTCAAGGATATGAATGCCCGAATCCAAAAGGCCCTTGGAAAGGGAATTGAAAATCCTCAACGAGCTCGTTCTTAAATCGTAACCTACGGAGATTTTTTTTTTGTTCTCTCTGAGAAGCGCAGTCCCGAAGGCGCGGCCGATGCCGTAAACCCCTTCGTGGGTCAGCTCGGTCTCGGCCAGACCGCGGATATCGTATTCACGAAAAATGTGGGGAGGAATCATAACAAAAAACGCGGCAAGTGACGAGCGGCGCGTGACAAGAAAAAGTTGAAATTCAAATGATGAAACCTCCAAACACTGAGCTCTCTAAAACTTGTCTCTTGTGACTTATTTAAATGGTGCGAGCGACAGGACTTGAACCTGCATGCCTTGCGGCGCCAGCCCCTCAAGCTGGTGTGTCTGCCAGTTCCACCACGCTCGCCTGCGGGTTCTCTCGTAGATCGAAAAGATCAGGGTATGAAAGCTCACCGGCCCTGTCAATTTATATTTTCTCTTCAAAATTCTCCTCAACCATTTCAGAAATAAACCTGCCCGACCGCCACTCCCAGACGACCTACTTTCAGCATTGAAATCCCAATACTGCTGTGCCGCGTGGCGAAGGGCGAATGGAAACTCCAGAGAGCCGATGCCCCGTCGGCCGTTAGGGGGAGAATTTATAACGACAAAAAACACGCGCCGAAAACCGTCCGAGCGCCTTATCCAGATTCCATTCAGAGTTGAGATTGTACCAAAAAATGCCCTGTAGACGGGAAAGATTTTCTATATTTGAGGCCGAGCGTAGAGGCAAAAGGTCTACACTCCCGCACCTTCATATCCGCATACCCCCATTCGGGGAGAATTGACAACGGGAAGAAGCATTTCCTCGCCGCATTCATGTTTTGCTGCGCATGCGCTGCAAAAAGATGCGTCCTTTTCGTATCCGCATTCTGTGCAAACAACTTCGGCAATCCGGCCGCAGACAGTGCGCTTAAAACCGACAGGTTCATTCCGGGAAACAATTGTAACGCCCTTCTTAATTCAGCCGTCCTTCTCTTTCCCAGAGAACTGTGAGATCAAGATCGGTCGTACTCCCGAAATCATATTCGTAGCGGAAGGTTAATCCGCTCGAAAGCACGCCGCCGACACTCGCGTCCATCGTTTTGCTTTCTTCGTCACCAAACATTTCGGCCATGAAATCCGGAGAATCCGTTTTCAGTTCATAACGAACATCTTGAATGGTGAAGGTGCTTAAATGCCCGCAGCATTCAAGCCATGTCTCTCGAAGGAAGTGATCCAGATCTTCAAGCTTGGCACTGTGATCCATCTCAAGAAAAAGCC
>JAHFHG010000049.1:0-3091 GCA_023247035.1 Candidatus Omnitrophota bacterium
ATTTTTTCTTCAAAGATAGAAACCGCCGTCCGCCGCTTGACCGTGTCAACTGCCTTCTTTCATTTTTCTACACTTTGGTGATGCACGACGTTCGTTCCGCATTGGAAACGGTTGGCTTGGATCCGGCAGTAGGATTTTTGCACCGCGACCGCCCGGGACGGCCAAGCCTGGCGCTTGATTTGATGGAAGAGTTCCGCGTTTTTATGGCAGACCGCCTTGTTTTATCCCTGATTAATCTCAAGCAAATTTCCGGAAATCAATTTGAACAATCGGAGTCAGGAGCGTTCACGATGAATGATGCGGCGCGCAAAACAGTGCTTACGGCTTATCAAACCCGCAAGCAGGAAGAAATCATGCATCCGTTTTTGCAGGAAAAAGTGGAGGTGGGCTTGCTTTTCCACGTTCAAGCGCTGCTCCTCGCCCGATTTTTAAGGGGAGATTTGGACGCTTACCCGCCGTTTGTGTGGAGGTAATTTTTTATGATGGTGCTGGTGAGCTATGATGTCGCAACAAAGACTTCGGCAGGGCGAAAGCGGCTGCGCAAAGTCGCGGATGCGTGTCTGGATTTCGGCCAGCGTGTGCAGAACTCTGTTTTCGAATGCCTCGTTGACCCCGCGCAATGGGTGGTTTTAAAAAATCGCGTGCTCCGGCTCTACAAATCAGAGGAAGACAGCATTCGTTTTTATTTTATGGGAAGCAACTGGCAGCGTAAGGTTGAGCATTATGGAATCAAGGAAGTGCCTGATCTTGAGAAAGGCTCTCTGATTGTTTGACCCGCGAACCTGCAGCTGACAACGCAGCCCTTAGAGGTTCGCGGTTCTTGTATTCTACTGTTTTGTAACCGGTTACGATTTTTCTACTTAGCAGCTCGAAGACATTTCTGATGAATGAATGCAGGTTCGCTGAGTAGTTGATTTAACCTTCTTCCATAGCTTTGGTTATGAAGAGGGCGTCGCGCCCCGCGTGGGCGCGTGGATTGAAACTTTGTATGATGCTTATTTGGCTGGTTCTATTACGTCGCGCCCCGCGTGGGCGCGTGGATTGAAACATTCTAGGTCATGGGCGGTCCGTGCTTGGCATGAGGTCGCGCCCCGCGTGGGCGCGTGGATTGAAACCTGCTGATTCTGTTGTTTTGGCTGATGGCGGTAAGTCGCGCCCCGCGTGGGCGCGTGGATTGAAACGATTACAGGACCAACAGGACCAAAAATCATAATGTCGCGCCCCGCGTGGGCGCGTGGATTGAAACAAGCTGAATATCCTTATCAGAATAAACCGCACCGGTCGCGCCCCGCGTGGGCGCGTGGATTGAAACGCGAATCTTGGTGAGCAGGCTGTTCTTTCTCGGGTCGCGCCCCGCGTGGGCGCGTGGATTGAAACTATTACTCTTACTTTTTCTGATAAGTTTGTTCCTGTCGCGCCCCGCGTGGGCGCGTGGATTGAAACGCTCAAATGACCGGAATTGAACTGTGCCATAAGGGTCGCGCCCCGCGTGGGCGCGTGGATTGAAACAGAATCGGTGAGAGAATTTGGACTTTCTTTTGTGTCGCGCCCCGCGTGGGCGCGTGGATTGAAACTCAAAAGATTATAGGACGTTTCAAGGTAGGGCGCGTGGATTGAAACAACTTATCAGTGGAGAATCTCGGATTGTCTGCCGCAAAGAAGATTCACTCCGCAGCGATTTCTGAAAGCTTGAGGCGGATTGCACATACGTGACAAAAATATCCCAACAGAACGTGCCAAGCAGTGCGCCACGAACGAACGCAACGAAGTAAGTTGCGGCGATACTGGACAAGAGATTAAAAAAACGGCGCCGCTTCCAAAAGTTCCGTCCATGAAAATTGAAAGTGACAATTTCGATTTTCATGGTATTATTTTGACATGATTAAACGCTTGGATTTGACACATCAAGTTCAAAAAGCCCTCCGCCGCAGCCGGGTTGTTATTCTGATCGGACCCCGCCAATGCGGTAAAACGACGCTGGCGCATGAATTTTTATCTTCCGGCAAGAAGAACTATTTTGATTTAGAAGATACGGACGACTTGCTGCGCCTCGAAGATCCCAAGGCTGAGCTCGGGGGGCTTCGGGGGCTTGTCGTGATTGACGAAATTCAGCGGAAACCCGAACTTTTTCCGCTGCTCCGTGTGCTTTCGGATCGCAAGCCGCTGCCCGCGAAATTCTTGATTTTGGGCAGCGCCAGCCCCGCGCTTTTAAAGCAGTCTTCCGAATCGTTGGCCGGAAGAATTGAAACTATTCAAATGAGCGGTTTTTCACTTGAAGAAGTAACGAATAAAAAACTTAAGACCCATTGGTTCCGCGGCGGTTTTCCGCATTCTTTTCTTGCGCGCTCAAGTGAAGGCAGTTTCGCCTGGCGTAAACAATTTGTTCAAACGTTCCTGGAACGCGATGTTCCGCAAATGGGGGTGAATATCCCCGCCCCGATGTTTCGCCGTTTTTGGGCGATGCTGGCTCACGGCCACGGCCAACTTTGGAATGCGGCTGATCCCGCCGCTTCGCTTGGGGTAAGTCAGCCGACGGTGCGAAAGTATCTGGATTATCTTGACCATCTTTTAATGGTGCGTCAGCTTCAGCCGTGGCACGAAAATCTCGGCAAAAGGCAGGTGAAGGCTCCGAAAATCTATGTGCGTGATTCAGGACTGCTGCATTTGCTGCTGGGCATCCCAAGTGAAAAAGAATTTCAGGATCATCCCAAGCGAGGCGCGTCATGGGAAGGGTATGTGATTGAAGAGTTGTTTAAAAAATTTCAGCCGGATGACGCTTATTTTTGGGCGACCCATAACCAGGCAGAGTTAGATCTTCTTTTTCTCAAAAACGGAAGGAAGATTGGTTTTGAAATTAAACTGAGTGATCGTCCAAGCTTGACCCCTTCGATGCGCATTGCGGCTCATGATTTGAAATTGGAGAAACTGTATGTCCTTTATCCGGGAAAAGAAAATTATGAGCTGGATAACCGCATTCAAGCGACTTCCCTATTGAGTCTTGAAAAAATAAAGCAGCTTTAGTGAATGAAATGCAGGCGTCCTGCAGTTGGACATCCCGAAACCCAATGTCGTCTTCTCCCTCAATGACGGC
>JAHFHG010000049.1:3191-11293 GCA_023247035.1 Candidatus Omnitrophota bacterium
AAATAAAGGCTCTCGAAAATGAAAATCAAAGCTTCCCAAGCGTTCAACTCCATTTTAATCCTCCTGGTCGCGGCCGCGCTGCTTTCGGCCGGATTCTGGGTCAATCAGTGGATCGAAGAAACGCGCGTCCTGCGCCAGGTGATCGACCGGCTTTCGGCCGATTCGCGGATCGCCGAAGCGCTCGTCACTAAAAGCGAGTGGGATGAGACCGCTAAAAAAATCAAGACCACGATCAAATTTTTGGAATACGATACGAAAGGGAATCCCGTTCCCGCGAAATATTTTACCTTTTCCGCCCGGCACCCGGCGGATCCCCGCCTGCCATCCGGCGGGCAGGGAAATATTATCCAGTTCCAGGCCCTCGTGGTGCGTTTTGAGGACCGGCTGGTCAGGGCCGGAGACAAATTGCGCGGCAAGAGCGCTTATCTTTTTATGAAGGCCTTTGTCCTGGACGGCGAAAAGACGCAGGAGTTCGATATCGCCAAAGCCCGCGAGGTTCCGGCAGGTTATAAGATTGAAGGCGGCCCGTCGGAATTCGAGACGAAACTTTGGGAGGAATTCTGGAAATATGCCCTGAATCCCAAGGCCCGGTCCCGCGCCGGGATCAAGAATGCGCAAATTGAAGCGCCCGGCTCCTTATTTGTGCCGGGAACGATTTACACCCTGCGGATCGAACACGACGGCGGGATGCGGATCGACACGCAGCCGATCCCGGAAATTCTCAAGGGAGAAAATCTGTAAATGGAACATTTTGACATTATGATGTTTTGATGTTATCTTTCCAGTGGAGGTGAAAATTGTGCTTAAGAGAACAACTATTTATATCGATTTGAAGCTTCACCAGGCTGTTAAAATAAAAGCCGTTCAGGCGCATTCCAGTATTTCCGATCTTATCAGCGAAGCTTTGCGCCTTTCTCTGAAAGAAGATGCGATCGACCTCCAGGCCATAAAAGATCGTGTCATGGAACCTTCCCGCTCTTATGAGGCGGTACTCAAAGATTTGAAGCGGGATGGCCTTCTATAAGATCCTCATCAAGCGGAGCGCTGAAAAAGAGCTTCGCAAAATTTCATCCTCCGAACTTTCCAGGGTTATGCAAAAAATCGAAGCCCTTGCGGATCACCCCAGACCCTCTGGCGTGCAGATGTTAAAGGGGGAAGATCAATGTTTCCGCCTACGGCAGGGTAATTACCGTATCATTTATGAAGTGGACGACATTAAACGAGAGATTATGGTGATTAAGGTTGGGCATCGTCGTGAGGTCTATCGTTGAACGTCTTGGTACTTAAGGATTTCGATTACGAACTCCCCCGGGAATTGATCGCCGCCTTCCCGCCCTCCGAAAGGCCGAGCGCCAGGCTTCTTTCCGTCGCCCGCCAATCCGGAAAATTTTCCCATTATGTTTTCCGCGATATGATTGAATTCCTGAAACCGGGGGACGTCCTTGTGCTCAACAATACGAAAGTGATTCCCGCGCGGCTTTTTGGGAAAAAAACAACAGGTGGCAAAGTTGAAGCGCTGCTTCTCAGAGAGAAAGAAGCCTGCCAATGGCAGACGCTTCTGAGACCGGGAGGACGCATTAAAAAAGGAGCAGAACTTTCGTTTGGTGAAAATGGAATCCGGATCTCGGCAAAGGTTCTGGATGATCCCAAGCCGGATTCGGGCGAGCGGCTTCTGGGTTTTGAAGGCGAGCCGGCGCAGATCAAGGAAACGCTCAGGCATATCGGGCATATTCCTTTGCCTCCTTATATTGACCGTCCGGATTCTTCGGCAGACCGCGAGCTTTATCAAACGGTCTTTGCCGCCCAGGAAGGAGCCGTGGCTTCGCCCACGGCCGGACTTCATTTTGATTGGCCGTTGCTCAAGCAAATCGAGAAAAAGGGAATCGAGATTGTTTTTATTACTCTTCATACAAGTTACGGCACATTTCAGCCCATCACGGAAAGGGAAATTTTCAGGCGGCAGCTTTTTGCCGAGCCGTTTGAGATAACCGACGCGGCTGCGGAAAGGATGAATCGTGCGCGCGCGGAAAAGAGAAGGATTATTGCCTGCGGGACGACGACTGTCAGGGCATTGGAATCGGCCGCAGTCCGGGAAGGTGAAGTCCGCGCTCAAACCGGCGAAACAAGATTATTCATTTATCCGCCCTATTCCTTTAAAATGGCCCAAGGGATCATTACCAATTTCCATCTTCCGAAGAGCTCGCTGCTGATGCTGGTTGCGGCATTTTTAGACACCGCAGCCTGTCCGAGCCCCAAGGGCAGTCACGGGGGGCTGCCCTTACTGTTAAAAATTTACAAGGAGGCCATCCGCAATCAATATCGTTTCTACAGCTACGGCGACGCGATGATGATTTTATGAAGCTCTTTTATTGTAAGGGCATGGCATGCTGTGCCCTTACGTTTGAATAATCATGTCCAACAAAATGGAATCTTCGTTATTCACCTTTGACGTGACTTCAAACGATTCCCAGACTCACGCTCGGACGGGTTGTTTCCATACCGCTCACGGATCTTTCGAAACCCCTGTTTTTATGCCGGTCGGGACTCAGGGCACGGTAAAGGCCCTTACCCCGCGCGACCTTTGCGAATCAGGAGCAGAGATTATTCTTTCCAATGCCTACCACCTTTACATTCGTCCCGGGATCGATATAATTAGCCGCTTCGGCGGTCTCCACCGTTTTATGGGATGGCCGGGCCCTATTCTTACGGACAGCGGCGGCTACCAAGTTTTTTCCTTAAGCCGCCTCAGGACCATTTCCGAAGAAGGGGTTTGTTTTTATTCTCATTTTGACGGGAGCGAGATTTTTTTGACTCCCGAGCGCGTCGTTGAAATCCAGGAAAGTATTGGAAGCGACATTGCCATGGTTTTTGACGAGTGCCCTCCGGCGACGCGTGACAAAAAAAGGGTTCAGGAATCGGTTGAGTTGACGATGAAATGGGCACAAAGGGCAAGACACCGCCATAGGCTTGAAACCCAAGCGCTGTTTGGGATTGTGCAGGGCGGAATTTTTGAAGATCTAAGGCAGGAATCTCTTCAGCGCACGGTGGAGATCGGCTTTGACGGATATGCGTTAGGGGGCCTTTGCGTGGGCGAATCCAAAGAAGAGACAACGCGGATCTTAGAAGCGATTCTCCCTCGGATGCCGAAGGACAAGCCACGGTATCTGATGGGAGTTGGAACGCCCTTGGATTTCCTGATCTCGATTGAACAAGGCGCCGATTTTTTTGACTGCGTCAATCCCACCCGTTACGGCCGGAACGGGGCCGCGTTTACCGATCAAGGTCTTGTGGTGGTTAGGAATGGAAAGTACCAAACGGACACGGCTCCGGTGATGGAAGGATGCGGGTGCTACACGTGCCGCAATTTCTCAAGGAGTTATCTCCGGCACCTTTTTAATGCCGATGAAATGCTCGGGCCGCAGCTTTTGTCGCTTCACAATGTCTGGTTTTTCGTGAACTTCGTCAAAACTATCCGGCGAAAGATCAGGCAGGGAAAATTTTTGGAATTTAAAAAAGATTTTATGAACCGTTTTGATCCCGAATGCCGATAAATGCCGGCGATTCGGAATCAGAAATCTTTAGAGCAGTATGACGTCAAGTTTAGCATTGTCATTCCCGAATGATTTTATCGGGAATCCAAAATCGTTCGAGCCTCAAAACCTGGATTCCCGCTTAACATCGTGCGGGAATGACAATGAAATTGAGAGGGCAGTAGTCGGCCCAATTTTTTTTAATAAGGTATTTTTTAATCAGGTAAAAGGAGCTTAGAAGATGTTCAAAAAATCAGCTTACGCAGCACAGGCGTCGGGCGCCTCGGAAGTCAATCCCTTCCTGAGTTTCGCGCCCCTTCTTTTTATTTTCGTCATTTTCTATTTCCTCATCATCCGCCCCCAGCAGAAGCGCCAAAAGGCCCTTCAAAAAATGATCGACGATTTGAAAAAGGGCGACCGGGTTGCCACCTCCGGCGGCCTTATCGGGACCGTGATGAGCATTCAAAACGATTATGTTGTGATCAAAGTCGGGGATAACGAAAACTTTAAAATAGAAATCCTGAAGAACGCCATCACGGGACTTCGCGAGTAGATTCGAGGCCTTATGGACAAATATTACAAATGGAAAGTCCTGCTCATCGTCGCAGTGGTTACGTTTTCAATCTGGAAGGCTTACCCCCTCCAGGAAAAAATTAATCTAGGTCTTGACCTTCAAGGCGGAATGCAGCTTTTGCTTCAAATTGAAGCCGATAAGGTGCCCGCCGAGCATCGTCAGGATGCCACGGAACGCGTCGTTGAGGTGATTCGAAACCGCATTGATGAGTTTGGTGTCCGGGAACCGGTGATTACTAAACAAGGAAAAAATCAAGTCGTGGTCCAACTCCCGGGCGTGACCGACCGTGACCGGGCCAAGGAAATTGTCGGCAAGACAGCCCACTTGGAGTTTAAACTTGTCTCGGACAATTCAGATCTCATTAAGAAGGCTGAAGAGGGCAAGGCCCCCGAGGGATATGAATATAAAGAAGCGAAGGGACCTGCCGGTGCAGCATCCATTCTTTTAAACAAGGAAGCCGTTCTGACGGGCGACCACTTGACGAACGCCTCGGTGGGATTTGATCAGTATGGACAGCCGATTGTCCAGCTTCAATTTGATAAAGCGGGGGCTCAAATTTTTGATCGCATTACTTTTCAGAACATTGGAAAACAGCTTGCGATTGTTTTGGACGGTAAAATCCATTCTTCGCCTGTGATCAGAGACCGGATTCCCAACGGCCAAGCCCAAATTTCAGGCAATTTCACCTCTCAAGAAGCAAGCGATCTTGCGCTTGTGCTTCGAGCAGGAGCTTTGCCGGCTCCGGTTCGCATTGTGGAAGAAAGATCCGTCGGACCGAGTTTGGGACGCGATTCGATTGAAAAAGGAATTCGCGCAGGAATCCTGGGAACGGCGCTTGTTTTTCTTTTTATGCCGGTTTATTACTTGTTGGCTGGATTGATTGCGGATATAGGGCTGATTGTTTACATCATGATGCTGATCGGTTCCCTCGCCCTTTTCCATTCGTCGCTCACTCTTCCGGGCATCGCCGGTTTCATTCTGTCAATTGGTATGGCCGTGGATGCAAACGTACTTATCTCTGAAAGAATGCGTGAAGAACTGGAAATGGGGAAGCCGCCGAGGGCGGCTGTTTCGGCCGGTTATCATCGGGCCTTTGCAGCGATTCTGGACTCCAATGTCACGACACTGATTACCTCTGCTCTCCTTTTTGTTTTTGGCACCGGCCCCATTAAGGGGTTTGCGGTGACGCTGTCTTTCGGTCTTATTGCCAGCATGTTTTCATCTTTGACCGTCACGCGTGTTATTTTTGATTATCTTGCCAAACAAAATCCCAATCTTAATCTCAAAATGATGAAACTGATTGGAGTGACCAAGATTCATTTTCTTAAAGGGCGTCTTTTTGCTTACGGTTTTTCAGCGCTGACGCTCATCATCGGTATTTCAGCTTTTTTTCTCAGGGGCAAAGCAAATTTTGGAGTGGAGTTTACGGGCGGGACATTAATTCACGTCGAATTCAAAAAGCCGGTTGAAGCCGCCTTGCTTCGCAAGGCGCTTGAAAAAGAAGGGATTGCCGACCCGGTCATTCAATATTATGGAACTCAAAACCAATTTTTGATTAAGACCCAACAATCTGACACGAAAAAAATTGAGAAGGCTGCTTTAGGGATGGCGGGAGAAAACCAATTTCAAATTCTTCGCGTCGACGAAGTTGGTCCGGCCGTGAGCGGAGATTTGAAGACCAAGGCCTTATGGGCGGTTTTTTGGTCTTCGATCGGCATTCTGATTTATTTGGCTTTCCGCTTTGAATTGAAATTCGCCTTGGCAGCCGTGATTGCGCTCTTGCATGATACGCTTTTTACGTTTGGTGTTTATGCGTTAAGCGGGCGGGAAATTAACCTACCGATCGTGGCCGCCATCTTAACGATCATGGGTTATTCGGTCAATGACACCATTATTACGTTTGACCGGGTACGTGAGAATTTAAAAATTGCGCGGAAAAAATCCTTTTCTGAGATTGTCGAGCTTTCGATCAATCAAACCCTTGGGAGAACGCTTTTAACAAGTTTGACCGTTCTTTTCGGAGCTTTCTCGCTTTTTCTTTTCGGCGGAAGCGGCATCAATGATTTTGCCTTTACCCTTTGTGTTGGGTTTACAATTGGAATTTATTCGACCGTGTTTGTCGCTTCGAGCCTTTTGGTGGATTGGAAGGCACGTTAATCGAAGCCGCAATTAGAGCCGTCATCCCAAGTCTTTTTTCGGTTTTTAAATTTAGAAAATCATGCTAACTGGAAATGCCTTAACTTCTTTCAGCCCTCTTTTCACTCAGCTTTTAGGCAAGAGAAATCTGTTTGATCCCAAAGAAATCGAAGCTTTTATTGCAGTGGATTTAGAGGATTTAGAAAACCCCTTTGATATGAAAGGAATGGACGAGGCTTTTGAACTCATCCAAAAAACGATCCGTGAGAAGAAAAAAATTTTAATTCACGGCGATTATGATGTGGACGGCGTTACGGCGACCGCGCTTCTGGCCCGGACACTGACAAAACTGGGGGCAAATTTCTTTACTTTTCTGCCCGATCGTTCTGCGGACGGCTACGGAGTCAACGAACGCGCCATTCAAGACGCCCATCAAAAGGGAGTCTCTCTTCTCATTACGGCCGACTGCGGCATTACGGCCTTAGCCGAAATCTCTCTTGCCCGTTCTCTGGGCCTCGAAGTGATTGTGATTGATCATCACCGGATCCCTCAAGAAGGGCTCCCGCCCGCGACGGTCATTTTAAATCCGCAGCAAGCAGACTGCCCTTATCCTTTTAAGGAACTCTCCGCCGCCGGCCTTGCCTTTAAATTGAGCCAGGCCTTGATCGGCCCTCAGGCTTTTGAATTTTTGGACCTCGCCGCGCTTTCTACCGTTTGTGACGTCGCGCCGCTTCTCGGAGAAAATCGTATTATCGTGAAAAAAGGCCTCGAGCTTCTGTCTGAGCGCCGCAGCCTTGGAATCAGAGCCCTGCTTCAAGCCTCCTCGCTCAAAGCCGCTAAGATCAACACCGCCCACGTGGGTTTTGTCCTGGGCCCAAGGATTAATGCCGCAGGCAGGATGAGTTCTCCGGAAATCGCTTTGCGTCTTCTTTTGAGCGAAAGTCCCCGCGAGGCTGAAAGTTTGGCCCTGGTTTTAGAGGAAGAAAATAAGGCCCGCCAGAAAGAAGAACGCCGGGTGACACGGGAGGCGATTGAAGAGGCTGAAAGGGTTGTGAACTTCAACCGCGACCGCGTGATTGTCGTGGGCCGTCCGGGCTGGCATCCAGGCGTCATCGGCATTGTCGCCTCGCGGCTGGTCGAGAAATATCACCGCCCCAGCATTGTGATTGCCTTTGAAAACGGGACCGGCAAGGGGTCCGGCCGCTCGATCAAAAATTTCCATTTGTTCCTGGCCCTGGAAGCCTGCCGCGATCTTTTTGAAGAGTTCGGCGGGCACGAGCAGGCTGCCGGTCTGACAATGCGCGAAGGGAATCTGTCCTTATTGCGTTCAAAAATCAATAGTTATGCCAAGGACCTTGATCCGGAAATTTTCGTAAGAAAGATTACCGCCGATTTGGAAATCAAGCTTGAAGATTTAAATCCTGCTTTTATCCGGGAAATGGAACTTCTAGAACCTTATGGAGTGGGAAATCCCCGCCCTGTTTTCATGACGAGGGGATTAGTCGTCAAGGCCAAACCTGAACATTTGACGCCCGAAACCCTTCGACTTTGGATCAGCGACGGAATTTTGACTTTTGAAGCCGTTTGTTCCGAACGCTTGGGCCGGAACAGACTACCGCTCGAAAAAGGCGCCCGCCTTGATTGGGTCTACGGTATCAAGATCAAAAGCTGGAACGGTGAGCAATCCCTGGTGTTGGAAGTAAAAGATATCCGCAGCTCTTAAGAAGCTGAATAAGAAACGGCTTTGGTGATTTTTCCCGCCTGAATGCAGCTGACGCAAACCCAGATACGCCTTACCGTCCCGTTGGGGAATCTCACCTTTACCCGCTGTAAATTAGGAAAAAATCGTCGCCGGGTGATGC
>JAHFHG010000011.1 GCA_023247035.1 Candidatus Omnitrophota bacterium
GAAATTGTTAGGTTATTTTCAATTTTATTCCCTTTCGTTTTTATGTTATCCCGAGAGACTTTGGAAACTGATCCGGAACCTATTCCTCAAAAAGCAGGAAACCAAAGTGGATCGCGTGCTCAGTGAGCTTATTAATAAAATGCCTATTGCATTCCGTATGAGTAAGGAAAATGCATCTGCCGCGCGGCAAGAGCCCGCGCTTCATCGATAAGCCGAAAGGCCGGTGCCATTCATCGGTTTAAAGGATTAGTTTTGGGTTGGCCTTTTCATTCCCCGTTTCGATAAGATCTTCCTTCCATCCTCAGAAAGCTCCTTTCATGCTCAAGCGGTCCAAAATCTGAAAGTCGCCTGATATACCTTTGCGGGGTTGGCAATTGATCAACTTCTTTCCTAGCCGTCCACAACTCAAAATAGCCCCTGGCAATAATCCAAACCGTGATCAACAGTTATAAATATCTCTTCTACTGAATCGCAATGAATGTTATTGACGCCTAGTGAATTAAAAGATATATTTTGCTACTTTTCTATAGACTCGATCCTGGAGAAACAATGCAAATTGAAGAAGATGTCATCTATACGCCTAAAGAAACCCAAAAGTATCTGAAGGTAAGCCAGAGCACGATGACCCGAATGATTAAGAAAGGGCTCATCCGCGCCGCCAAGGTGGGCAAGCAGTACCGCATTCTTGGGAAGGAGATTCTTCGCGTCATATCCCCAGTACTTGAGGATAAAGTTGGGAAGGTCTACGGCAAGGCCCGCGAATGGGCGCATGAAGGCGTTGATCATACGCCCACAGAGAAACTTACAGACGCCTCCAAATGAAGATACCCCCCAAAAAAATTCCGTACGGCAAACAATGGATCGGAAATGAGGAAGTGCGCGCCGTCACTTCGGTTCTTCGATCGGATTTTCTAACACAGGGACCGAAAGTCAGGGAATTCGAAACCGCCCTCGCCAGAAAAGTGGGCGCGAAATATGCAATCGCAATGGCTAACGGAACCGCAGCGCTTCATTTAGCGGCAATCGCCATCGGCCTTAAACCGAGCGATGAAGTCCTTACAACCCCGATAAGTTTCTTGGCGACATCAAATGCCGTTCTCTATGTTGGAGCTAAACCGGTATTTGTAGATATTGATCCGGTGACTCAATGCATTGACGCATCGCAAATTGAAAAAAAGATTACAGCCCGCACGAAAGCTATTTTTTTTACGGATTTTGCCGGTCATCCGGCAGAGCTCAAGACGATCTTCGCGATCGCGCGCCGGCACAAACTCAAGATCGTTGAAGATGCGGCGCATTCTTTCGGAGCCGTTTATTGCCATTCAAAGATCGGTTCTTGCCGTTACGCCGACATGACCACTTTCAGCTTTCATCCGGTCAAGCATATCACCACGGGAGAGGGCGGGGCCATTACGACAAATGACCAAAAACTTTATACGCGGTTGTGCGCTTTGAGGGCGCACGGTGTAACGCGCGATCCGGGGCGGCTTCACGATAAAAAGCAAGGCGGCTGGTATTACGAAATGCAGGAACTCGGATTCAATTATCGTCTGACTGACATCCAAGCGGCCTTGGGGATTGAGCAGTTAAAAAAATTCGACGCTTTTGTGGCGCGGCGCCGGAAGATTGCCGAAAAATACAAAAAGGAATTCCGCAATCTTCAAAATGTACTTTTACCTGTTGAGAAAATGGAATGCAAGCACATCTACCATCTTTTCGTCATCCGTTTGCAGGGACGGCTGGCGGAAAGGCGTAAGGCAATCTTCGAAGAGCTCCAAAGGCGAGGGATCGGCGTTCAAGTTCACTACATTCCCATTCCGGCTCAGCCCTATTACCGAAAGCTTGGCTATCGCGCAGCAGACCACTCCAACGCGCAGGCTTATTCCCGCTCAGCGATATCCCTACCGATTTTTCCAAAAATGCCGGACCGGGAAGTCGATTTTGTGATTAAAACCGTAAAAGATGTCGTTCGCCTTTACTCTTAATAGAAAGCTTGGGGGACTCCGATGAAAAAGCAGGCAGGTTATTTGACTGGGAAAACAGTTCTTATCACCGGCGGGACGGGATCTTTTGGAAAAAAGTTCGTCCAAACGGTTCTTGAAAAATACGCGGTCAAAAAATTGATTGTCTTTAGCCGAGACGAGTTAAAACAATTTGAGATGCAGCAGCAGATTCGAGATGAGCGGATACGATTCTTCATCGGGGATGTCCGTGATCCTGAGAGGCTTCACCGTGCTTTTCATGGTGTCGATGTTATCGTTCATGCGGCCGCGTTGAAACAAGTCCCGGCCTGTGAATACAACCCTATTGAAGCAGTAAAAACGAATATCATCGGTGCGCAAAACATCATCAACGTGGCGATCGATAATGGAGTTCCTCGTGTGATTGCTTTGAGTACGGATAAAGCGGCGAATCCCATCAATTTGTACGGGGCAACGAAGCTTTGCTCGGATAAATTGTTCATCGCCGGCAATGCTTACTCAGGGGTTGCTGATACGCGATTTGCAGTCGTTCGCTACGGCAATGTCATCGGGTCGCGCGGTAGCGTGATTCCGCTGTTTAAAGAGCAGGCTAAAACCGGTATTTTGACGATCACCGATAAAAAAATGACCCGGTTTTGGATTGCCCTTGAGCAGGGCGTTCAGTTTGTCATTCAGTGCCTTCAAATCATGCGAGGCGGCGAATTGTTCATTCCCAAGATTCCAAGCATGAACCTCCTGGATTTGGCGAATGCGATTGCCCCCAAGTGCAAACATAAGATCACAGGGATACGGGCCGGGGAAAAACTGCATGAGGTTCTTTTGCCCAAGGGCGAAGCATGTCGCGCGTTTGAATTTAAAGACATGTACATCGTTGAATCCTTTGAAGACGGCCGCCATAAAGGCGGAAGGCGTGTGGATCCTGAGTTTGAATACGCCAGCGACACCAATAAGCAATGGCTGACAAATAAGCAGCTGCGAAGCCTGATCCAATAGCCGAATGAAGACCGTTGCCATTATTCAGGCGCGAATGGGCTCAAGCCGCCTTCCCGGTAAGGTCCTCATGCAAATTTGCGGCCGCAGCATTCTTGAGCATGTTGTGTTGCGCGTTCGCGCTTGCCGAGAGGTCGATGAGATCGTGGTTGCAACAACAAAAACGAGCGCAGACGCGGAGATCGTCCTGGCGTGCCAGCGTTACGGCGTCTCTTTCTTTCGTGGCAGCGAAGAGGATGTTCTGGCGCGTTATCACGAAGCGGCTCAACAATTCAAAGCGGATATTGTTGTGCGGATCACTGCCGATTGTCCTCTAGTGGATCCTATGATTCTCGAACAAATGCTTAAGCGATTTAAATCACTGCTTCAACAGTCAAAACCGGCGGCCTACATGAGCAATACCATGAAGCGGACCTTTCCCCGGGGACTCGACGTAGAGGTTTTCACATTCGCTTGTCTTCAGGCCGCTCACGTCCGGGCTCATCAACCTTTCGAGCGGGAACATGTAACCCCTTTCATGTATCAGCATCCTGAGCAATTTGTCCTGGAAAGTTTTACGAGCGATGAGGATTTTTCTCGCTATCGTTGGACGGTTGACACTGAAGATGATCTTGATCTCATCCGGAAAATATATGAAGCGCTGTACCAAGATGGGAAAATCTTTACGACCGAGAAAACGCTTGAGCTTTTAGAGAAATCGCCCGATCTTGCCAGGATCAATTCGCATATTGAGCAGAAAGAAACTTAAAAGCCTGTCTGCCGGCAGGCGTGGAGAAGGCCCGGTGTCAAAAGATTTTTCGCGTAAGACCTTTAAAACGGATCAGGAAAAGTTTTGGGCCGGAGAGTTCGGCGACCACTATATCGGAAGGAACCAAGGAGCGGATCGGGTCGCGAGCAACGCCGCTTTCTTTGCTAATATCTTAAGAAGCGCTCAGAACGTTCGGTCTGTGATTGAGTTCGGAGCCAACATCGGCCTGAATCTTGAGGCGATCCGGACACTTCTTCCCAAAGCTGAACTTGCCGGCGTTGAGATCAATCAAAAAGCCGCCGAACAGCTTGGGGCAGCGATCAAGGGCGTCCAAGTCTATCCGATCTCAATTCTGGATTTTAAATGCAAGCGGATGTGGGACCTCGTTTTGATCAAGGGTGTTTTGATCCATATCAATCCTCAAAGTCTTCCGCAAGTCTACGAAGCTCTTTACCGTGCCAGCGCACGATATATTTGCATTGCCGAATATTATAACCCAACGCCAGTGAGCATTCCTTACCGCGGTCACGCGGATCGTCTTTTCAAAAGAGACTTTGCCGGTGAAATGTTGGATCGGTGCAAATATCTTCGGCTCTTAGACTATGGCTTCAGCTATCATCGAGACGGCCATTTTCCACAAGATGATATCACGTGGTTTCTTTTAGAAAAATTCTAAGAATATCTCGAGGATTCAAATACTGGGAATACTACAGACGAAGCGATTCGATCAAACTCAATCTTTGAGGATATAACAGGGGGTCATGGAGTAGGGGAGTTTTAAGATTCTGACCTTTTTATCTTTAAAAAATTCATCAACCGCCTTGGTTTCGCCCGGGAAAACGCCGTAATCATCGATGAGGATAACCCCGCCCCGACTCAGGCGAGGGTAGAGATGATTAAGAATTGTCAAAGCGGGTTCGTAAACATCCGTATCCATGTTTAAAAAAGAGATTTTAAGTTGAGGGTGCTCTTTAACATACTTTGGAACTGTCTGGACAATGTTGCCCTTGATGAACTCGACATTCTTATCGGTTCCTTTATGTTCAAGAACTTGACGGAGCTGCTTTTCTGAAATCCCTTGTTGTCCTGATGTTTTGATGAAACGGGACCGGAATTTTTGGTCATCTTTATAACGCGTCGGCGGGAATTTGCCAAAAATATCAAACCCGATAATTTTTTTTGCTGAAGAATTTGAAAGAAGATCTCGAAACATGGCAAAACGAGCTAAGGATGCTCCCTTAAAAACGCCGCATTCTACAATTACGCCGGGAACATCAAGGGTCATTTTAAAGAGTTCGTAGTGGGAAATAATTTTGGATATCCTGGAAGGGTCGCATGAAAGATAAAAATTATTTTCATATTCAAAGGGCCGGTGAAAGTCGGGCAACTTAATCATTGCTTCTCCGTCGTGTTTTTGACAAAATTGACGCTCTTGAGATAAGTAGCCGCGATAGTATCGTTTTTTCGATTTTTTTTCAAGCCGAAATTTATCGAGTAAATCTGATGTTGATCTACGGATGTAGGGGGCTGCGAATAAATTAAGGAAAGGCGCCAGGATATATGAAAAGTTACTACAAGTTTTTAGAGACTACGAAACCATTGGGAGAGCGGGTGTCCGCGACTCGCAAACCCGTTTTCCGCTCTTCTGCGATTTTTCCCGTCATCCACTCTCAGTCCTACGCGACCTGCGTTTCTTTTATGGGTTATTGGCTGATGAAGAGGCAAATTCGGGAGGTTTCCGTTCTTTACACTTTAAGGGACAAGAGCGGCCAGATTCTTCTCAGGAATTCCCTGCTTGTGGATGAAGCGCGGGTTTATGTTTTGGAGATCGCTGCATTACGGCGTGAAGCGGGATTGTTGCAGAAGGAAGAAGCTGAATTCTATGGCTCATTAGAGATCGAGGTTTTTTCCACAAGAAATCTTTTTATCACCTATCCGGCGATTGTCTTATGTTTTTACAACGATTCGTTCAGTACCGCGGTCCATACGACAGGCCGCATTTATAACGATATTGAAGACTTGCAGGAAAATGAAGAAAGCCGGGTGGCAGAATCTGGTTTTGATATATACGGCGACCCGGAAATGCGGCCTTTTTGCGCTTTTACGCATGGGCCGCTTCCCCATAAGACTCCCGAAATCGCCTACACGGTCATCAATCACAGGCTTGAGGAATTTCAGGGAGTCATTCGTCTCTCGCCGCTCGCAGCCTACGAAACCGTGTTTCTTTATTTTAAAGACTATATCGATTTGGCGCCCCTGCTTGACGGCAAAGCCGGCCTGATTAAGCTGCGCCATAACCTGAAAGGTTTTTTCCCTAGGTTTATTGGCGGAAATTTTGAATCCAGCAAACAGTCCGCAAGCATTACCCACACATTCTACGACTGTTCTTCCGCTGTCACACCGCAGGATTACTGGGATAAAAAAAATCCTCAGAACCATGACGCTTCCATTATGATTCCTCTTTTTCTTGAAGAGGACGCCTATACCGATCTCGTTTTTTACCCTATCTATTCCCCGTCCGTCTTTGAATTCTCGCTGGATTTTTATGGATCGGAAGGAAATCGCCTTGCGCACATCCCCCAGCACAAACGCTTTGATGCCCGAAAACCTATTTTTACACGAATTGATTTCCGCAGCTTGGTGCAAGAAAAGAAACTTGATCCCAGCAAGGTCAGGGCGGCACATCTTATTTTTAATGCTGCGGAGGGTTTTCGTATTCCAACTCGGATCAAGATGGGGCTTAATGTCGGTATGTTGCCTCTGCAAGCCCAACTCCCCTGCAACATTTGTTTTGCCCCTAAAGTGGGTGATCCGGACGCCCTTAAAAACCGGAGTTTTCATTGGGCCCCTCTTCTTAATTTCGGAGATTCGAAATTGGTGATTACGAACGATTCGGCAAGCAAGGATTATTCCCGTTCGGCGAATGTCCGTTTGAATTTTTTCAGGGCCTCGGATGATGATAGAAAGTGCCGCGAAATATGCCTAACGCCTTTTGCTCAATACCGGGTTGATCTTGCGAAAGAACCTGATTTAAGAGCTTTTTTTGAAGATAAAATCGGGTGGGCAACCGTAGAATCCGACAATCCGCATGTTTATGGTTGGTATTTTGACTTTCACCGCAGCGGCGCGGTTGCGGGCGATCATTTTTTTTAGAGATGACTTATGGAATTCTTTCTATGCTGAGGAGATAAAAATGATCCGTTATTGTACCCGTTGCGTGATGCCGCACACCAAGCCCGATCTTTATATCGATCCTGAAGGAGTCTGTAACGCTTGCCGCAGTTTTGAGAAGCGTCAGAATATTGATTGGGAGCAAAGGAGAAAAAAGTTAAGCGAAATTTTAGATCGATACCGGAACAAAGAGGGAAAGCATTGGGATTGTGTGGTCCCTATAAGCGGGGGGAAAGACAGCACTTATCAGGTGCTGCGTATGTTAGAAATGGGCATGTCCCCGTTGTGTGTTAATGCCCGCATTTGGGAATTTACGGATATTGGACGCAGGAATGTGGACAATATAAAAGAATTGGGAGCCGATGTGATCGAGTTTTCTCCCAATCCTGTGGTGCGTAGAAAATTAAGCCGCATTGGTCTTACTCAGGTGGGAGATATTTCCTGGCCCGAACACGCAGGAATTTTCACCATTCCTGTGGTGGTGGCCACCCGCTATAGAATTCCTCTGATTATTTGGGGTGAAAACTCTCAAGATGAATATGGCGGGCCCGCAGGAGCCGCTGAAAACAATGTTTTAGACCGTCGGTGGCTCGAAGAATTTGGCGGTCTGCTGGGCCTTAGGGTCTCTGATTTGGCAGGGCTGGAAGGACTCCGGGAAAGGGACCTCATTCCCTACCGTTATCCCTCCGACCGGGAGCTTGCCGAAGCGGGGATCACCGGACTTTTTTTGGGGTATTACCTCCCTTGGGATGGTCTCAGCAATGCCTTGATCGCGCAGGTTTACGGTTTTGAATCTTATCCTAAAAATATCGAAGGGGCGATGGTGGGGTATGAAAATCTGGATAATTACTATGTCGGAATTCATGATTATTTCAAGTTTTTGAAATATGGTTTTTCCCGGGCTACGGATCAGGTTTGCCTTCATATCCGGCGCGGAAGGATCACGCGTCAGGACGCCCTTAAGATTGTCCGGAGGCACGATGGAAAATTTCCATGGTCCTATCTTGGGAAATCACTCGAAACGATGCTCAGCGATTTGGATATCACGCTTGATGAGTTTAATAAGATTTGTGACCGCTTTACGAATAAAAAGATTTTCCTAACAGATGCCCGGGGAAATCTGATTAAAGACAAGCGCGGCAATCTCACCAAAATCAATCACGACAATCCTGATGATGAAAGTCCTTGTCATTGATTACCGGATGGGAAATCTAGGCTCGGTTCGGCGCTCTCTTGAAGAGTGCGGCGCGGATGTTGTGTGTTCTGAAGATCCCCAAGATATAAAATCAGTTTCCAAGATTATCCTTCCCGGCGTAGGTTCTTTCCGAGATGGAATTGAGCATCTCAACAAAATGGGATGGACTGAGGAAATTCTAAAGGCTGCGACCCAGGACAAGGTTCCATTTTTAGGAATTTGTCTTGGAATGCAGCTTCTTGCTGATAAAGGATCAGAGGGCGGTGAAACTGAAGGCTTAGGGCTTATCGCCGGAACAGTTGAAAAGTTTGTGCCAGACCCCCCTGAAACCCGAGTTCCACATGTGGGTTGGAATGAACTTGTCATCTCGCAATCGACCCCGCTTTTAGCGGGAATACCGAATCGGTCGGATTTTTATTTTGTTCACAGTTACCATTTTGTCGCACAAGATTCAAAGGATGTTGCAGCGACAACGCCTTACTGCGGCGATTTTGTTTCCGTTGTCGCCCGCCAAAATATTTTTGGCACGCAGTTTCACCCGGAAAAAAGTTCCAAAGCCGGGTTTCGTTTACTTCGCAATTTTTTGAGCCTCTAAAATGCTCAAAACTCGCGTGATTCCAACCTTGCTGTGGAAGAATGAGGGCCTTGTGAAAGGCGTTGGTTTCGATAGCTGGCGCCGGATTGGCGCGGTGCTTCCCGCGATCAAGGTCTACAATATGCGGGAAGTTGATGAATTGATGCTTCTTGATATATCGGCCAGCCTGGAAAATCGTGAACCCGATTACGATTCTGTCAGTGAATATTCCGCCGAATGTTTTGTGCCGCTCACCCTAGGCGGCGGTGTTTGCAATATCGAAATCATTAGGAAATTACTCTTGGCTGGAGCAGATAAAATCACGATCAACAGCGCTGCTTTTGAGAAGCCTGCTTTGATTACGCAGGCGGCCGAGCGCTTCGGTTCGCAATGCATTGTTGTTAGTATTGACGCGAAAAAAAAAGCGGACGGTTCTTACGAATGTTATAGCCGCGGGGGCGCAAAACCCACCGGAAAAGAGGTCGGCGTTTGGGCTCAAGAGGTCGAACAGCGGGGGGCTGGTGAAATATTGATCACCTCCATTGAAAAAGATGGAACCATGCAAGGGTATGATCTTGAATTGATCCGGCAGGTCACACAAAGAGTTAAAATCCCCGTGATTGCATCCGGCGGCGCGGGCCATTTGGAGCATTTTCTCGAAGCCGTCCAACAGGGGAAGGCTTCCGCCGTCGCCGCAGCCAGCATTTTCCACTTTACGGAAAGAACTCCCCTTGAGGTAAAACAATATCTAAGCCAAAACGGCATTTTAGTTCGCGACGTTCACTTCGAAACGGTTCACTCTCTTTAAAAAAATATGTCATTAAAAATGAAGGCGCTTATTTTCACCGAAGGCGGAAAAGAGACAGGATTCGGTCATATTACGCGCTGCCTGGCCTTGCGTGACGCCTTAAAAACGAAAGGGATTCACGCGAGGATGATTGTTCACGGCGACGCCTCAGCGCGCCGCCAATTCCCAGGACAGCTTGATATGATTTTTGATTGGCTCTCACAAAAGAGCCGCACCCGAGAGCTATTGAACGGAGCGAGCATTGTTATTGTCGATTCTTATCTGGCCCCGATTGATTTTTACAAAAAAATATCCAAGACGGCGCCGGTCTGTGTTTACATCGATGATTTTATTCGCTTGTCTTACCCGTTAGGAATTCTCGTCAATGGCGCAATCGATGCAGAAAAGTTGCGATATCCCCAAAAGGAAAACCTCCGCCGCCTTCTCGGAGCAAAATACGCTCTTTTACGCAAGGACTTCCGGCAGATTCCCAAGAGGAATGCCCGAAGAAGGATCAAGAATGTGCTGGTGACTTTCGGAGGGATGGATCGCAGCGTTTTTATCAACGGAATGCTTTCCTATTTGCAGCCGCGATTTCCCCAATGGCATTTTCACATTATTACCGGACAGCCTTCGCATCATGTCTTTCAAAGCACCAAGCGAGTGACTTATTACAGAAATATTACTGCACAAAAGATGAAACAAATCATGCTTCATTGTGATCTCGCGATTTCGGGAGGAGGTCAAACCACCCATGAATTAGCGGCTTGCGGGGTGCCTGCTGCCGGAATCTGCTTTGCTCGGAATCAGCGATTTAATATTCAAGGCTGGCAGCGGCATGGCTTTCTCAAAGATGCCGGACTTTCCAATGATCCGTCGATTTTTAAAAACCTCGAAGCTTCGCTCCGCCAATTCACGCTCGAACGCCGCTGCAGTATGGGAGAAATCGGCCAAAAACTTGTGGACGGCGCCGGCGCTTCGCGAATCGCAGGCGAGATTTTCGATTCCTGTTTCAGTTTTCCGAAAGTCCAAACGCGGGACAGAAAACAAATCTTCAAATGGTCAAATGCCCCTGACGCAAGATCTGTTTCATTCAATACAAAACCCATAAAATGGAGCGAGCATTGCCAATGGTTTTCAAAAAAGCTGAAGGACCCCCGGTGTTTATTTTTTAAAATCACGTGGCTTGATCGCGCGATCGGCCAGGTCCGTTTCGACCGAAACGGCAAGAAAACAAGTCTCTCGGTTGCCCTGGATAGGAAATTCCGCGGGAAAGGGTTAGGCGGGCCCGCGATCCGCATCGCCGCACAGCATGTTTTCAAGATCGCGCCGGACCTGGATGCAGTCGACGCATTCGTTAAAGGGAATAACGCTGTTTCCGCAAAGGCGTTTTTGAAAGCTGGATTTCGACTTGCCGGCACGAAGAAGATCAAGGGTCAAAAAGCATCCCGCTTCAGTAAAGGCAAAGCATGAAAACACTGCCATCTCAGAGGGTTTTTATCGCGGCGGAGATCTCCGCGAATCACGGCCAGAATTTAAATCGGGCCTTGACGCTCATCCATAAAGCGAAAGAATGCGGTGCGGACGCCGTCAAGTTCCAGACTTATACTCCCGAAACGCTCACGCTGAATGCCGACAATAAATATTTCAGGATTCATCATCCGAAATGGGGCGGCCAAACGCTTTATCAGCTTTATCAAAAAGCCTACACCCCTTGGAAATGGTTCAAAAAGCTAAAGAAAGAAGCGGACGCTGTCGGCATCGCATTTTTTTCTTCGGCTTTTGATAAAACCTCAGTTGATTTCCTGGAAGATCTTGGCGTGCTTTGCCACAAAATCGCATCCTTCGAGCTCGTGGACCTGCCGCTCATCGAGTATGCCGCCAAAACAAAAAAACCTTTGATTCTCTCGACGGGTATGGCGTCCTTGGAAGAAATCAGGGAAGCTGTGACTGCCGCACGGAAGGCCGGGGCCTCGGACATTACGCTGCTTAAATGCGTGAGCAGTTATCCAGCAAGACCTAACGAAATGAATTTGCGGACGATCCCCGACCTCAGAAGGCGTTTCAGGACTCCGGTTGGGCTTTCGGATCACACGCTTGGAATTGCCGCATCGGTCACAGCGGTTGCGCTGGGCGCGGCCTTTATTGAAAAGCACTTTACTCTCTCCAGAAAAATTCATACGCCTGACAGTTTCTTTTCTCTCGAACCTTCAGAGTTAAGAGAATTAGCGCAGAACGTAAGAGCCGCGGAGAAAGCCCTCGGGAAACCTCATTACGGCCTCACTCAAGATGAACGGAAATCACTCATATTCCGCCGCTCCCTTTTTGTCGTGCAAAGCATCAAGAAAGGCGAGCGGTTTTCCAAGGAGAACATCCGCTCTATTCGTCCTGCTGCAGGCCTTCCGCCGAAATATCTCAAGCGGGTCTTAAAGAAAATGAGCTTGAAAAATCTGAAGCCGGGAACACCGCTGCGCTGGAAATATGTCAAGTAATGCTCCTCCTTTCAAATCCGTCACTGTGATATTCCTCGTGAAGCCCTAAACTTTATGGAAAATATTTTTATCGCGGAACGCCAAGGAATTCAATCGCCTCCTTCTGCTGCCGGTGCCGGAAGGATTATTTCGGTTTTATATGAACCCGGAATGGAATATTTTTACGACTTTTTTGACGCTGAACACTATGAGGCCCTTTATTATGCTCTCGATGAAGCCGTGGACCGATTTCTGTTGGAAAATAAAACTGAAACGGCGTTATTGTATCGTGACATTTCACTCCTCCAATGCTTCCGCCTGGCACTTTTTTTATACCTTCTCAATGCGGAAATTCTGCAACGGACATTCCGCCGGCTGGCGGCTTCAAGCGCCGACGCCTCCTTTCATATTGAGGAACATGATTTCAATGGTTACGCGCCTTATTTGAGCAAGATTGTGCCCAGCGCGTGCCCGGATCTTCTTTCTCGGGTTGTGATGACGCCTTTGCAGACGGCAAAACCTCGAACCTCTGTCTCGGCCAAAAATCTATTCAAGAATCTTTTGTGGCCTTCGCGGGTTCATAGGCGGGGAGTTCACAATCCGCAGGCGCTCGTTTACTCTGATTATTACCGGGCCTCCGCGGTGATGAAGCGGCTTGGAAATACGAACTGTGTTTATTACACCTGTTTTCCGGAACCCAAACTCTTTTTCACTTCGCTTCGTTATGGCTTTGCCTATGTCCAGAATGTTTTTTCGAAATCAAAACAAACCGCCGCTCACAGACAAAGTGAAAGATTTGCGGCCGCAATCCATCGCCTTTTAGTATCCGAGACGGCCTTTCGCAAATTCCCGCAGCTTCCCTGCATTGCCAAGGAAGCTCTGGACTCTTTTTTCAAAACCGAGTTGCCGGCGCTTTTGTTTCAAATTGACTGTGCGCATGAATTGTTTGAAAGATACCCCTCCATTCAATCGACATTGCTGGATGAAGATTTGTCGCCTTTTAAGAATGCTCTGTGCCAGGTTGCTCAAAAGTTTAATAAGAAATGTTATGTCGAAGCCCACGGTGCGCTCGGCGACAAATACGGTTATTTGCCGCTGACGGCCGATCACATGTTTGTATGGGGAGAAGCCCAAAAAAACAAGCTCGTCGAGTGGGGATGTCCGCCCGATCGCATGATCGTATCGGGTTGCAGCAAATATGAAGCGTATAAAAATACAAAAGATGGCTCCTCTCGTGATGGCCTTGCTAAAAAATACGGGTTTTCACCCAACCGGAGCATCGTTTCTTTTTTCCCTTTCCCCAATCTTGACAGACGATTGTGGTATAACAAAATTCTGCAGGAACGCGTCGAATTCATTCTAAATTCCTTAAAATCGGAAAAAATTCAGTTCATCATCAAATTGCATCCTGGAGAAATCTATAAAAGCTTTTACCATTCCTGGGCGGCGTCAAATCCACAGACCCGATGCGCCGTTATTTACGGGGAAGATCCGTTGTTAGTGGTCAAAGCTTCAGACTTTCTCATCGCCCATGACTCCACAATGGCTGTGGATGGTTTTGCAATGGGAAAGCCCGTCATTTTCTTTCCTCTTTTTCCCGAGTCTATTTTTTCCAATAGCAGCGTGTCAGAATTCTATAAGTACGGCGTTTTTTACCGTCCCGCCGGCGATGAAGAATTTCACGGAACCTTGAAAGCGCTTTTAAAGAATCCGCAGTTCCCGGCAACGGAAGACAATTGGAACCGAATGCGCAGGGACGGTTTGAGTGAAGGCGGGCCTTTACCGGAAGAAATTATGAGCCGTCACCTTCTCGGACAAATTCCACACGAGGAATTTTCCCGATGAGCCGCGCCCGCGAAGTTTTTAAGCAGATTTCGCTTTATGCGACTGCTTCCTACATCACGCAATTCCTTGCGGTCGTTGCTGGAATCATCACGCGAAATTTCTTGGGACCCTATTTCATGGGGATTTGGGCCACCCTCCAGCTTGTGATCAATTACTGTGACTATTCCGGGTTGGGGATTGATGCGGCTCTTTCCCGGGAATATCCTTACTGCATCGGAAAAGGGGATGAAGAGGGCGCTGCTCGGATCCGAGATCTCGTAACGAGTTTTGGAATAATGACCGCTTTGGTTACTTCTGTCGCGGTTTTGTTTTATGCTCTCATCAATGGAAAAACGTGGCCACGGTATCTTTTTTGGGGGATTGTTGCGACTCCCGTTCTGCTTATCACTCAAAGATTCAGCAATACGATCGTCAATTGGCTCCGAGCCAGCAAGCAATTTAAACTGGCAAGTTACCAAATCGTCTTATCGGGGATCGTAAATCTCACACTCATTATTCTATTAGCTTCATGGCTTAAATTTGCCGGTTTTTTGCTTGCAATGGTTCTGAGTTGTTTTTTCAATATTGCTTTTCTGCTTACGAAGTCTTCGTTTCATTTTAGATTTCGCATTAACCGTGAAGTTCTCCGCTTAATCGGCTTTGGGCTTCCGCTTCTTTTTGTGGGCATCCTTTTTGACCTGTTGAGAAGCGTAGACAAAATTCTCGTCATTCGTTATTTAGGATTTGAACAAATGGGAATTTATGGAGTCGCTACGATGGCCGCAGTGCTCATTTCCAAGATTCCAGATTCGATCGTCATTGTGCTTATCCCGCATTTTCATGAAAAATTTGGTGTGAGGGAGCAAGCAAATGATTTACGGAATCTTGTTGACCGTTCAGCCTTAGCCTATAACTTGATCATGCCGCTCATCATAGGAGCGGGTTGGATTTTTGCCGAACCCCTGGCAGTTCATTTTCTTCCTAAATTTGTCACTGCGGTTCCTGCGATGAAACTTCTTTTACTGAGCACTTATTTTTTTGCCCTTTTTTATCCGTACAGCAACTTCTTAATTGCTGTGAAACGGCATCTCGTATTATTCCCCGTGATTGGAAGTGCAATATTCATACAGTTCCTTTTGACTTTCTCAGTCATCAAATCAGGATGGGGACTGAAGGGCGTTGCGAGCGTGGCCATTCTTTGCTACTTTTTAAACTACCTTGGCTTATTCATCGTGACCGCTCGCTCTTTGTACAATAAGAATGAGATGCTCGAGAAGTTTTTATTCGCAGTTGGACTTTTTATCCTACTTGCAACCTTTCTGATGGCGCTGGATCGCTTCTGCATGATTGAATCACTCACGCAACGGACTTTTTTGGAATTCTTTCTTTTTTCCATGATGAGCCTACCGATATTCATTACGCTTGAAAAGGAATTTGGAATTTTCAATCATATGCGTGCCATTCTCGAGAGCCGGAAAAAATGAGGGAACCGCGTGCTATTTAATTCTTACGTTTATATTTTCATTTTTTTGCCAGCATCTTTCGCAGTCTATTTCTTCTTAAACAACAGGCGGCTTGCCATTGCCGCAAAGTGCTGGCTGGTTTTTTGCTCTCTTTTTTTTTATAGTTTTTGGAGCGTGCGTTATCTCCCGCTCATCCTTGTTTCCATTCTCTTGAATTATGCGGTCGGCACTGTCCTGATTAAAAAATCTCTTTTTCGTATTTCTCAAAAAAAAATCCTCTATTTCGGAGTCGCTTGCAATCTGCTCTTGTTAGGTTATTACAAATACGCCGATTTTTTTATTTCCAACGTCGTGCTCGCTGCAGGATTTCATATGACGTTGCTCAAAGTCGCATTGCCGCTCGGGATCAGTTTTTTTACTTTTACTCAAATTGCGTACCTCGTCGATTGCTATCGGTCTGAATGCAAAGAGTATAATCTTCTGAATTATGCGCTATTTGTGACCTATTTCCCGCATCTGATCGCCGGTCCGATCCTGCACCATAAAGATCTGATGCCCCAATTCGATCGCGTAAAAAAAAAGGTTTTAAATAACCGTAATATTGCGGTCGGTTTATATGTCTTTTCGATCGGATTGTTCAAGAAAGTGGTCATTGCGGATACTTTCGCCGTCTGGGCAAATCACGGGTTCGACCAGGCCGTAACCCTGACTTTTTTCGAAGCGTGGATCACGGCATTGTCCTATTCTTTCCAGCTTTACTTCGATTTTAGCGGCTATATCGATATGGCGATCGGAAGCTCATTACTTTTTAATATTCATTTACCCGTCAATTTTTATTCTCCTTACAAGGCTGAAAATATTCAGGATTTCTGGCGAAGATGGCATATCACGCTCTCAAGATTTTTAAGAGACTATGTGTATATTCCTTTGGGTGGAAATCAACGCGGCGAGTTAAGAACGTATTTTAATCTTTTGATCACTTTTTTACTGGGAGGTCTTTGGCACGGCGCAAGCTGGACATTTGTTTTTTGGGGGATGCTTCACGGAATGGCGATGATTTTTTATCGGTTATGGGCAAAGGCGAATATTCAAATGGGCCGGGCGCTTGCGTGGTTTTTAACTTTCAATTTTGTCAGCATCTCTTGGGTATTTTTTAGGGCCACGAGCTGGGGCAATGCCGCCAAAGTTTTGCGCGGGATATTTGGACTGAATGGAATCTCTCGACATTCTATCTGGGCCGTTGAAGATTTCAAAAAAAAGATGGCTCTTTTAATGGCCGTCGGCCTCATTACTTTCTTGGCCAAGAATTCGGTCGAGATGCTTAAAGACTTCCGGCCCACCTGGAAGAATGCCGCATTGTGCTTGCTTCTCTTAGCGATTGGGATTGTGAATTTGACGAAGGTCAGTGAATTTATCTATTTTAATTTTTAGGAGCGTTCTTTTTGAAGCCTTATAAGAATTGGATCTTCGCGGTGATCGCTGGATTATCGGTTTTTATGGTTTTGAATCTAATGGTCTGGGAATTTTTTACAAAGGATATTCTCACGGACAATATTAAAAGCGGTGATTATACAAGGGTGGGTTATATCACAGGATCAAGTTATTCCTTTAAGCCGACCTACCGGGGGACGAAGTCGCATCTTGAAAGCTGGGACTACAAAAATGAACCTGTAGATCTTATCACGATCGGTGATTCATTCTCGAATAGCTGCGGAAAAAAAGATCTGTATTATCAGGACTGGATCGCATCCCATAAGTCTTTAAACGTTTTGAACATTCAGCCGTTGCCCGGCGCTGGTTTTTACAAAACAATCCTGATTATGCTCAACAGTGGTTTTTGGGACGAGCTTCCGCCAAAAGCGATTTTGATCGAACGCGTCGAACGCCACCTGATTGATGAGTTCTCAGAGAATTTCGATCTGGAGGAAACGCGGCCTATTGAGGATGTGCGTAAGGATTTCCAACAGGTTCAATATGTTAACAGGCCGCCTTGGATCGGTTTTTTGAATATCGGAAATTTTAAGTTTCTCCTTTACAGTTGTCTCCGTAAAATCCGGGACGACGCTTTTTTTTCAAAAGTGTACATGCGGAATTTGGACCGCTCTTTTTTCAATGTTCGCAATGATCGTTCGCTGATATGGGGATATGAAGACGTTGAGCACCTCTCGCGCGAAAACGACCAGTCGATCAAAAAAGTGAACGCCAATTTAAATGCTCTGGCCGAAAGACTTTCCAAAAAGGGAATCAAATTGTATTTTATGCCCGTCGTCGATAAGTATAATCTCTACAGCCAATTTTTGGTTCGGAATCCGTATCCCTCAAGTCATTTCTTCGAAAAAATGCGCCCTTTGCCGAAAAAGTATGAATTCGTCGACACGAAGGCGATTTTGTTTCCTCTGGCGGCACAAGGTCAAAAAGACATTTATTGGGCGGATGATTCCCACTGGTCGTGGGACGCTACTGAAAAGATTTTGGAAGACACGAATTTTTAAGACCAAGAATGAAATTCATGGCAAAAAAACATAAAATCCTAATTGTGTTTGGAACTCGTCCGGAGGCATTGAAACTGGCTCCGGTCATAGCAGCTTTCCGCCGCGATCCGCAATTCCGCGTTTGGACCTGCCTTACCGGCCAGCACCGAGAGATGGTCGATCAGGTGCTGCGGTTATTCAGAATCCGCGTTGATTTCGATCTGGATCTAATGGTGAAAGGCCAGACGCTGAGCGACCTCACGGCGAAACTTTTCCCCAAAATGGATCGTGTGCTCCAAAAAATCAAGCCTGACCTTCTCATGGTTCAGGGGGATACGACGACAGCTTTTGCAGTCGCTCTTAAAGCTTTCTATAAACGGATCCCCGTCGCGCATGTCGAAGCCGGACTCCGGACCTTCAACAAATATCATCCCTTTCCGGAAGAGATCAACCGGGTATTGATCTCGCATCTGGGGGATTTGCATTTTGCTCCCACCGCGGAGGCGCGGGCTAATCTTTTGCGCGAGGGGATACCCGCAAAAAATATTTTTGTGACCGGCAATACAGTCGTGGATGCGCTCAAGGAAGTCCGTTCAAAGCTTTCTTCCGCGAGAATCAGCCTGCCGGCCAAGATTTCGAACGGAACACGGATGATTCTTGTAACCGCCCACCGCCGGGAGAGTTTCGGGAAGCCTATGGTCAATATCTGCCGCGCGCTTAAAACTCTCGCAAAAACATATCCAAATCTTGAGATTATCTATCCCGTTCACCTCAACCCCAATGTGCAGTCGATCGTCCATAAGGAGCTTGCGGGAATCCGGAACATTCATCTATGGAAACCTCTGTCCTACCTTGAGTTCGTAAAACTTATGGAAAGGTGCTACTTTATCCTGACGGATTCTGGGGGAGTGCAGGAAGAAGCGCCCTCATTTGGGAAACCGGTACTGGTCATGCGGGAGGTTTCCGAACGCGGAGAAGGTATCCGGATGGGGATTGCGAAACTCGTTGGAACGTCCACAATAAAAATCGTCCGTGAAGCGACGCGGTTATTAGAAAATCCGCTGGCTTATCGAAGGATGGCCGGCAAGAAAAATCCCTACGGAGACGGATTATCTTCAAAGCGGATCGCAGCGATCGCCGGAAAGTTTTTTCGATCATGAGGCCTCGCGTTGCCTTCCATGTTTATCCAACAGCGTTCCAGAATCCCGGCGGGGGAGAGATCCAGCTCCTTAAAACCAAACAATATCTCGAGGCCGAGGGACTGTCGGTAAAACTTTTCGATCTCTGGACAGACAAGCTGGAGTCGTTTGATATCCTTCATACTTTCGGCTCCGTAAAAGACGCTCTTCCTATGATGGAAGCCGCCGGACGTGCCGGGGTCAAAAATGTCCTTTCGACGATCTGTTGGCACAGTTTGCGGGCGGCTTGGGGAAATTTCGGCTCTTTCAAGACGCGCTCGGCTGCGGTTGTGCGTCATGCCGCGAAAGTCCTCTGCCCTTTTGTTCCGTCTGAACGCAAACAGATGATGGATAGAGCGGATGTTCTGATCCCCAATTCGAAAAGTGAATCGGAGCAGCTCGTGCGTTTTTTCCAGGTCCCTAAAAAAAAGATCGCGGTCATTCCAAATGCCGTCGACCCCGCTTTCGCCGGCGCTAAACCCGACTCTTTCATCGAAAAATTCGGTCTCGGGGATTTCGTTCTCTGTGTCGGCCGTATCGAGCCCAGGAAGAATCAGCTTGGGATGATCCGCGCCTTAAGTCGATCCAAAGTGTTATTCGTCCTCATTGGAGATCCGGTAAAAACTTATCCGGATTATTATCAAGCGTGTCGCAAAGCAGCCGGAGATAATATCCACTTCCTCGGCGGCATTCCCCATGATTCAGAAATGCTTCGATCGGCTTATGCCGCGTGCAATACTTTCCTACTGGCGAGTTGGCTTGAAACACCCGGCCTTGCAGCGCTCGAGGCCGGCCTTGCCGGCGCCAAGGTCGTCATCACACAGGAAGGCGCCGCGCCGGAATACTTTCGGAACTTTGCTTCTTATGTCGATCCAAATAACTCATCCGATATTCTCGGGAAAACTTTAGCCGCTGTTGTAAAACCGAAAGATGCTTTGTTGCAAAATCACATTCGACAAAATTTCCTGTGGGAACAGACCGCTAAAAAAACGCTCGAAATCTATCATAATCTCCTGCGTAATACCGCCTCATGAAAATCAGCGTTGATACAAATTTCATTACATAATCATCCCAGGAACCCGTGTTTAGGCCGCATTTTGTACCTAAGATTGCAAACAAGAGCCTGTATGAAATAGTTAATCTCGAAAAGTTGCTTCCGGCTCATTTTAATTTCCCGTTCGGTTCAGCTCTCCCAGCGTATTACGAAAAATGTAGGACGAATAAGGGCTGTTTCTGCTATTATGCGTATTCCAAAAGAGCCTGAATCTGTAAAATCTTTTTAGCTAGTTACGCTTATTCCTGCTTGATTTTAAACGCAAGGACGAAAATGAAAATAACGCTATTGGTCATGACCCTCAATGAAGTGAATGGGATGAAGGCCATCATGCCGCAAATTGACAGGTCTTGGGTGGACCAGATCATTATTGTAGATGGCGGTTCTACCGACGGTACCATTGAATGGGCTAAAGAGAAAGGATATGAAGTCTATGTCCAAAAGCAAAGAGGATTCCGCCATGCTTACACTGAAGTGTGGCCGCTCATAAGAGGAGATGGCGTTATCACCTTCAGTCCTGACGGCAACTCCGTGCCCACGGCTATTCCAGAGCTAGTTTCTAAGATGAAGGAAGGATATGACATGGTGATTGCATCCCGTTACCTTGGAGATGCCAAAAGCCACGACGATGATGCGGTGACAGCGTTCGGCAATTGGCTATTTACCCGGACCGTAAATTTGCTTCATGGCGGCCGCTATACCGATGTCATGGTAATCTTTCGCGCCTACCGTAAAGACCTCGTTCAGGAATTGGGACTCGACCAAGACGAGGCGTATGAACTGCCGGAAAAACTGTTTGGAACCAAAATTAGCTGGGAACCTTTGCTATCCGTACGCGCTGCTAAACAGAAACTTAAGGTCACTGAAATACCCGCCGATGAGCCGGCAAGAATTGGCGGGGAACGCAAACTGCAGGTCTTAAAATGGGGCGCCTGCTATTATTTCCAGTTTATTAGGGAATTATGGTTTTGGAAACCGGCTAAAAATAAGTCATTACGCTTCGCGATGGAGGAGTGTAAGCATGAGCAACAAAAATTTTGATGTGGTGTTGGTGAATCCTGGCAGCCGCCGGGCTGTTTATCAAGTCTTGGGCGATGAATTTTCCGCCATTGAGCCGCCGTCTCTCGCCGGATTGTTTGCGACTTATCTCCGGAATAAAGGACTTTCCGTCGCGCTCGTTGACGCGCCGGCCGACAATCTGAGTCCGGAGGGAGCAGCGCAAGTAATCTCCGAAAAATATTTTCCCATTCTAATCGTGATGGTGGTTTATGGTTTTCAGCCTTCCGCATCTACTCAGAACATGACGGCCGCGGGTGAAACGTGTCGCGCGCTAAAAGAAATCGATCCCAACTCTAAGATCATGATGACCGGCACGCACCCAGCCGCTCTTCCTGAACGCACGATGAAAGAAGAAGCGATCGATTTTGTTTGCGATCGGGAAGGCCCGGAGACGATCCTGCAGACGCTCTTAGCTCTCAAAGCCGGCGCTAAAGAGGGAGATGCGGATTTCCAAAAGATTCCCAGTTTATGGTATTGGAGTGACCGCGTCATCATGTCCAATGCCCCGGGCCCTCTGATGGCTGATCTTGACGGCGAAATGCCCGCTGTGGCTTGGGATCTTCTCCCGATGAGTAAATACAGGGCTCATAATTGGCATTGCTTCGAGGATATTCACGCGCGTCAGCCCTACGCGTCCATGCACACGGGTCTGGGGTGTCCTTTCTCCTGCACCTTTTGTTGTATTAACGCGCCTTTTGGGAAACCTTCCTACCGTCTTTGGTCGCCGGATTCTGTGATTGCCCAGATCGATACCCTCGTGAATCAATACGGTGTCAGGAACATCAAATTTGTCGATGAAATGTTCGTTCTCAATAGGGCGCATGTCGAGGGAATCTGTGACCACATTATCGCGCGCGGCTACGATCTGAACATTTGGGCCTATGCGAGGATCGATACGATCAAGGATGGAATGCTCGAGAAGCTTAAACGCGCAGGCTTCCGGTGGTTGGCGCTGGGGATCGAATCAGGCAGCGATCACGTCCGGGACGGCGTCGAGAAAGGCCGCTTTGGATACGAAGACATTATTAAAATTGTCCGTAAAACCCAGGACGCCGGAATCAACGTAATCGGCAATTACATTTTCGGGCTTCCCGATGATACGCATGACTCGATGCAGGAAACTCTCGATCTGGCGCTTGAGTGCAATTGCGAATTCGCCAATTTTTACTGCGCGATGGCCTATCCGGGATCCAAGCTTTACTCACTCGCCCTCGAGAAGGGGTGGGAGCTTCCCGATTCTTGGATCGGATATTCTCAGCATAGTTACGAGTGCCATCCTTTGCGGACCGAGACGCTGACCAGCGCGGAAGTTTTGCGCTTCAGGGATTCCGCTTTTATCAAGTATTTCATTCATCCTTCCTACCTGTCGATGGTCAAACGCAAATTCGGCGATGATGTTGTCGCTCATATTCAAGAAATGACTCGGTTCAAATTAAAACGCAAAATCCTCGAAGAAAGCAGCGTCCGCCTTGCGTGAAATCTTCATACGATCATGATCATTACCAGAACCCCGTTTAGGATATCCTTTTTCGGCGGCGGGACCGATTATCCGGCTTGGTTTCAAGAGCATGGGGGCGTCGTTCTTGCTACTGCAATCGACAAATATTGCTATATCAGCTGCCGTCATTTGCCGCCTTTTTTTTCATACAAACATCGTATCGTTTATTCCCAAACCGAAATTGTGCGTGAAATAGCCGAGATTAAACACCCTGCAGTCAAAGCGGTATTCGAATGGGCGGGCGTTGAGAAAGGTATGGAGATCCATCACGACGGCGATCTGCCCGCGCGATCAGGGCTTGGCTCTAGTTCGGCATTCACGGTCGGGTTGCTCCACGCTCTCAGCGCCTTGCGAGGCCGATACATGTCAAAAGAAAAATTGGCTGCTACGGCCATTTTTATTGAGCAGAAAATGATCCGTGAACATGTAGGTTCCCAGGATCAAATTTCCGTTGCGTTTGGCGGTTTCAACCGGATCGAGTTCCATCCCAATGATACTTTTGATGTTTCGCCCGTCATACTTTCAGGCGAAAGATTCGAAGAGCTGGAAAACCACATGATGCTTTTCTTTACGGGCTTTTCAAGGATCGCTTCCGACATCGCAAAAACCAAGATCGATAATTTCAAAAAATGTGAGATTGAACTTAAAGCCATGAAAGCGATGGTGGATCAAGCCATCCATATTCTTCAGGATCCGGATGTCTCAATCGATGAATTTGGAAAGCTCCTGGATGAAAATTGGAAATTTAAGCGCGGATTGTCGGACCGAGTGACGAATCCGGAAATCGATAAGATTTACAAGGACGCCAAAGATGCGGGCGCTCTCGGTGGAAAGATACTTGGCGCAGGCGGTGGCGGATTCTTACTTCTCTTCGTAAAACCAGAATTGCAGTTACAGGTCCGCAAATGCCTTCACAATCTCATCTATGTCCCTTTCGAATTTGATAACTCCGGGAGCCAAGTGATTATTTATCAACCTACCCGCAAACGTGCTTGAAGCGCTGTGGCGGCGTCCGATTGAGGCCATGGATATAGAAACCATTTACCGTTCCCTTTATCTTATCCGCCGAGCCGAAGAAGAAATTGTGCGCATTTATCCCTCCGACAAAATCAAAAGCCCGGTCCATCTTTCCATCGGACAGGAAGCCGTATCGGTCGGCGTTTGCGCGGCGCTGCAGAAGGACGATGTCGTATTCGGGACATATCGAAGTCACGCGCTTTATCTTGCGAAGACCGGCGACCTGAAGGGTTTTTTCGCCGAGTTGTACGGCAAGGCTACGGGTTGCTCGAAGGGTAAGGGAGGCTCCATGCACCTTGCCAATGCCGCAAGGGGCATGATGGGCACATCCGGAGTGGTGGGCACCACGATTCCGCAAGCCGTCGGTTATGCCTATGCCTTAAAACAACGCCGTGAAAAAAATATCGTTGCGGTCTTTTTGGGAGACGGCGCCGCGGAAGAAGGCGTCTTCCATGAAAGCCTCAATTTTGCGGCGCTTAAAAACCTGCCTGTCATTTTTATTTGCGAAAATAATTTGCTCGCGATCCACACCTACCAGCGCCAACGCCAGCACTTGGCGAAAATCACAGGCATCGTGCGCGCTCATGGCATACCGGCCGTACGAATCGATCGTAACGACACGGCTAAAATTCATGCCCGCGCAAAAAGCGCGGCGGCAGCGATTCGCGCAGGCAAGAGCGGTCCGTTTTTCATCGAATGCATGACCTGTCGCTGGAAGGAACACGTAGGGCCGGGGGATGATTTCAGTCTCGGCTATCGCAGCCTTGAGGATGTCCAAAAATGGAAGGACTGCGATGAACTAAAAATTATCGGCAAAAAAATTTTCTCAGAACGCCGCGCTGAAATTGAAGCGGAAATCGATAAGGAAATTCAGGCCGCCGTTCGGTTCGCGGAGGAAAGTCCGTTTCCCGAAGCCGTCGAGCTTTACACCGATGTCTTTAAGGACAATGCGCCCTCGGGATTTAAGCCTGCTCTGTCCGTGGCGCGTGAGCGCGAGATCGGCTTTGTTGACGCAGTGCGCGAGGCCTTGGATCAGGAAATGGAACGCAGCAAGTCCGTTATTGTGTTTGGACTGGATGTAGATGATCCCAAGGCAATTCAGGGAACCACGCGCGGCTTGCCGCAAAAATATGGCGCCGATCGCGTCTTCGGCACACCGCTTTCCGAGGAGGCGATGACCGGGGCAGCCATCGGCATGGCCTTAGCAGGCCTGCGGCCGGTGCATGTTCACATCCGCATGGATTTTCTGATGCTGGCAATGAATCAATTAATCAATATGGCCGCCAAAACCCGTTACGCCTTTGGCGGACAATTTTCTCTTCCCCTCGTCGTTCGCGCTATGATTGGACGCAGTTGGGGACAGGGCGCGCAGCATTCGCAAGCATTGCACTCATTTTTTATGCATGTTCCTGGATTAAAGGTGGTCGCTCCGACAAATCCTCATGATGCCAAAGGATGTTTGATCGCAGCGATCCGCGACGACAACCCCGTCATTTACGTGGAGCACCGGTTCTTGCATTATCAAAAAGGACCCGTGCCGGAAGCAGCCTATGAAGTGCTCCCCGGCAAGGCGCGAATCACCGCAGAAGGCAAAGATGTCACGCTCGTGGGTATCTCTCATATGCAGCTCGAATGTATTCGAGCACGCAGCTACCTTGAAACTGTCGGTATTCAAGCGGAAGTCATCGACCCTATTTGGTTAAATCCTCTCGACTTAAATACCCTTTACGCCTCGGTTCAAAAAACTCGCCGATTGGTTATTGTGGATAACGGTTGGACGACCTGCGGAGCCGCAGCAGAGATCGCTGCCCAAGTCGCGCAGTATTTCGAGGGCAGCGCCGACATTCGCATTCGACGAATGGGTTTCGCTCCCGTGACTTGTCCGACGTCACCCTCGCTTGAAGCTCATTTTTACCCCAATTCCCGCAGTATTGCTTCCGCAGCCTATAAGCTTGTGTTTGGCGCTCAGACCGACGACTGGCTTCCGAAAGAACGTCATGACTTTCAGGTCTGTGAATTTAAAGGGCCTTTCTAATCAGCCTAAAATGTTAATCCTTTCTTGCTTTAATTTTTGGAGCCATTCATGAAATTTCCGTTGATGCGAAACAACATCCTCCGCGAAGATTTAGATGCGGTGATTCAATTCCTCAAACAAGATGACCCGATTCTTACCAATGGCGCCCATATAAGGGCCTTTGAAGCCGAATGGTCTCAATGGCTGGGAGTAAAACACAGTGTCTTTGTGAACTCGGGCGCATCGTCGAATCTTTTGACGATGGCGATACTCAAAATTCGTTATCCTGAAGGAGGGGAAGTCATTGTTCCTCCTCTTACCTGGATTTCTGACATTGCATCGGTCATGCTGAATGGCTTCAAACCGGTTTTTGTGGATATTGACCCGCAGAGTTTAGCCATGAACCCACGACAGGCCGTCGCCAAACTGAACGGCAAGACGCGAGCGGTTTTTCTCACTCATGTTCAAGGCTTTGATGGCTTGACCGATGAATTGCTCGCTGAATTAAAAAAACGCAATATTCCACTTCTCGAGGATGTCTGTGAGTCTCATGGCGCTACGCATAACGGCATCAAATTGGGGACTTTCGGCTGGATCTCCAATTTTTCTTTTTATTATGCGCATCACTTGAGCACGATTGAAGGGGGTATGATCTGCACGAATGATGAGTTGGTTTATCAACAAGCGCTCATGCTGCGTTCGCATGGAATGATTCGGGAATCCACGGATCCCAAAATCAGTTCACAGTACCGAGAAGAGAATCCCGAATTGCATCCGGATTTCATCTTTGCGTTTCCTGCTTACAACGTCCGCAATACCGAGATGGGAGGCATCTTAGGTCGTAGCCAGTTAAAACGTTTAGATGCGAATGTCAAACGTCGAAACCACAATCTTAAACGCTTTCTTGAGAAGATTGATCCTAAAAAATTCCGGACCGATTTTAAATTGGAAGGATGCAGCAACTATGCTTTCAATTTGATTCTGAAGAAACCCGATGATGAATTCGTCAAGCGACTCATGATAAAAATGCGGAATGCAGAGATGGAGTTTCGCCGCGGCAGTTCCGGCGGCGGAAACCAGCTCCGTCAGCCCTACTTAAAGAATATTGCGCCCAAAGACTGCCGTCTTAAATTCCCTGAGATTGAACATATCCATTTTTATGGTTTCTACATTGGCAATTTTCCAACTTTGCGCGATGAAGAAATCGATGCGATCTGCGCTGTCCTTAATTCAGCATGAAGAATTCCCCGGTGAAGTCCGCGGTCATTCTGGCCGGGGGATTGGGCAGACGGTTACGAGGCGTTGTGGAAAATCTCCCCAAACCCATGGCGCCCGTTAAGGGCCGTCCGTTCCTCGAGTATCCGATCGATTATTGGATTCAACAAGGAATTCGTCATTTTATTCTCTCCGTCGGCTGGCGCCGGGAAGTCATCATGAAACACTTCGGTAAAAAATACCGGCAAGCGCAAGTTGAATACGTCGTTGAAGAAACTCCTTTGGGAACCGGCGGGGGATTGTTGCTTGCAATCAAAAAATTGGAGAAGGACGTTCCCTTTCTCTTGCTGAACGGCGACACCTTTTTTGAAGTTCCGTTAGCGGAATTCATACGTTTTCATTCCGATCACAAGGCGGACTGGACTTTTTCGCTTTTCAAAACTGAGGAAAAAAAACGTTATATGGGAATGAAAATAGATAAGGACGGCCGCATTGCCGCGCTTTGCTCAGACGAGCAATCTGGGCAGTGGATCAATGGCGGTGTTTATTTAGTCAATCCGGCGTCATTGTCCGCTTTCATGGGTAAGCCGAATGTGAAACTCTCGATTGAGGAAGATATCTTGCCGGCATTATTTACAGGCGGTTCACGTTTCTTTGGATATGTTTGCAAAGGGCGTTTTATCGATATCGGAGTTCCGGAAGACTATCTTCGATCTCCGTCCATTCTAACGACTTGAACATTTTAACTTGAGTTCTGTAATTGCGAAGATTGCAGAACTAAATAATCCAGAGGAGTTTGACGTGAAAATTTTTGTTACAGGAGGCGCTGGTTATTTAGGTTCTGTTCTAGTGCCGGATCTTTTAGCGGAAGGGCATCAAGTGACGGTCCTGGACAATTTCATGTATCGTCAGAATAGTTTAGCCCACGCGTGCCATCACCCCGGCTTTGAAATTGTCCGTGGAGACGTACGACTGGAGAGCACGATAAAACCTCTTTTATCCAAAGCCGATGTCGTGATCCCTTTGGCGGCTTTCGTAGGGGCTCCGCTATGCTCGAAGGATCCGCTTGGCGCCACTTCCACAAATCATGATGCCGTGCTCATGATGCTCAAGAATGTCAGCAAGGATCAGATGATTCTGATGCCGACAACCAATAGCGCGTATGGATCGGGAGACGCGAATAATTTTTGTACGGAAGAATCGCCGCTTCATCCGATTTCAAAATATGCCCTCGATAAAGTCGAGATCGAAAAGGCATTGATGCAGCACGCTAACGCAGTCAGCTTGCGTCTGGCGACGGTCTTTGGAATGTCTCCTCGTATGCGGTTGGATCTGCTTGTGAATGACTTTGTTTACCGGGCCGTGACCGACCGCTTTGTGGTGCTTTTTGAAAGTTCATTCAAGCGCAATTATATTCATATCCGCGACGTGAGCCGTGTCTTCCTTTTCGGCATCAAGAATTTCGGAAAAATGAAGGGGCAGATCTACAATGCCGGCCTTTCGGAAGCGAATTTATCCAAAAAAGAGCTTTGCCAGCGCATTCAGAAATATGTTCCGAATTTCGTATTTCTTGATGCCCCGGTCGGAAAAGACCCCGATCAGCGCAACTACATTGTTTCTAATGCAAAACTCGAATCGGCGGGCTTTAAAACAACTCATTCCCTTGATTTCGGTATTCAGGAATTGATCAAGGGTTTCACAATGATCCGTAATACAGTTTACGGGAATGTTTGAAGCGACATTCTTCAAAAAACCATCCTTCGCGGTTTCCGATTCAACTTGAGCTTTATGCAATCTGAGTCCTGCGACTATCTTGTCATCGGCGCCGGTATTATCGGATTAGCTGTTGCACGAGAACTCAATCAACGTTATCCCGCGGCGAACATCACGATGATCGACAAAGAATCCGATGTCGCAAGTCATAGCAGCGGAAGAAATAGCGGCGTCCTTCACGCCGGATTTTATTACTCCGCCGACTCTCTTAAAGCGAAATTGACTCGAGATGGAAATGCGGCGCTGCGGAAATATTGTCAAGAAAACAGGCTTCGCATCAATGAATGTCATAAGGTTGTTGTCGCTCAAACCCGGGATGAAATTCCTGATCTTTATGAACTCGAGAAACGCGGCAAGGCGAACGGCGTTGACGTTCGAATCATCAGCGAGCATGAACTGGCTGAAATTGACCCAAACGCCAGAACCTGTCAACGCGCGCTTTATTCGCCCGCCACCGCAACCGTCGATCCGGTTGAAGTCAGCCAGCGCCTTAAAAAAGAGCTGATCAAAAAAGGCGTGCGGATCTGTTTTGTCGAGTCTTATGTGAAACGAATCTCCACCAACAAGATCCAGACTTCTAAACGGGTGATTGAGGCAAAGCGTCTCATTAACGCCGCAGGCCTTTACGCGGATCGAATCGCCCGAGACTTTGGTTATTCGCAGCACTACACCATTCTTCCATTTAAAGGAGCCTATTTGAAATATTGCGGCAGCGATAAACCTGTTCGGACAAATATTTATCCCGTTCCTAATCTAAAAAATCCTTTTCTGGGAGTTCACTTTACGATCACTGTCGATGGCGCGATCAAAATCGGACCGACGGCGATTCCGGCGTTTTGGCGGGAAAATTATAGCGGCGCAGCGGGCTTCAACGCATCAGAAATGCTTGAGATTATAGCGCATCAGGCCCAACTCTTCGCATTGAACTCTTTTGGGTTCCGCGATCTTGCATTTGAGGAAGTTCAAAAATACAACCGCAGTTATTTTGCGGGGCTTGCGGCGCAACTGGTCAAGTCCATCGACGTGAAAGGTTTCCGGGAATGGACGCGTCCCGGAATACGGGCGCAACTCCTCGACACAAGAACCCGCAAACTTGTCATGGATTTTGTCGTGGAAGGGGATAAGTGGAGCACGCACATCCTCAATGCCGTTTCTCCTGGCTTCACTTGCAGTTTCCCTTTCGCCAAGATGATTGTCGATTCTACGGCTAAGTCTTAAATTTCACAATTGTGCCATTGAAGAGTTACGGAAAACGTTATATGTTTCCCGCAGCGCATCTTGTATCTTAACCGCAGGCCTCCAGCCTGCTTCAAAAATCGACGCCGCATCCAGGCGCTTCTCGGGTGTCCCATCGGGACTTTTCATATCAAAACGGATTTCGCCTTTGTACCCAATAACTTCTGCGATTAAATGAGCGATATTTCGTATGGAGTGCGGTTGATGGGCGCTTATATTGACGATATCTTCACCTTTCCAGTGACTCATCAAGAAGATGCAAGCGTCTGCCAAGTCGCGGCTGAAAATGAAATCCCGTACAGGCTCACCGCTTCCCCAAAGAGTAATCGTCTTACTTCCTTCCGTTTTGGTTTTGTGTATTTTTTGAATCAGCGCCGGCACAACGTGAGATGCCTCCGGATCAAAATCATCTTCCGGGCCGAAGACATCGGCTGGGATCACGGAAATAAACGAAGCGCCGTACTGCTTCCGGTAAGCACGGCAGAGTTCAATGCCGGTAAGTTTCGCCGTGGCATACGATTGGCTCGTCGGTTCAAGGGCGCCGGTCATCAGATGTTCCGGCCGCATCGGTTGCGGACACAGGCGCGGATAAATACAGGAACTGGCAAGATAAAGAAGTTTTTTAACGCCTATTCGATAAGCGCTTTCCAAGATATGGCTCGCCGCCAAAAGGTTTTCACGCATGAGTTCGGCAGGCCTGCGTTGATTCGCGAGAATGCCCGCCGAATGTCCGGCAAAGGCAAAAATAAATTCAGGACGGAAGAGTTCCAAATGCCGTTCTACGGCTGCTCCATTCATCCCATCTGGTTCTGCGGTATCACGACCGACAAGCTGCCGGTATCCCAAAGCTGCAAGCCGTTTCACCAACGCCTTTCCAGCAAGAGTGGTACGTCCTGCAACCCATATTTTGGAATCGAGACCCATTTCACATTTCATTTTTTTGACTAAAGTACCGTCACAACGATAAACCTGTCAAGGGGACATTTATCGCCTGCCATTATAGTGTTTGGATATCCTTTTCTTCTATGTTAAATTCTTGTTCGACCGATACCTTATCCCGATGCCTCTGATAAAAATTAGAAACTGGCGATCATGATGACCAAAAATTATTTCACGGCTCGGGCGGCGCAGTTACTCGGCATGTATTCTCTTGTCGCCGTATTATTTTATATCCCGGCCCTTACAAAGGTATCGATTATCCTCGGCGATGGCTGGAATGAATGGTCGATGGCTGTCTTTTTCAAAAGATGGATATCTCAAGGGCTTTTCCCTCTTTGGAATCCGGACGTTGCTTTTGGAACTCCGGATTGGATTGCATTCAGCCCTCTGGCGTTGCATCATTTGCTTCTTTTTTTGTTGCCGACCAAAATGGTCTGGAATTTAGTCAAGATCCTTAATTTTGTCCTTTCCGGCTGGTTTCTTTCCCTTTATCTTTTGCGCAGGCTCGAAAAGTTTTTCCCGGCATTCTTGGGAGGCCTCATCGGTGCGATTGCGCAATTAAACGTTGATATTATTTTTGCCTGCTATTTTTTATTCGTTCTATCCTTCCTTCAGGCCGATCGCCTCG
This sequence comes from Candidatus Omnitrophota bacterium, assembly GCA_023247035.1. Taxonomy (GTDB): domain Bacteria; phylum Omnitrophota; class Omnitrophia; order Omnitrophales; family Aquincolibacteriaceae; genus JAHFHG01. Next base: position 31,288 of record JAHFHG010000011.1, read on the forward strand.
TCAAATTACGAACTTATTCAGCGGGATTGATCTTTGCATTATCCTTTCTTATTTTTTCCTTGAGCACGGTTCCGCAACCGGCTATCTGCGCGGCCCTTTTCCTCTTCAGCTATATCGCCGTTCACTTTGGCCTTCACCGCAATTTTAATTTTCATTTGTGGCTTATCGCGTTATTTCCTTTCCTGATGGTATTCCTGTTTCTTTCACCGCAAATTCTACGGGTCAAAGAAATTCTCGATTTATCCGCCCGGGCGAATGTCGCCGATAGGGAAGTTTTTTCCGTCTTTCCCTGGGAATATCTCCACCTTTTTTGGCCCCACTTTATCCACAACTCCCAAGATCCGGCGCTGAATGTCATTCCAGGACGAATGCTTGCTGCCTTGCAAAATTATCTTTTGAATTTTGTCAATGTTCGTTTCAGCGCATTTTCTTATTACGGCATTTTCCCTTTCTTCGCCGTAACCTGCCTTTTTTTTAAAAGAAATCTCAAGCTTTTTGAAAAAACCCTTTTAGGGATCTCGCTTTTTCTCCTCTTGGCTATTCCGATTTTAAGCCCGGTTTTCTATCCCATCATGAAGCGCATTCCCTTAATCGGCCTGGCAAGCAGTGGGTCGCTTTTTGGCGCCGCCTATAGCTTCATCCTGCTATTTTTGGCCTCGATTTTAGCGGCTATTTCCCTCGGCTACCTCTCGGAAACGAAACTATCTTCTGAGTTTGATCTGGGCCGCATCAAAAAGCTTTTCATCGGTCTTGCGGTATTCGTCGTTTTGGCCTCTTTATTTCGTTTCTTCATTTACGCTGCCTTCCATTTCAAAGGAAGCCCGGCCGAGCCGCTTTTAAATCAATGGCTGCCCCCTTTATTTTCTTCGCAGCAGTTCCATCAAGCGCCTGAGTTTTACGCCCAAAGGATTGCGCAGGCGGTTCATTTTTTGAAGCTTTGGTCTTCTCCTCACAATGTTTATTTTACTATTCCCGTTTTTTTGATTTTGAGTTCGATGGCGGTCTTATACGGCCGCTTAACCGAAAAAATCGGAAAGACGTCTTTTTTTATCGCTTGTTTTGGTTTGCTCCTGCTCGATGCAAAAATCTTTCATCCGATGAGTTTTTATGCGCCGGAATATCTCGCGCCGTTAAAGGAAGAAGCGGATTTCATTAAAAAGGATAAAACTATTTTCCGGGTTATGGCGCTGCAGGACAGTTCTCCGCAAGCGGCCGATGCCGGAGCCAACGACCTGCGCAATGTCATCCTGCGCCCCGAAACGCAGCTTATTTATGGCCTCTCGTCGCCGGAATGCCTCCGGTCCGTCGTGATCAAAGACTACAATGATTACATGCTGCGTATGACGGTGGAAGGGGGAACGCGGGGGCGCCTTGTCGGAGAAATCGGAACCCTTAGAGATAAAACACTTCTCGATTTAGCAAACATCAAATATTTAATCGCTCCTTTATCGAAAGGAACGAAGGCTTTCCCTCCGGAACATTACGAGCACGTTTATCAGACGGCTCGCTGCAATATTTTTAGAAATAAATTTTCTAAGGAGCGGGCCTTTCTTATTTCGGAGGGAGAAGCCGGTTCCGTCGCCGTCAATGAATACTCACCGCATCTTGTCCGCTTAAATGTTCAAACAAACATTCCCAATGAGCTTGTGCTGACCGATCAGTATTATCCTGGATGGTTCGCGTATGTGGATGGTGTAAAAACCCCTATCACTAAATTTGAAGGGACGTTCCGGAAGATCGCTATCCCGAGCGGGCAACATGAGGTTGAGTTTACATTTCAACCGGCCTATCTATCGTATGGAATGGTGCTGCCGCTCCTCGGTCTCATCATGGGGGGAGTCGTGGGTTTGCGCCGCAAGGCTTGAAGGTCATTTTTAAATGCTTATTGCCTGTATTTTTTAGCGATTATTTAGCGATGATAATGTGCAATTCCTCTTGGTTTCAATTCACCATCCTTGTTATTGCTCATAGGAAACGTCGTTTTAGGTGCGCCCATGGATAAACTAAACGAAGAATGGCTTGATCATCAAATCAATTTTTACTTCCGCTATAAACGCAAATTACTTGAATCTATGATTGAGGGAACCTGCATCAATGTGGGCTGCGGAAGCCACGTCATTGAAAATGCGTTAAACATAGACGAAGGCCTTCCGGAATTGCCTTATCCCGATAACAGCTTTGATACGGTTATCTGCTCGGACGTGCTGGAACACGTCGGCCGCCACCATCGGAAGGCCTTAGCTGAGCTCATGCGAGTCGCAAGAAAGAAAGTCATCGTTACGGTTCCTGCTTACCGGTGTTTATATGGGGATTACGACCGTCTCGTGGGTCATCGTAGAAGATATCATGCCAATGACTTTTCCGACTTCCAGACCGGTTATCTTTTTTGGTTCCTTGTCCCTATTCTTTATCTGCGAAAAATTTTTAATATGAAACATAAAGTGTTGCCTAAATTCATCGATGATCTTTTTTTCTCACTCTCGCACCTTCATCTAAACTTTGGGACGACGGTTCTGGCAATCAAGTATAAGGCGCCGGTTAAGAAATAGGATAGGGCATGATCCTTTGGAACGCATTTTATAAATATTTTTTACACAGCGGGGCTGCGGTTCGATCGATCACCGCAGGCATCCTTCTCGGATTTTTTCTTCTTCGTCAATTTGGGATCATTGAAAAAAGCAAAGGGTTTTTTTTAAAAATCTCACCTCGAACGTGGCTTTTTTTCATCCTTTTTATCGGTTTTGCGCTTCGCCTTGCGTGGGTGATGTGGTCGCCGTATAGTCCGCCTGCCGCCGGAACCGAAGATACTTTTATGATCAATCACGCACGCGATCTGGCCAATGGGAAAGGTTATATCACTGCCGAAGGGGTTCCGAGTGCGAACCGGCCGATCGGTTACGCATTAGTACTTGCCGTGATCTTTAAATTTTTCGGTGAGAATCTTGACCTTGTCGCCGTCATAAACCTTTTCCTGACCCTCCTCACGCTGTGGCTCGTTTACCGGATCGGCGCTGCCGCGGCCAGTGAATTCGTCGGGCTTTTGGCCGCTTTTCTCGTTGCCATTTATCCCACTTCCATTTTTGCAAGCCGGATCGTCTTAGAAGAACATGTTTTTATTCCCATCTGGCTCGCGGGTATTCTTCTCTTGATCCTTGACTATCAGAAAGCCGGCTGGATCAAAGTCCTTTGGGCCGCAATCCTCTTCGCGGTCGGGGCTCACTTCAGGACCTATTCGTTTACGATGGGGCTTGTTCCTTTTTTGATGTGGTTTCTATTCAAAAAAAATTACGGCCAGGCCTTTTTCAGACTCTTTGCCGTCCAAGCAATCATCCTTTTAGTCGCCTTGCCGTGGGCCATCCGCAATTATTATAAAATGGGGGATCCGATCCTTTACTCCACGTATGTCGGGGGAGCGTTCTATTATTCAAACAATTCCACAAGCGACGTCCGTTATCCCGTCTATCCCACTCTAGAACAAGGAGGAGATGCCGCCTTTTTGCAGGCAAAAACAGAAGTTGAATCAAACCGCGCCGGAAAAGCCGCCGCGTGGCGCTGGATTAAAAAAAATCCGTCGATCTTCATTCAAAAAGCGCTTGGACGAGGCGTCTATTTGCTTGGCCTTTCCAGGGAAGGGTGGATCGTGAAGGATAATTTTAATACGATCCGTTCCGGTCGTACGCGGCCCTCGGAAAAACTAATCGGCAAGATCGATAAACTGGATAACGATTTTTACGGCGTCATTTTCTTATTGGCCATCTTCGGAGTGATCGTTTTCTTTTTTTCGAAAGCACAAATTCCGCGGAAACCGGGACTGGGCTGCCTGCTCCTCACAATTTTGTATTATCTTTCGATCATCTGTCTGACTTTGGGGCACCGTAAGTACCGATTTCCCTTAGAGCCGATCTTTTGCATCCTTGCGGCGTATGGCCTTACGTTTTTCACGACACCTCCAAGAAATATTCCCGCCGCCGCTAAGCCATGATAAAAAATTCGTCTCCCCGGCGCGTTTCCATCGTCCCAGGATTATTTTTTTGCTTGGCTTTGGTATGGTGTGTTTTTCTTTTTCAAGGGATGCCTGCAAGCGACCTTGATGATTGGTATAAAACGCTTACTGCCCGTCAAATCCCTTGGGACACGTACCTGTCCACTTTTTTTAGGCCTTGGTCCCTTAACCCGCATTGGGACGGCCAAACCGATGCGCTGGACGGAATTCATACTAAGAGAGTTCTGAGCGCAATCCTGCTCAAGCTGTCCCAGCAATTTTTTGGGTTAAGTCCTTTCGCCATGTATTTTTTGACGAAGGGGATTTTTTTCGCGGGATGCGTTTCAATTATCTTTCTTCTCTTAATCGAGGTCGTTCCTTGGCCTTATGCTGTCCTTGGGACGCTTGTGTTTCTTTTTGTTCCCGCTCACTACCTGCACGCTCTTTGGATCGCCGATGCCGCGACGCTTTGTTATTTTTTTCTCTTTCTCGGGGCATTGATTTTTCACACGATCCAAAAGAATATTCGAGAAGAGGGTTCCCAAAAACAATTCGCTTGGCTGCTTCTAACGCTATTTGCCGCCGGTTGGACAGGCATCAAGGCCAAAGAATCCATGCTGGCACTTCCGTTGATCGCCTTCATCTATTCCCTGATTTCTTTTCGATCTTGGCGGCAGGCCCCTTTTAAATGGTTTCTATTGAATGCCGCTATGGCTTTTGTTGCATTCCAGATCGTTCCAATAACAAATCTAAATAGCGGGGCCTTCCCCAGCGCTCATTTTAATCTTGGAACAATCACCAGACTTTTTTTTCGAAATTATGATTGCGGATACGACAATGAAGCAGTATCCGCCTTTTTCTCTTGGGAGCACGTTTTTCCCGTATCCGTAGCAAGAACGCTCGGGTTTTTCTTACTCTGGTCTATCCTCATTTCGCTTGGATTTTTAGGATGGTCAAGAGGGATCCTAAAAAATAAATTCGCAGTTTCTTTCTGGGATCATTCACTCATACGGATCTGCACGATTTGGCTTCTTGTGGAGATGCCTTTCCTTGGAATGTTTCAAGCGGATCCTCGATATTTTAGCGGCACGATGGCTCCGATCATTGTTTTGCTCACTCGCCTTGCCTATTGCGCCATAAAAGAGGGGGGCAAATTTTGGGGTTTAGGACTCTTGCTTCTGTGGGTCGTCTCTGTCGGATTCAGCGTTTATGAAAACTCACAGAACATAATATCGCTTCGCCTGAATCTGGGGAGAAAATTCAATTACTTATTGGAGTCCGCAAGGATGGTTTTAGAAGATCTGAAGAATCAAAAAGTTTCAGACAACCTTGAAGTCGGAAAATTTTATGCAGGCATTCAGAATAATCAAATCGAAGCGCCCATCAAAAACCATGTTTTCTATGCCGATCTTGGAATCAGCTACGACGGTTGGAATAGGGTGCCGCTTGGTCAAAACACATTCGACAATTTTAAACTTTACTCAAAAAATGGTTACAAATACTACATTACGGTTGAAAATCTCGATCTGTCGGGCAATACAGAAATTAGGCAGATTGGAACAGTTGACGGAATGAATAGGTGCAGCTTGCTCGAACGTATTCTCTCTAAAAAGAAGAAAAAGCGGCCCGCCATTTTGAGGATTTACAAACATGAATAAGACGATGCCCGTCCCGCTCGGGAATAAAATCACTTCGATTGGCGCCGCGCTTCTTCTATTGGGATTATTGGGGCAATGTTTGTATAGTGCGTGGACACTAGGGCAGACAATCGATGAAACGTATTACAATGGAAGCGGATACCCCATCGTTCGCTACAATAATTACGAATTCCTCGGCGAACATCCGCCTCTAAGTATCCAGCTTGGCGCCCTCCCGCTTCTTTTTTTACGGCCTCATTTTCCCATTAAAAATTACGTCCGCCTTCCTGGATACAATGCGGTTGACATTTCCAAGACCGGCGCCCTCTTTCTTTACAAAATGGGGAATGATCCTCAGCTCATTCTTTTTTTGGAGCGTTTATCCATCATCTTCCTGACGCTGATGTTGGGTTATGGAATTTTTCGCTTCGGCCGGGAGATTTACGGAGGGCGGGGAGCTCTTTTGGCGCTCGGCCTTTTTGTTTTCACTCCTGATGTGATCGGCAACGGCAGTCTTTATATGACCGATATGGGCCTGACCGTTTTTTATTTCTTCTCGATTTACGCGCTTAAGAAATTCTTTGACGCCCCGTGCGCCGGCCGCGCCACGGCTGCGGGCATCGCCTGCGGATTGGCGTTCATGTCGAAAATCAGCAGTTTGATCTTGATCCCCGTCATTTCCTGTTTGTTCTTTCTTTACTATTTCTCTCCACGCGACGCTCAGGCAATCCCGAATCCTTCCGCCCGTTTTCAAAAAATCGTTTCCGCCTTGGCACTTTTTCTTGTGGCGAATGCCCTGGGAGAAAAGGCGGCTATGGTCCTCTTCGGACCTTTTTTACTTCTTGCGCTTTATCTTATGGGCCGCGAAATGCCGTGGTTAGCCTCCTCCCGGCGGCGGAGCATTCTCTTTCGGATTTTGATCTTGGCCGGTGCGGCGCTTTGTGCGGTCTTTTCCTGGAAGTTGAAGAAAAAATATGGCGTTTCGATGGCCTCGTTTGCCCTCATGGGCACGCTTGTGTTTACCGGCCTTTCTTTATTCGCCGCGAGACGGCCTGCCTCCGATTTCAGTATCCGGCTTGCGAAATACTATGTCACCGTTTGGATTTTTGCCGCACTCGTGATTGTTTTGGGTTACACCGATTTTGTTTATAAACTCCACCGTTTCGTCGGCTTCAGCAACTTCATGAGGCCCCTCGGAATCGTCCTGAGTCATTTCGATAAGGGGCATGGTTCGTATGTTCCGGGGTCCTTCATTACCTCGGATTGGCGATACTTTCCTTTTGTGATGGCGATTAAAACGCCGCTTTTGCTGCTCCTGCTTTCAGGCCTTGGCACGCTGCTGCTTTTGGGTTCTCGCAGACCGGTTCTTATCAAGGCCCTCCTCCTTGTGCCCGTGGTTTTTTTCCTCGGTTCCGCGATGGCCCATAAGATAAATATTGGATTGCGGCACATTCTTCCCATTTATCCTTTTTTATGTTTGCTGGGAGGTTTTGTGGGCGCTTCGCTTGCGAACCTGAGATCTTGTTTTTTAAAGACAACTCTGTCAGCGGGGCTTTCCGTTGCTTTCTTACTTTTTGCGCTTCGCACACTGCAAACCGCTCCCGACCACCTCGTTTATTTTAATGAAGCGGTCGGCACGATTGAGCGAGGCGCGAAACTCATGCCGTCCAATTGGGGAGAGGATAACAAGGCTTTGGCGGAGTTCGTGCTCGCAAAAAAGATTCCATCGATTAAGATCTTAAATGAGATCCCGAACCCGGATGTTTACGATTATTATAAAATCTCATGGGAAGCGCTGGACGACAGCGCCTTGATCCATCCGCAGCCCGGCATGTACGCGCTTGGGATTGGTATTTACGTCATGCAGCAAAAGAATCCCTTTTCATGGTTCAAGGGAAAACCGCCGCTTTATCGAGTGGGTAAAACTTTTTTTATTTTTCAAGTTCCATAAAATAGCTCTAATGATGCGATCGAGCGAAGATTCAAAAAAAATCCTGCCCGAGTATTTTTTCATCGGCCTGTTTACGCTGGCCGTTTTTTTAATCCGTTTTTCACTTTGGATGAGTTCAAAGTCAATATGGGGCGACGAATGGTACAGCATCGCAACTTCGCAGAAAACATTTTTCGAAATAATTCGCAGCGAAATCTCCACGAGTCATCCTCCGACTTATCAATTTCTTCTTTCACTCTGGACCAAGCTGTTCGGAGTGAATGAATTGTCTTTTCGGAGCCTGTCGCACGCCATGAATATTCTCGTCATCTTGGGAAGTTATGGCGTGGCAAAGGAACTCTTTGACCGTAAAGTAGCCCTGCTCACGGCCGCGCTGATCGGAATTTGCCCCTACTTCTTGCATCTTTCAAATGAAATCCGCAGTTACAGTACGCTTGCTTTTTTTTCCACCTTCGCGGCCTACTTTTTCTTCAAGGCGCGGAATAATCCTGCGCGCAGACTCTGGAAATTTGCTTATGCTCTCTTCGCGGTTCTGACGATCTATACGGAACATTACGGGTGGTTTTGGTTATTGGGCATCTCAAGTTATCTCTTATTTAAATTAATTGAGGATTGGAAGCGCGAAAAGAAATGGGTGTGGGTTCAAGGCTCGATAGTTCTCTTTGCGCTCCCTTCCATTCTGTTGATTATTTATCAAGCGCTCTTTGATGAAAAAATCTTGTCCGCATCAAAACTAGCTTCATACCGCAGCCTATTGGATATGTTAAAAAAAACATTCGGCATTTTCTGGCATTACATCTGCGGCCCGATTTATTCCATGCTGCCGATTCAACGTGTTGTAGAGCTTGCCAAACACTCTTTTGCTTTTTGGATTTCCTTTATTCTCACGTTGGTCATGTTGAGCCTTTGTTTAAAAGCTTTGGCGGACCTCTTTCGAAAAGAAAAATCAATCCTTGTCTTATCACTCAGCACTATTTTTTTCCCCGTCTTTTTTCTTCTTTGTGTTTACCCTATCCGCCTCGACGCACGTTACTTATGCTGGGCGGTTCCGATTTTCTTTTCTCTCATCGCCTATGCCATGACACGGCTTAAGAATGGGCGTTTGCAAAAGTTAGTCGTAGGATTCTTTGTGATTTATTCTTTAATCGCAGATATCTATATGATACGCATTCCCACAGATCCGATGCATAAAGAAGATTATCGCGGAATGCTCCAATATTCATTCGAACACAGCGGAAAAAATGACGCGATTGCGGGCGTTGGAAACCAAACAACGTATTACTTAACGCGAATCGGAATTAAGCCGGAGGGGACTTATTTTAACAGCTTACAAGAAGCTCTTGACGCAATGACATCGACTCGATTTGCTCAAGTCTGGACACTGCATTACATCAATATGAAGCCTGAGATAACGGAACAAATTTTGGCAGAAATCGATGCCCAATTATTGCCTTTTCATTATGCCAGAAAGGGTGATTTGATGCGCTTTGGCGGGCCTGACGCATTGACGGCAATCCAGTTGTATAAATATAGCGGCCCCGAAAAACGAGGGGCGAGTGAATTCGCATAACCTCGCTTCATTTTCGGATTTTTTGGTCGATCACTTAATAGTCTTCAAATAACCATTAGTGAATATTAGTGAACACTATTGACAAGATACAAAGTATTGCTTATCATTTGCTCCCATGATTGAATCCATCCTGAACTCTCGTTCTAAACGCATTTTGATTGTATCTCCCCCTTATCGGTTGTCTCAAGTCGGCTTCCCCTTGGGCTTAATGTACATTGCTGCGGTCCTTGAGCGGGCAGGACATCATATCGAGGTCATTGACATGGATGTGGATAATCTTCCCATGGACGACTACATCAGGGAACTTAAAACCCGTTCTTACGATTATTTTTTAACAGGCGGAATGATTACTTGCTGGAATTTCATTGATTTCTCCTGCAAATTCATCAAGGAAATAAAACCCGCTGTTAAAATTGTCGTCGGAGGCGGAATTGTCAGCTCGACGCCTAACAGCCTCATATCAGCTACGGCCGTCGATATTGGTTGTATCGGTGAAGGAGAAGATACGATTCTCGATATTATTGATGCCTATGAGAACAACACGCCTTTGGCAAACGTCTCCGGTATTGTCTATAAGGACGGAGACAAAGTCATTGAAACGGGGCATCGGCCTGACATCCAAAATCTTGACGTTCTGCCTTTCCCGGCTTGGGACCTGTTTAATGTTGAAAAAACTTATATAAAATACCCCTCTCATTTTTCTTTTCTCAGGGCCAAAAGATCGGCTAGCATTTACACCACGCGCGGCTGCCCCTTTCAATGTACCTTCTGCTACACCGAGAAAGCCGTCAGACAACGTTCCATTGCGAACGTCATCGCTGAAATTAAGGAATTGAAAGAACGATACGGTGTCGGCCACATCAATATCAGCGACGATCTGTTTGTGGTCCGAAAGAAGAGGACGATCGAATTCTGCGAGGCCATGATTAAGAATAAAATTAATGTGACTTGGTCAGCTACCGGCAGGTGCAATATTATTGATCCTGAATTTTTAAAGATTATGAAAGCGGCCGGCTGCGATTTTATGGGACTTGGAATCGAATCGGGAAGCGCGCAAGTTTTGAAAGCCATCAAAAAAAATCAAACCCCCGAACAAATTGTTGAGGCTGTTAAAATGGTTCAAAAAGCCGGCATTATTCCTGGCGGAACCTTTATTCTCGGCTTACCGCCCGAAACGAAAGAAACCGTTCGTGAAACGGTCAATACGTACAAAGCGATTAATACCTACCGAAATCACGTCAATCGCTTCTTCTTCGCAACGCCTTACCCAGGCACGCCGCTTTATGATGAAATGAAGCAAAAAAATAGAATCGGGGATGAGATTAAGTTTTTCGAAAAATTATCTGAAAAAGGGGATGCGATTGATTTTGTCATTAACTGCACTAACGCTCTTTCCGATCAGGAACTGATCACGATCAAACAGGAAATTGAAGCCGAAGTTTTCAGTGATTTCATGAGGAAACATCCGTGGGAAGCGTTTAGTCAGTACGTTTCCGAAAAAACGAAATGGAGAAAAATAAACAATCTTCTCGTGGAAATGAAGCTCAAAGGATTTCGTGAAGCCATTCGGCTGCTCATTGTCAAACTCAAAGTGGTTTTGAAACTCATGCAAGATCCCTATCAGCGGCGCTGGGATAAAAAAAGTTATACCCATAGCAATATCATGTACGAAGGAAGGATGGCCACTTTTTAATAGTGGGCTCCAAAGGTGCGCAATGGAAATAAGAGAGAATGAAGTTTATACCCATCAAGAAATACAGGTCTTGCTTAAGGTCAGCCCGAGTACGGTCACGCGAATGTTAAAAAAAGGATTGATTCGATCCGCAAAAGTGGGCAAACAATACCGTGTGATGGGCAAAGAAATTTTACGTTTGTTGTCCCCAAAACTTGAGGATCACGTCGGGAAGGCTTACAACAAGGCTCGTGAATGGGTTCACGCTGATATTCCCGCATAAGCTCGAATCTCTTCTCATCCCCTCTGCCATGAAAGACACTTTTCCGCTGTGGTGACTCAATCATCCAGCCCTCCACAATCTCGTCTTATAAGCCCGGCGCTTGATTTTTTATTTTTGGCGGGCGGAATTGTTTCCTTGTTTTATCTTCTCACAAATGGGATCCCGCTCATTCAATGGGGGTGGCTCCATGAACTGGGAAAAAAAAGCCGCTATCTCAAAGTGACCCGCCTCGTTTTAATCGGATACGCCATTCCGCTGTTCCTTTACTATTCCTTCGCACGTTCCAATTTTAAAAAACTCAAAATCGTCAAATTTATTCAAAGTCTCGCAAAATCGCGCCCTCAAATTCCGCTCATGCTTCTGACGCTATGTTTCTGGGCAATGTTCACCCTCAGTGGATTTGCGCGCACTCGAGCTTTTGAGACGCGCGCTTTCGATTTGGGAATCTTCGCTCAGGCGGTTTGGAATACCCTTCAAGGACATTTCATGGTTTCATCGCTTAAGGACGGCATTTGCTTGTTGGGTGACCATTTCAGCCCGTTGCTCCTGCTCACCTTGCCCTTTTACCATTTGTGGCCCGACCCGCGCGCGCTCCTTTCCCTTCAAGCCTTGGCCACTTCGATTAATATATTTTTAATTTTTAAAATCACACACAAGAAAACCAGAAATGCGGGCATCTCGTTGCTTTTCGCGGCGCTCTACGCCTTCTTCCGGGCGACCCAAGGCCCTCTGCGGGAAGATTTTCATCCGGAAGTTCTCGCCGAACCTTTTATGCTGGGCGCTTTCCTGTGCTTGGAGCGGAATCAAATAATCGCCTTTCTCATTTTTACGGCATTGACGGCGATGGGCAAGGAAAACATGCTTGGAATTTCGTTTGCCTTGGGTTTTTATTGCGCCGTTTTTAAAAAGCGGCCGTGGACGGGCCTGGGGGTTATGATCTTTTCCGTTCTGCTTTTCCTTGCGGAAACTCAATGGTGGATCCCGGCGATGACGGGAAAACCTTATTTTTATCAAGCCTTCTACAGCGGCCCCGAGAATCCGTTGGGGGGGATAGGCCGCCTCATGTCCTTGGACTCTCTCAATTATGTTGTGAAAATGTTTGGCCCCTTTTCTTTTTTATCCTTTTTTCATTTTCCGACGCTTCTGTTGGCCTTTCCGATCCTCTTTCAAAATCTTCTCTCGCGCGGCGAAACCTTCAGGTCCTTGAGCTATCACTATGTCACGGGGCTGACCCCGTTCGTCCTGGTTTCAAGCATTTACGGCTTTGAATATCTGCGTTCCAAATTTGCGTTCGCGGCAAAAAATACAGCCTGCTTCTTGGGCATTGTCGCCGCCGTTTTCTTTCTCCAGGCAGGCCCCAGCGAATACTATTATCTATGGGAAATTCAAAGACATTTTTCGCTCCAAAAAGATGACGTCCGTCAGGCGCTTGCAAAAATCCCTCCGGAATTTTCCGTCCTCACCCATAACGGCCTCATTCCGCATGTGGTCAATCGCAGGAACGTTTATCAATTTAGTTACAATCCGGCACCGGACAAGGCCCAACAAGCCGCCAGGCTAAAGGCCGATTACGTCATTTTAGGGGAAGAGTTCTGGGAACCCGGCACCAAGTCGCTGGCGGAAACCCGTCAAGCCTTGAGCGAATCCGGTTATCAGCCGCAATACCAAAAAGGGGGCTTCGTCATTTTAAGATCAAAAGAAGCTCGAACCGTGGCGGCTCAGCCCTAAAATCCACGCCGAATAGACCGGGCCCTTCCTCTACAAATCTTGTAGGCAATGCGTGTTGTTTCATGCTATATTTCACATCCGAATTAATACTTTTAAACCGCCCTTGGGAGTCACTCCATGCAAAAACTTTTAGAATCGAGTATTATCGCTGAAGACATCCGGAGCCTGGCCCAATCTCTTGGCGATGCGGCTGATCAATTCTACGGAAAGTCTTTTTTGATTACGGGCGCCGGGGGATTCCTGGGGAAATACATCGTTCTTTTACTTCATTACCTCAACGAGAATCGGGACCTTCGCCTTCAACAACCCATCCGCGCCATTTGTCTCGATAATTTTATTACCGGCTATGAACAGCAAATGATCCATGATGATGATTTTGAATTTATCCGTCATAACGTCATCAACTCCTACAAAACGGATAAACCCATCGACTACATCATCCATGCCGCGGGAATCGCCTCGCCGGTTTACTACACCAAATTTCCGATTGAAACCATGGATGTGGGGACCCTCGGCACCCGGAATATGTTGGATCTGGCCAAGGAAAAGAAAGTCAGAAGTTTCATCTTTATGAGCTCAAGCGAGGTCTACGGCGATCCGGATCCGGCCCACGTGCCGACCTCGGAGGAATACTTTGGGAATGTATCGATAACGGGCCCGCGCGCCTGCTATGATGAATCGAAACGCTTCGGTGAAACCCTGTGCGCCACCTATTGGAAGGTGTACGGAATTCCCGTCAAAATGGTGCGCCCCTTCAACGTTTATGGGCCGGGCATACGGCCCGACGATTACCGTGTCCTGCCGAATTTTATCGAGCACGCCCTGCGCAAAGAACCGCTTCCCATTCACGGCAATGGAATCAATACGCGTTCATTTTGCTATATCAACGACGAAATTGAAGGTATTTTTCGAGTCCTTTTTTCCGAGGCGGACGGAGAGCCCTTTAATATCGGCAACCCGACGCCGGAAATCTCCGTCAAGGAACTCGCCCAGCTTGTCGCCGCGCTTATGCCCCATAAAGTCGATATCGTGCATATCGAACCGCCGCACGCGGTCTATGCCTCAAGTGACCCGAAGCGCCGGTGCCCCGATATTACAAAATTGACCCGACTCACAGGGTTTAAGCCGAAATACGACCTCGAAACCGGTTTAAAGCGAACGATTCAATGGTTCGGCGAACAATAAGAGGAAAAAGGAGATCGGAGTTCCATGGAAACCAAACGTCATATTGATTCGGCTTTCAGTGATTGGCGCGGCGAAATTTACAATCTTTTTGAAGGACAACTCGGTCATGTCGCTTTCATTACTTCCAAAAAAGGTTCGGTGCGCGCGAACCACTTCCACAAAGAAGACCGCCAATATATCTATCTCGTAAGCGGCGCTTATGAAAGCTATTCGTGCGACATCCAAAATCCGAAAAAAAAACAGGTTCTTCAAGTAAAACCGGGGGATATCGTCGAAACTCCGCCCTTGATTGCTCACGCCCAAAAGTTTACGGAAGACTCGGTGTTTTTAGCCTTCAGCACACGGAACCGCGAACGTGGAAAGTATGAAGATGACACCATCGCTTTTTCCGTGATTGAGGGTTATCTCAATAAAGAATTAAAAAAATCCTAGAACACACGACCTTATTTTTATGCCACAAGTCGTCCTCATTACGGGGGCCAGCCGAGGTTTAGGTCTTGCGTTAGCGCTGCGTTTTCTGTCCCGAGGAGACCGGGTTTTTGGAATCAGCCGTTCCAAAAGGCATTGGGCCGAAGCCCTTAAAAAAACTCAAAATTCGAGCCGGTTTTCTTTAGCCGCTCTCGATATCCAGTCCGAAGCCGCGGTAAAGAAATATATCCAAAACCTCAAAAGAAAAGCGGGCCGGATTGATATTTTGATCAATAACGCCGGCTACGGCGGAACCTTAAGCCGCGTGGAAAATTTGCCGCTTCGCGAATTTGAGCGCCATCTTCGCGCCAACCTGTTGGGAACTTTTTTATTCTGTAAACACACGCTTCCCATTTTCCGCAGACAAAAAGGGGGGCTGCTTTTGAACATTGCCTCGATGGCGGCGAAACGCGCGGTTCCTCGGCTTGCGGCCTATTCGGCGGCCAAATTCGGCGTCTTGGCTCTTGGGCAAGCCATTGCCAAAGAAAATCTGGATATTTTCTTCAAATGTATCACGGTCTGTCCCGGAGGCATGAATACCCAAATGCGTTCGAGCCTCTTCGGTGAGGAGGACGCCCGGCGCCAGCAAAGCCCGGATTTCGTCGCCGATATTATTCTCCAAATTGTCGAGGATAAAATCAAACTTGAAACCGGATCGGATATCACCATCCGCCATTCAAAGGTCACGGATATCCATGTCCCGCCGGCAAATTAATTTTAATTCTCCTCCATTAGGATCAGCCCCCGCCGCCGAGGGGTCTGATTCCTTTAGAAAAATAAAATGCCGCTATTGCGACTCACGTTTACCCGAACCCTTTTTGGAACTGAGTTCCATGCCATTGGCCAACTCGTTGGTTGCATTTGAAGATCGCGACAAACCCGAGATTGAATGTCCGCTAAGCCTGGCGTGGTGTCCGGCCTGTTGGTTAGTCCAGCTCACCCACGTTGTTCCGCCGCAGCTCATGTTCGACAATTACCTGTACGTCAGCTCTACGACAAAAACATTTCAGGAGCATTTTGCCCGCTACGCCAAAACGGTGCGGCAAAAACTAAAAGTCCGCGGGCGCGCCGTAGCGGTTGATATCGGAAGCAATGACGGCTTGTTGGTTTCTTGTTACGCCAAGGAGGGAATGGATGCGCTCGGCATTGAACCTGCCAAAAATTTGAGCCGCCTTGCAAACCAAAAGGGGATTCCGACACTCAACCGCTATTTTGACAGCGCCTGCGTGGAAACCATCCTTCGTGAAAAGGGCCCGGCAAAAGTGATGAGCGCCAATAACGTCTTCGCTCACATCGATGATATCCAAAGCGTTGTCCGCAATGTCCGGGATATTCTCGATAAAGAAGGGATGTTGGTGATCGAATTTCCTTACCTCGTCACCATGCTTAATGAAATGCTCTTCGATATGATTTATCACGAGCACCTGTCCTACCTGTCGATTACGGCGCTTTCTTATCTCTTCAAGCGTTTCGAGATGCAAATTTTTGATGTCGAGTATGTCCCGTCTCACGGGGGATCATGCCGCGTCTTTATCCAAAAAAACGGCGGGCCTTATGAGGTTTCGCCTGCTGTGGGTGAGTTCACCGGCAAGGAAAAAAACGGAGGCTGCGGCGCGTTAAAAACATATACCGAATTCGCCGAAAAGGTGCGCCAGGTTAAAAAGGACATTCTTCAATTTGTTGACGATGCAAAAAGGGGCGGTAAAATTATCGCAGGCTATGGAGCGCCTGCCAAAGCCAGCACCCTCATTAATTTCTGCAGGCTTAGCCCGGAGCAGATCGATTTCATCGTGGATGATAATCCGCTCAAACAAAACCGTCTTGTCCCGGGCGCAAAAATTCCGATTGTCCCAAGCCGCTGGCTGGAGTCTCATAGGGTCGATTATTTAATTATCTTTGCTTGGAATTTCGCCGAGGAAATTATGGCGAAGATTCAGCCCTTGAGGCAAAAAGGCGTTCGCTTTCTCATTCCACTTCCAAAACC
>JAHFHG010000012.1:0-2668 GCA_023247035.1 Candidatus Omnitrophota bacterium
CGGATAGGAGAGGATTTATTTAAAAAAATAAAGGAATGGAGGCCGTCGCGCAAACAAATAATTTTCATCGGCCTTGTCGGGGCGATTTTCATCAGCGGGCTTCTTTCCCTCCGTTTCTTTTCCGCTAAAAAAGCCCCGGCACCCGTTGTTTATCAAGCCGGCCGGCCGATGAAGGCCGATGAATCTACCTTTAATCCCGGCCGCACGCAGATGCTCCGTCATCGAATGCTTGAGCAGCCGCCCCTTCAGATTGACGCAACAAACGAGATCAAAATTCATTTTTCCGAGGACACGGAAACAGGCGTCTACATCATCGTACGGCTCAAGGTCTGGGACGATCCGAGCTCGCCGCGATATTTGACGTTCGAGAGGAATATCCCTTCAAGCCGCGTGGCGGAGATTTCCTTAAAGGATATGAAACAAAAATATCACTTGAGCGAGATTTCGATCGAGATCCCGCCGACGAGGGACAACATTCTGCAAAAGGCGCCCGTTATCGGCGCGAAAATCCCGCCTTCAACAAACTTCATGCGTCCTGTAAATGTCACTAACATTGAAATTGGAAAGATCAAGACGCTTTCGGCGCTGGATCAGCCATTTACTGTAAAAGAGATTGCGCCTTATTTTGTTTTTAACGGAGTTGAACCCTCCGAAGAGAAAGTTGAAAAAATCCTCGGGGATGAACTTTTGGCTAAAGTCCTGGAAAAAGTAGCGCCGAAAACTTACCGGTTTATTCCTGGAATTGAAAATAAAGATTTTGGTTCGATTTTTAACCACGTAGTCCGTGATGTGTGGACTGATAAAACCGAAAAAGGAATGATTGAAACCTTGAGGTCGTGGGCAGGGGAAAGGAATAAGGAAAACCTCTACAGCGTCCAGGAATTTGTTGAAAATATGATCGCTGAAACAAGTCGCGGAGGAGGCAATTATAAGAGATTATCGGCTGTTTTTTACAATCTTCCGGCTGAACTGCAATATTCCATTGTTAATCAAGCCATTCAAAGGGCGCTTAAGGAATTGAAAAAATGGAAACCTGAAACGGCTTGGGATGAAGACGAGAATGAGTATCTAAGAGCACATTTGGAAAGGGTTTTAAAAGCAGGAGCCGCCGCACCGGATAAAAAAATGACAAGGCTTCGTGCCACGAATCTGTACGGCCAGGGAGATTACGGAACTTTAAGTCATAAACTTTATTTCCCTGATCTTAAGAATAACGAGTTGGATGATACGGGAAAGGCTGAGCTTAAGATTTTCCCAGACCCAAGAGTCAAAGAGCCTTTTAAAGTAGAATTTATGATTTATGCCCGCGATAAGGCTCGAAAAACCCATATCGGGTTTAGGGAAACGATTCCCGTGGATCCGGCGAAAATTGTAGATGGAAAATTTAGCGTGGGAATCTCCATTGAAAAAATTCTCGCGGCAGTAAAAGAGGAGGCCGGTCAAAAAGCCGTTTTGCTTGAAATTCATTATGCGGAAGGAAAATACGTCTTCGACCAAGTGATCAAACAGCAAAGGCTTGGCCCTTTGAACCCGGATAATGAAGAAAAATTCGCGAGTTCTCCCGTCATTATTCTTCCTCTGAAGACCGTTACCGGCTCAGGCTCTCCCCGCTCCGAAGCGCGGGCGAGTAAAGAAATTGAAATCATAAAGTTAATAGAGAAGGACGAAGAACCTAAAGCGATGGATGTTTTTACTTCTGGCGTATTTGTTGATAGTGACTTTTTCGAGAAGTTTACACGCGGGTCATTTTTTCATAGACCTCTCATTCAATTAGAAAGTGCAACTCCTGAAATTTTAATTATTGGCGGCAATGCTGCCGAAATCCGCATGCTTCTAAGATATTTTCCTTCCTCTAAAGTTACCGCTGTGAACATCAATCTAAAACCGCTGGTTGCCATAAAAGATGAACTCAAAAAAGACCCGCAGCAGATAGTCGATCGGGTGAAGAAACTCTACCAAGCCGACGCATCAAAGTTAGACACAAGGTATTTTCCCGATGAATCCTTTGATGATGAATCCTTTGATATAATTTTCGCGAGTGGCGTGACTTTAGATTCATTTACAGATGAAAAATTTGGAGAAACAACCCTGAAGAATATGGCGAATGAAGAAATAAGAATCTTAAAACCAGGGGGCGTTCTTTATCACAAGCACAATGATTGGGCTTACAAGGACGCTATAAAGGAAAAAGTTCTAGAGCGGCTTATTTGGTATGCCCCTGACGAAGATAAGATTGAGGGAGGCGCGCCATTCCTTAACTCAGCTTCTATGCTTTTGAGAAAAAGAAAAAGGTTGAGCCAAGCGGAAGCGGATCGAGCTTTTATAACTGCAAAGCAAACGGGATTGACCTTTGCCCGACAATACTTTCAAGAAACGCCCGTTCCTCTTATTTGGAATTATTTGCGCCGTATCAACGAGGAATTAGAAAAAAGTATTGCAGAAAAAATAGGACGAGAGGTTTCTATCGAATCCATTATCGAGGCAGTTAAATCCAAAGACGAGATTGATGATATTTTAATGGCGGCAGGAAAGGCCACGATACAAAGTGTTACAAACGACTCAAGCGGCATCTATTATTCGCAAATTTATCGCCGAATACTTAATAGTGGGGATTCCGATGATTTAGACGCCGTCTTGAAAGATGCGAAATCTTACAGAGACGATCAGA
>JAHFHG010000012.1:2768-45466 GCA_023247035.1 Candidatus Omnitrophota bacterium
GCGCTCCGAAGTGCGGGAGAAGATACGCCGCGACCAAGTCATACAGACACTCGGCGGACTTATGACAGAAGCGCGCAATGAATACATAGCACAACAGCATACAACAGAAAAACCAAGTTTTGGGTTGTGGATAACTCCGTTAAGTTCGAATTTGAGTATCCGGCTTTTGCAAATCGGCGTGATTAGCGATTGGGGAGTTACTCTTAATAATAATGTAGAAATTTATTTGAACGACGCGTTTAAAGTTGTTGAAGAAATCAGAAAGATATTAAAACTTGTATCAGCAGAGACCGTCTTTACCATCGAAAGAATCAGCTCCTTAATCGTCATTAAAGAAATCTCCCGCTCCGAAGCACGGGCTGCGGCGGAACCTGGAGAAACATTAGATCCAAAGCATTTGTTGAATGAAATCGAAAAAGTTTATCCAAATCTAGCAAAAAAACTGCAAGGCAAAGACCACGAGCGGCAGCTTGCCGCTTTAGCCGCTCTTCCGCAAGCACAAGCAAATGAGCGAACTGTCAGAACCATTCTTGGAACGACCAAACACGGCCGCCGTGGCGTTTCACTCACTAGCGATGAATGCAAACAGATTGCCGAAATCATCATCAAGGGGCGTCAGGTCAAGGAACAAAAGCCTCAGCTTGAAGACGTGGATGGGGAAGCCGCTTTCCTGAGCATCGCGGCTCCTTTCTTGGAACGCATCAGAAAGATAAGTGAGGAAGGATTTCGTTTTAACCGCCGTCATTTCAAGACCTGGGCCAAGCACGTCATTATGAGCCGCTGGTTGATGAAAGAAGCAGCCGGGATCAACATTCCCGAGGTTCGCGGAGGTCTAAATGATTATGAATTCGAACAGCTTGGTCAACGAGTGCAATTTGCCGCATCCGCTGAACGAGATGATCGCCTTCGGCAGTTATTGCAGCAAACGCCCCAGGGATCTGCTTTGGTCTTGGGAATCGGCCGGGGTTTTGACGTTCCATTGCTTGAACTCGCACTGGCCTTTCGCGAGGTAGTCGTTGTTGATCTTTATAAGAAAGCCATTCTTGATGCGTTACAGAAGGCGAGAGAAGAACTTCAATCCTTAGGAACACCGCCGGAAAAAATCGACGAAGTTATGGGGAGAATCCGGATCAAGATGGCTGACGCGACGGGTATTGCGGCCGAATTTTCACAGAAAGTGGAAGATCTTGCCGCCGCACAACTTCCTCAACGCGAAAGGATTGAACAGCTCGCCGCTTTTTATAGAGAATTCGCCGGGCGGCCAACTTGGTCGGTGACCCTTGAGGGAAATTATGATTTTGTCACTTCTTCGCTAGTCCTGAGCGCCGCGATTGCCGGATTAGGAGGTTACGCAAAGGAAAGACTCAAACTTGAAACTATACAAAATCAGGATTTCAGTCAGGCCGAGCAAGCCTTGATTCAGGCCATTATCCACCAGCATATTCAACACCTCAAACAGTGGGTTCGAACGGACGGAAAAGTTTATTGGGCGGATACTATTAATCTCGTGCCGGTCATTGTTGATCCGAAAACGGGACGTGAAAACTATGTAATCGCCTTTACTCAGCCCATGATTCCAATGGATTTATTCTTTCGCACGGTTCAAGCGAACTTTGAGCCGCAGATTTTATCCCGATGGGATTTTACGGTTTCTGCGCCTCAAGTTCCGATGGAAAAGTCGGAACTGATGTCCCTGCTCGATGGGCATGGGAAACTCGAAGAAAAAAAATTCGGCCGGGGATACAACGTCGTTGCGGTTAAGATGCGCCCCCTTTCACAACGGGCTGTGGCAAGTCCCTCTCCCCGCTCCGAAGCGCGGAGCGGAAGCAAGGACAAGTCGGAAGTTATCAAGCTCGCGGATGTGATGGCCCGTTTTCGCCGCGCGCAGCGAGTAAAAAATTATGCGGCTTTATTTTTCTTAACAGGGATTTTGGGAACTCTGACCTTTTTTATCGCCCCTTCCGCGCCTAAGGATCCTCTCATTTCGCCCGCTCTAAAAATTATTCTTAATAATTTAGAATCAGAACGGTTACCTTCATCAACTCCGCTCCACAAAATGATTTATTGGCAAAACAATCCCATTTTTAAATGGCGAACCCTTACAAGCCGAGGTGTTGGGTGGCTTCACGAACTATATTTGGAATCACCAAAACCAACGGAAGAGGATCGGGTTTGGATCATTGATCTGCCGGGTCATTTTCTGCGCTTGGATCCGGATGGTTCTTTATATTGGAGCGAGCAAGCAAAATTACTTTTTGACGGGACTGGCTACTTTCTAAAAAAGCAGCCTTCTCCTTGGGAACTCATTTCCATAGACGAAGCTGACTTACGGCTTAAACTTGCAGTCGCAAAAGAAAAACTTTATGAAGTCCAAATAAGCGCCAATCCTTTTCAGCGTGTCCCTGGATTCAGAACGATCTTTAATTATGAACAACGTCGTACGCTTCAAGCTGCAGAAAAAAAAGTCCTGGCTGCGCAAAATCGCCTTGACCATTATTTGAAAACAGGCGGCGTTTTGGAAGATCCCGATGACAATATCGAAAAGTGGCTCTGGACGGCAGGCCTTCTTGCCGTGACGGCTCTGGGTGGAACCCTTTTTTGGATGGGCCGGCGCAAATACAATAGAAAGGAACGTACAGATTCCTCAGAGAATTCTTCTGTTCATGATTTCAACCCCCGCTCCGAAGCGCGGGCAGGAGAAGTGTCAGAGTTCACTCCAGAGGAGTGGAGAGAAATTCGAGAGGCCTTCTTGAAATGGTTGGGGTCTTATCTTAAAACTATTCAGAGAACCTTGAATACCTCTTTGACAGAAGAAGAGATTCAAATCCTTATTCGCGAACCGCAAAAGGGGTTGAACTTTTTAGGATACAAACTGAAACCGCCTCTTCAAAAAAAGAAGTTGCAAACCAAAGTTGCGACAGATTTACAAAGGCGAATTTGGGATCTCAGGCAGTCTGTAAAGGGCAAAAAGAAAAAAACCCAAGAGAATCTTCCCGAAGTGCGGAGTGAGACAAAGGAACAATTAAAAGCAGTGATGAATAAAACGTATGAGGCCAATATCAATGGGGCCAAACAATTGCTCTTAGACACTATCAAAGTCATGCGTAATGGTAGTCTTGCAAATGAACAGTTCCTGAATGAATTGGAAGCAGCAGTAGCGGCCAAAACAACGACGGAACTTGCTCCCCAGTTTCAGCAAGAAGGCAGTGTGTTTTACAAAAATCTCTCCTCTCGAATGGATCCTGCAGGTGCCATTACTGTTGAAGGTTTATTCCTCCAAATTAACACGTTCAGACTTTTTCAAGTTTTTGAACTTGCTAAAAGGCTTGATTCTGTCGGGCTCTTTTACTGGAACATTGTGGCCCCCGTTGCTCGCGAGTCAGCAGGTACCTGGCTTTTAAACCATCTTGATCCTAAATTCTTACAGGTTACACATCGTGCCCTCAGAAGTTTAGGTAAAGTAACAAGCCCGCGGCCTGCAATAGCGCTTCCCAACGAGAAGCTTAAAGCAAATCTTCTTAAAGCAGAATCTACGTTAAAAGAATATGCCGCTTATGCCATTGCTGCGGAATATTTTGAACTTTTTCATCATTATAAAGCTCTCGAAATAGGCCAAGAGAAAGGCATCCTCGCTCCGGAGGATTTAGAACTCATTAAAGGCCAAGAGGAAATTACTCTCCGGCCGGAACTCCTCGATACAAAGGGGGAACGTCTGCTTCTCCTAGAGCAAGAAATCCGTTACGCCTTTGCGCGCAGCATACGTTCCTATCTGACCGGAAGATTGGTCGATTTTTCAGAGCTTGGCCCCTATTATTATTTTCTTCTTCAATTTGCCAATGGCAATCTGCCGGATAATATTGATGACGCAACATTAAGCCTATTGGTCAACATGCCTCAAAGTCTACCGTCGACGGTTCTCTTAAAGTCTACCCGGGATCTTCTTTCGCTGGTTGAAGGAATCTTGCCGCAGATAGACATTCCTCCCCCCCGCTCCGAAGTGCGGGCAGAGAAGGCAGTTGAGAAACCGAAGAACGGCGGCAGTGAATATTATGCAGAAATTGACGCGCGTTTGGGACCCTGGAGTGAAGAAAATTTTCAAAATAAGATTCAAGACTTAAAGCGGGACATGCAAGTGGCGTTAGGGAGAGGGACGGGGATCTCGTTGGTGACTGATTACTTGATCATGAAAACCATAAGGATTTTAATGTTACCCCAGGAAAGCGCAGCTTTATTTGAACTCATTGCGAGGGCCGAAAAAGCATCTCTCGACTTTGAAAAAATGAATAGTTATATCGAGGATTCCGGAACGTTGAGACGCCGGTACGATGAGATCATCAACAAGATGGATCCCAATGAAATGCAAAATGTTAGCCTGCAGGATTTGTTAACTTCTCTTTCGCGAGAATGGTTGAATACCATGGGCTCTAAGAGGGAAAAATTCCTCCAGTCGTTAAAAACGCCCGAAACCGCACGTCTCTACCTTCGTGAATTTTCAATCCTGAAAGATCAACTGCATCAGCTAACTCACTGGGATTTTTGGCATCGAAACGGTCAAAAAGAATGGGTTGAGGTATTTCATGCAACACCTCAGCCACTGCCTGTTCAGAAAGGTCATGTCCAAGTCCGTGGACAGCTTTATGCGGCGATAGTACCTCGGTTCACTCAGATATTTGGTCATGGTGATATCATTTATCGTCTTAAAATTCCCATTAGGCGAATCACGGGATCTTATTTAATCTTTGACTACCCTAAAGAAGGCGTCTTGGATGAGATTTTACGTCAGTCGGAGGTTTTTGTTACTCCTGGAGAAGTTGAAGTCTCTGGGGTCTATTACACCGGAAGAGAAGAGTCCAATTGGGATGTCTTTTTAGCTTCCTATACGAGTCCGTTTTTACTTCCTCCTCAAGAGTCGGTCATTCAGAATTCGATTTTAAAAAGAGCCGGAATCCCGATTGATGCTAGGAGCTTAAGTCGAGACCCTTCTTTACTTACGTTTGACGCTGAAAAAGCATTAAACGCGATGAATCTTTCTCCAGATCTACAGAAGAGGCTTGAATCATTGATCACACAAGGTGATCTTCCGCTGTCTCGCTTGATGGCGTCAGCCTTAATGTTGAGGTTGCTTGCTTCCTTAAAAGATACGAGAAGCCCTCACGCCGATCTTCGTCCCTCGATAGCACGCCTACTTCAATTGTTGGTTGAAGAACTCCGGAGTATACAATCGAGCGATAACGCTGCTTTCTCCTCGGCCCACCAACTATTAAATCCGGAACGATTTTTATTGTTTCTTCAATATTTGGTTGAACCTGAACTCAAGGAACCGTTGCTCTATGTTGTGGCCGTTGTGATCGAATCAGAACGTCTAATTGAAGAGACTCAAAAGTGGATACAGCCTCCTCACGGCGAAGGGCAGCTCGCCTCTATCCTTGATTTATGGGAAATGCACGTGAGGCATGGTATCTATGCAAACTTTAGAGATTTAAAGTATTTCCTGGAGGGAATATCAAAGGATCCGTCGGCGGTCATTTCAAAATCCAATCAAGGACGAATCAAATCAATCCTTGAAATTCTTGAAGATGCAATATCAGCTTCAGATGAGTTGCAGATAAAGATGCAAAAGCACTTCAAATCCCGCTCTGAAGTGCGGAGCGATGCGAGTGATGTGTTTTACGAACACTTCCGGGAAAAATTGGCTGCTGCATTCCCTGGAAAAGTAAGTCCGCATTTACTTCATCAGCAAGGAAATGAACTTTTAGAAGAAGGAGAGGTGATCGCCACTAGACTAGGGGAAGGCTGGCACATATTTTTCTCTGTCCCGTCAGGAACAAAACCCGCCAGGGTCTATCGCGTGGGAAGCACGGAACAATGGCTGATCTATCCTTTTTGGGAATTGGGAATGAACCTTGCTTATATTGATGAAGCGAAGATCTTAAGCGCTCTGGGAGACATTCCGGGAATTCCCAAGTTGGCCGAAGTGGGTTTGACGGATAAGGGATTTGTCTGGATCGCTCAAGAGCAAATCGCAGGCCAAACCTTTCAAGAACATCGTTTCGGGAGTCTTCAAGATTTATTGAAGGCTTTTATTCAAGCCGCACAAATTCTACAACAAGTCCATCTCAAGGATTATGTTCATGCGGATATTCACAATTCCAATCTGATGATAGATTCTTTGGAAAATGTTTGGGTGATTGATTGGGAAGGCCAGGCTAAAAAAAATGCAGGAATAGCGTTGCACGCGCCGGGCTACTCTCCATTAAATGAGGAAGAATCAGGCCCCTTGCTCGAACTCGATTCCAGATCGGATATTTTTAACTTCCTCATCACATTAGCCTTAGCTTTGGATCATCTCAACAAAAGTATGGGTGGGCAAATTCAAAGCGAGCTTGCGGCGATGCGGGACCGGTATTTGCGTAAAATTTTGAAAGGAAATTTCACAACAGCGCGTGAGGCCTTTGACATTTTGAGGGAACGGATAACCCTTTCCCAAACCGTTCCGGAAGATTTGCGCGTCCAAAAGCCCCGAGACGAATGGCCTCCGGATATCGCTGAGTTGATTTTAGAACTTCAACAGGATTTAAAAGGAATCAGCAAAGCCCGCTCCGAAGCGCGGGTCAGCCGCCGGCGGTTTTTGGCTTCACTCGCCGCTGCAATGCCGGTTTTGAATTTTTTAAGAGGCCGATCAACCGCTCAGGAACAATTAATCCAGCCGGCTCAGGATCCGCTTGAAACCTTAAAGCAAAATTTTCCATTTCTCGATTTCCAGGATTTGAATGAAATTAAAAAGGCCGATCACGATTTGGGAATTCGCATTGCTGCGGAAATCAAAAAAGGGTTTGATGAGGCGGAACGGCTCAGGCCGGGAATCGTCAAACAGAGGTTCCGCAACGAGAATTTTACAATAGCCTCGAAGCAAAAAAAGATTTGGAAATTTATTGTCGAACTGAAGACGAAGGAGGGCATGCCTGAGGATTTAACAGTCCATTTCGATACAACATTTTACCGCCTCGATCCCATTCTCATTCCATTGGACAAGTTGGAGCGGGAATTATGGAAGAGAATCGTCGTCTATTTGGTTTCGATAGGTTCTTTTTTCGATTCCGGGGAATATGAGTTGTGGAAACAATTGGGCGGGCAGTCCAAAGAACAGGACGCTGAGAATTTAAGGTTACGAATGGAATATTTATTTCAAGGAAAGCTCAACGATCCCGATATGCAAGGCGAAATGTCAGGAGTTGGAATGGGAACGGCCATTGAAGCGGAGCGGCTCTTCACGAAATATCTGGAAGCCTATTTGGGTTTAAGGCAGCTTCCTTCGCCTGATTCCGCTCTTTGGAAATTTATGGACTTGCTTTGGAGAAACGGAAAAGTCGATTCCGGTGAGTTTAGAGCTTTCCCTTGGATTTTATTTCTTACGGCTGCGGGAGTCCTGGCAGCGGCTGAAACAGGGGCAAACATTTTTCTTTATAAACGTTTACAGAGAGAAAGGGCGCTGCGAGAAGATGAGGCGCGTATTGCGAGGGCAATGCGTGAATCCTTGGAGCAAAGCAAAACGGAACCCGGGCAGGCTCCGCAAGATTCAGATGGAAATCCCTCCCGCTCCGAAGTGCGAAGTCAAGCGAATGCGGAAAGCGATGAAATTAATTCATTGATTGAACAGATTGGAGGTCAAGATCTTCACAAAATGAACGAGGCGGCACGCAGACTCAATGAGATTGGGCCTTCGTCTAGCGGCCGAGTCTTACCTGCTTTAATTAACTTATTGGAAAATTCAAAAAGGCCAATCCTTCTTTCCGACTCTATTGCTAATATTGCTTCTGGCAATCCAAAACATGCCATAGATTTGCTTATGCCGCTTATTCGTAATCCCAAATTAAGACTTGATGCCCTTGTGACTCTCATCAAAATAGTGCAGCGGTTGCCCGCTGAGAAAGAGAATGCGGGGCAACGGCTCAGGTCCTTACTAAGGGAAAATAATCTAGATGAGCCTACGCAAGCAGACATCAAACAAGCCTTAACTGAGATTGGAGTTAGCCCTCAGGATGAAGCGTTAGATATCAAAATAAACGACTTACTTCCTGAGATTGGTTTTCGTTATCCTGAATCGGAGAAAAAACGGATTTCCTTCATCGAATCCGAAAGATTTAGAGTATTTTTAGAGAAAGTGTTTGATTCTTCAAGTAAAAATAGTTCTCCAACTTCCGTTAGAGTTTTTCATTTTAATCCTCGGACAACTTTCGGACATGACACTTCACGCTGGGAGTTTGACGGCGTTTATACAGTTTCTATTCCAGATTCGGTTGCCTCTTTTCCAGCTGCAAAACTTATTCTTCAAACTCTAGAGTCTGATTCTGAATTGTCGGGTTTGGGCGCTGAATGGGACACTAAAAAAAAGGATTTGACCTCCTTTTTTAAGAACCGATTCAGGAATCAGCCCTGGGAGACTCTGGAAGTTGTTGATGATGCTCAATGGCTTATCATAGAAATGACTCGGTTGGTGAGGAGGTTAATGGACGAACGCACTGATTGGAAGCAATTTACTTTTGCCGTTGATGGACTAAAAGAAATCGGATTTCCTGCGGTTCCTAGCCTTGTAGCAGCCCTTAAGGATCCTACTATTCAGAATCGAAATCCAAATGATCCCTTTCCAGGATTAAATCAGAGTTTTCTTCCTTATATTTATCTCATCGAGAGTCTGGGTGACCTAGGCGCTGTGGCAAGCCTTGCCATACTGGATTTGGAACAGGCATTGACTCATCCTGATGAAAAAGTTCGGATTGCTGCAGAAAAATCGCTTGCCGAAATTCGCTCCGAAGTCCGTTCGACTCCGCAGCTTAACTTGAATGTGTTGGAAGGGGCTCGTGAGTATATCGTCGGAGGGAAAACTCTCAGGCAAACGATCCCTGGGGTTGGAGACGGAGGATATCGTTTTGTGTCTGTGAAATCCCTATCTTGGGTAAAAAGAAGCCTGTTTTGGCTTTTGGCCAAGACATATACCTCTCCGTTTTTGATTCCTTTCGGACATTTCATGACACCGCAGCCCAGGCGTTTGAGCAGAGAAAAAAGCTCAGCGTGGATCATTTCATCGGTGAGAAAACGGAAAGAAAATTTAGGCGGCTTTGTCACGCAGTCTTGGATTGCGGTCGATCAGTTCGCCAGCCAGATGCAGCGCGGCTTGAATGTGTTTTTTGGTAAGGGAAGGGTAGCCTTTGAGGATAGCCTCCACCGAATCGCCGCCTTCAAGCATATGGAGAAGAAGAGACGCTGGAATCCGCGTCCCTTTGAAACAGGGTTTTCCGTGACAAATATCAGGAGAGATCGAGATAAGATTCATGAATTGAATGATAGCATCGGAGGTATTCACGGTCAAGCCTTGCGCCACTCGGAGACACAGACGAGTCGTAAATCAAGAATCGTAGGTAGGGGAGATGGCTCCTCTCCCCGCTCCGAAGCGCGGGCAATGAAGAAGATAAATATAGAATTGCCTGATTATTTTAACGAAGAGTTTGCGCTAGACCTGCTTAAGCCAGGCAAATTCCCTCTTACGCGCCAAGAGAAACGGTGGGTGCGTCTCGTGGTGTTAGAGAAAAGAACGCCGGAGTACATACAATCATTTTTCGGGGTTGGCTTGGAAAGGCTGCGTCAGCATAGGGCTTCTATTTTAAAAAAAGCAGAAGCATTTCGCCGCAGCGCTTTTGAAGAAATCAGGCGAGTAGAGCAGGAGCAGCGGCAAGCCCAAGCCATTCAAAAAGCGATTCGTACCGTGGTGGGTTCGGATAAAGGCAGTTTGGAAGCCAGAGAAGCGGCGGCTGTTTTAATTCGTCTTGGAGAACCTGCGCTTGCCCTGTTATTCGAAACGATTCAGGCAAACCCCGAAGCCGCAGAAAAACTTTCTCCAATAATCAATCTTATTCGGTCTGAAGTGCGGCTTGTCCATCATTTGACTTTGGCGGTCACAGCGCCTGAAAAAAAAGGAATCCTCACAGAAGCGGAAGCGGGGGAGGTGATTTTGTACGTCGAAGCTAAGGGAATTGAAAAACTCCGAGAGGCGATGAAGAAAACCTTAGAGGCAATGAATCGGCCCCAAAATACCAAATTCTTATCGGGCGTCCTTGAACTGGTCAGCCGGCTTTTGGCGCCGGAAGAAACGGCAATGCCTCAGCCGGGCAGGATTCCGCTCGCGCTCCATTTTTCAAAAGCCGATGACCTCCGGCCCTTCTTTAATGAACTCTTTAAAGCGATTAAGAAAACCGGTCAACCGGCCGAGATTTTTTCGAATGTCGATCGCCAATTATCAAAAGGATTAAATCAAGAAGAAATCGAGCTTTTTAATCCGAGGAGATTAAGAGAGCAGGAAATGACAGGCGG
The DNA here is from genome assembly GCA_023247035.1 of Candidatus Omnitrophota bacterium. GTDB lineage: Bacteria > Omnitrophota > Omnitrophia > Omnitrophales > Aquincolibacteriaceae > JAHFHG01. The sequence continues at coordinate 13,134 of JAHFHG010000012.1, forward strand.
AATTCGTGTCTTCACGAATGAAGCTCAGGTCGCGATGGCGCTTGATCGGGAAATGAACCTCAACGAAATTTTCCAGGGCCTTTTATTCAACGAAGAGAATATGCCTTTGGATGAGGACAGCCGGTACGCAAAAGTAGTCTTGAGGGCGGGATTTTTAGTCAGATTGGCGATGATTTTAAATGATTCCGAACACCGGGCAAAAATTCAAGAGCGGATCAATGAAGCTCGTCTCGATACCCGACGCGTTTTAAATCCCGATGAGATCAAGCAGATTCGCGCTGAATATTTAAAAGGCGTCCTCATTCGTGCCCTTGAGGAACTTGGCTATCCAAATGTTAAAGAAGCCATTTCGCGGGGGAATTTTGGAATCTTGACCCTTCAAGGCAAAATCATTGCCGCCGCCGTCGCCGCCGAATACCAAGCCCGCTCCGAAATCCGCAAAGCCGCCTAAGTCCAGGCCGCTGCTGCCTATCCATTTTATTAAAATCACAGTTTCTTTATTTTGATTTATGAGGCAGTATAGCTTTCGAGACGATCGATGAATCTTTCACCTTCAACAACCCAAAAACTTAAAGCCGCCCTTGCGGAAGATGCGGGGAAGGGCGATAGAACGTCCCGGCTCTTAATTCCTGCAAACACAAAGGGCAGGGCTGTGATCATTGCGCGCCAGAGTGGAATATTCTGCGGTGAGAGAGTCGTCAGGGAAGTTTTTCGTTTGGCGGGCCGGCGTCTGGCGCTGCGGTTTTTTGTAAAAGACGGCGGGAAATTTTCAAAAAATCAAAAGGTCCTTGAAATCAAAGGAAATGTCCGGGCGATTTTGAAAGCGGAAAGGACGGCGCTGAATTTTTTGGGGCATCTTTCCGGAATAGCGGCGTTGACGCGGCAATTCGTCGAACAAGTGAAGGGATTCAGGGTTGCGATTCTGGACACGCGCAAAACCACGCCGCTTTGGCGGGAGCTTGAAAAAGAGGCCGTTCGAATAGGCGGCGGAAAGAATCACCGCTTCGGCCTTTTCGACGCTGTTTTTGTGAAGGAAAATCACCGGCCTTTTGGAAATTTAAAAAAGCTGCGGCGCTTCCCGAGGCAATTCGAAATTGAAGTCAGGAATTGTAAAGAACTTATCGAGGCCGTGGTTCTCCAACCGCACACTATTCTTTTTGATAATTTTAAGCCCGGGCCGTTAAAGAAGGCGGTAAGCCTCGCGCGAAAATTGAATCCGGAAATCCTTCTCGAAGCTTCCGGGGGAATCACACTCAAAAATGTGCGCGCTTTTGCCGCTGCGGGCGTGGACCAAATCTCCGTCGGTTCACTGACCCATTCCGTGGAATCCATCGATTTTTCTTTGTTACTGTTGCCTTCGTAGGAACTGAAATGTCTCTTTTCAAACTCAGCACGGCCCTAAAACCCAAAGGCGACCAGCCGGAGGCGATCGAAAAAATCGTCCAGGGTTTCAAAGAAGGGCTCAAAGAGCAGGTCCTGATCGGCGTGACGGGTTCGGGCAAAACATTCACAATGGCGAACGCGATCGCCCGGCTTGAAAAACCCGTGCTCGTGATTTCCCACAACAAAACCCTCGCCGCGCAGCTTTATTCGGAGTTCAAAGAATTTTTCCCCCACAATGCGGTCGAGTATTTCGTCTCCTATTACGATTACTACCAGCCCGAGGCCTACATTCCCCATTCCGATACTTATATTGAAAAGGACGCTTCCATTAATGACGACCTTGACCGGCTGAGGCTGGCCGCTACAAGTTCCGTTCTGTCCCGGCCGGACACGCTCATTGTATCCAGTGTTTCTTGTATCTACGGATTAGGTTCCCCGGAGGACTGGCAGGGAATGCTCGTTCAGATTGAGAAAGGCAAGGCCTTTGAGCGCGATCAATTTTTGTCCGCGCTGGTTGGGCTCCAATACAGCCGCGTCGACGCGGAATTGAAACGGGGGACTTTTCGCGTGCGCGGCGGGCGCGTGGATTTGTTTCCTTCCTACGGCGAAAATCCGCACCGCATTGAATTCGAGGACGACACGATCGCAAGCCTGACCGTGCTCGACCGGATCCAATTTAAGGCGCTGCGGGAGCTCGACCGGCTTGCGATTTATCCCGCCAAACATTTCGTGACGCCCTCAAGCCGGCTTCAGGCGGCTGTCGAGGCCATTCAGCGCGAACTGGCGTGGCGCGTTAAAGAGTTGACCGCGCAGGGGAAAGACCTGGAGGCAAAAAGGCTGGAGGGCCGGACCCATTACGACCTTGAAATGCTTCGCGAGCTGGGATATTGCTCGGGGATTGAAAATTATTCGCGCCATTTGGCGGGCCGTGAGCCCGGCTCCACGCCGTACACGCTTCTGGATTATTTCCCGAAAGATTTTTTGACGCTCATCGATGAGTCGCACCAGAGCGTTCCGCAGGTCCGAGGAATGTACAACGGCGACCTTTCCCGTAAAAAAGTCCTGGTCGAACACGGCTTCCGGCTTCCTTCGGCGCTTGACAACCGTCCGCTCCGCTTCGCCGAATTCGAGAAAAAAGTCGGCCAGATCCTTTATGTTTCCGCAACGCCTGGCCCTTATGAAATGGGCCGCGCCCAGCGCGTCGTCGAGCAGGTGATCCGGCCGACGGGCCTGATGGATCCGGAAATCGAAGTCAGAAAGACGGAATCGCAGATCGATGACCTGATTTCGGAAATCAAGGCGCGAGTCAAAAAGAGCGAACGGACGCTGGTCACGACTTTGACGAAAAAAATGGCCGAGGATTTGAGCCGCTACCTGCGCGAGGTCGGGATCAAAGTCCACTATATCCATTCCGAATTTGACGCCTTTGAGCGCGTCGAAATCCTGCGCGACCTACGGCTTCAGAAATACGATTGCGTGATCGGCGTCAATCTCCTGCGCGAGGGCCTGGACCTTCCCGAAGTTTCTCTTGTGGTGATCCTGGACGCGGACAAGGAAGGGTTTTTACGAAGCGACGTTTCCTTGATTCAGATTTCCGGCCGCGCCGCGCGCCATATCAACGGAAAAGTGATTATGTACGGGGACAAAATGACTGCGGCCATGAAAACGGCGATCCGCGAGACCGAGCGGCGGCGGGAGATTCAAAAGAAATATAACGAAGAATATAAAATTACCCCGCAGTCCATTCAGAAGGAAATCAGGCAGGGCATTGAAAAATGGAAAACGGCGGAGGAACTAGTGGCGGAGGTTGCGGGCGAATCTCAACAGGAGCACGAAACGAAATCCTACCTTGCGTTTCTTAAGAACAGGATGGTAAGCGCGGCGCGGATTCTGGATTTCGAAAAAGCCGCGCGCTACCGCGACGAGATCCGGCGCATTGAAGAAAAATCGCAGGCCCGCGCGAGTGTTCTTGCTTCGAAAAAGAAATGAGAAATCCTCCGCCTGTCCGATTTTTGAAAAAAGAAAGCGCCCGGCCGGCATTTTAGCCGAATATCAATTGACACCATGTTTTGATTGCGTCATAATTCAGCGCGCTTATCAATCAAAAACAAGGAGAGACAAATTTCAAAAATGGACACGCCCCTAAAATGGTTTGAAGACTACAAACTTATTGCCGTCATCCGTTCCGGTTCCGCCGAAGACGCGGAAGAAATGATCAAGGCCGCGACTTTCGGCGGCTTTAAAATTTTTGAAATTTCGATGCAAACGCCGCAAGCGACGCGCCTTCTTGAAGCGTATTCGAAAAAAGAGGGGTTCCTTTTCGGCGCCGGGACCGTCACGGACGGAGAAATGGCTCAGCGCGCGATCAACGCGGGCGCCAAGTTTCTTTCAAGCCACTACACCGACCACGATGTCATTAATGTCGCAAAAAACAACGACGGTTTTGTCATTCAAGGCGCAATGACTCCGACCGAGGCTGTTAACGCTTACCAGCTCGGGGCTGATTTAATTAAAATTTATGACCTGAGATTTTCCGGCGGCTCGGCCTATTTAAAATCCCTTCGCGGGCCGCTTCCTTTTCTGAAGCTGGTGGCCGACGGCGGAATTGAGTTTGAAGATGTGTTGGAATACCTCAAACATTGCGTGGCCCTTTCGATCGGGAACTCTTTGTTTGAGAAAGCCCTTGTCCGTTCGGATAAATGGACCGAACTCGCCGAGCGGGCAAGACAATTTACCCAAAAGGTAGAATCGCTGAAGATTGCCCGATAAGCCGTTTGCGCTTTCCTATTGGCTTATCACAAGTTAAGAAAACCCTTCCCTCTTGGCGATAACTGAAATTGACAACCCCTTTTAGATCGCTATAATAAACCCTGTCTTTTCAGTAAGTTACGTCATTTTACCGCTTTTATAGTGAATCATTACGCGGGAATTTAACGCACTTACCTTATCAAAATCCCAACCTGGCCAACAGGCCTGCCGGGTTGATTAGGAGAAATCAAGTCAGATGAAGCAGTGGAAGCGCGCCTCTTTTTTTATTTTTTTTATTCTCGCAAGCTGTGTTTTGCACAATAAAAGCTGCGCCGCGACGTTTTTGGGGGAAGCGCCGACGGGTTTCATGGAACTGGACAATTTCCGTTATCCCGTTTTTCTTTTTGTGCCTCAGAACTACAAGCCTTCGCAAAGTTATCCTTTGATCATTGCGCTGCCGGACGAGAAGGATTCTTCCGAGGCGTTTGCAAAAGAGTGGACTCCTCTGGCCAAGAATAAGGGATACATTATTCTCGTGCCGGCGATGGAAGTCCGCAGTGACGATGTCCCTTACCGCACGGACGGCTGGCTGCTGAAATTGAAAAAAGAGATTATGAGCCGGTACAAGATTGCGCCTGAAAGGGTCTATCTCATCGGCAAAAGCAGTTCGGCGCATTATGCCGCTTACTTGGGCATCAATTATCCGCGCGAATTTTCAGCGGTTGGTTTGGTCGGAGGCTCCTGGACGGGTCCTTTTGAAAAATTGCTGCGCCTGTCCTCGCGTCCGAGAAAGCAGAGCCCTTTTTTTGTCGCGATTCCTGAAGATAATCCGCGTCTTTTGAAGGCGACGGAGGCAAAGGCTTATCAGCTCACGAAAAAAGGTTACCCCGTTTATTTGGAAAGAATTTCGGATTCCAAGGGAACTTTGACGAATGATTTCAGAAATCATATGCTGCAATGGCTTGAAAAAAAGGGGCAAAGCTGGCTGGGCGTCATCCAAGAAAGTGAAAGATCGTGGAAGGAAAAATTTTTTATCGGGGTTGAGGAATTTTTTATCCCTAAATAACAGGGCTCGAAAGATGAGCCGTCTATCAAGAGGAAGGCAGTTATGAAATTAACCGGCGCGCAAATTCTGATCAAATGCCTTGAAAAGGAGGGCGTGGAATATGTCTTCGGCCTTCCCGGAGGCGCGATTCTCCCGACTTTTGACGCCCTTTATGATTCCAAATTAAAATTCATCCTCGTCCGCCACGAACAGGGAGCCACCCACATGGCGGACGGCTACGCGCGGGCGACGGGACGCACCGGCGTTTGCCTGGTGACCTCGGGCCCTGGCGCCACGAATACCGTGACCGGCCTCGCCACGGCTTTTATGGATTCCGTGCCGGTGGTGTGTATTACCGGACAAGTGGCGACTCACGCGATCGGCAGCGATGCCTTTCAAGAGGCGGATGTGGTCGGGATCACGCGCCCGGTCACAAAACACAATTATCTCGTCAAGGATGTCAAAGACTTGGCGCGGATTGTCCGGGAGGCTTTTTATATCGCAAAGACGGGCCGGCCAGGGCCGGTGCTGATTGATTTTCCCGTGGATGTCAGCCGCGCCGAAATGGAATTTGAATGGCCGGAAAACATTTATATCCGCAGCTACGACCCCAGTCCGGCGGATTCGACGGATCTTTCGAAGGCCCAAATTGAAAAGGCCGCCAAAGCCATTATGGAAAGCAAGCGGCCTTGCCTTTACGTGGGTGGAGGGGCGGTCGTTTCCGGGGCCCACACCGAGATCCTCGAACTGGTGGAGAAAACCGGAATTCCGATTACGACAACGGTGCTGGGGTTAGGCGTTTTCCCGGAGACGCATCCGTCTTCGCTGCGTATGCTCGGGATGCATGGGACGCATTACGCGAATTATTCCGTCCAGAATTCCGATTTATTGATCGCGGTGGGCGCGCGTTTCGACGACCGCGTGACGGGCAAGATCGACAAATTTGCGCCCCACGCGAAGATCATTCACGCGGATATCGATCCAGCTTCAATTTCCAAAGTCGTGAAGGTTCATTATCCTATTATCGGAGACATCAAGCCGATTTTGAAAGCGCTGAACGGCTTGGTCGGGGATTTAAGGCCTCAGATGAAAGATTGGCTGGCCCAGATTGAGGCCTGGAAAAAAAAGCACCCTTTGAAGTACGACCAGTCCGGCGATCAGATCCGCCAGGAATACGTGATCGAAAAAATCGGCGAGCTGACGAAACACAAGGCCGTGGTGACCACAGGCGTGGGGCAGCATCAAATGTGGACCGCGCAGTGGTACGGGTTCACGAAGCCCCGGAGCATGATCACTTCCGGAGGGCTGGGGACGATGGGCTACGGATTTCCTTCCTCGATCGGCGCGAAGCTGGGCCGCCCCGACGAAACGGTGATCTGCATCGACGGCGACGGTTCGTTCCAAATGACGCTTTGCGAATTGGCCACAGCCGCTTACTACAAGGTCGGCGTGAAAGTCTTTATTATGGATAATGCCCATCACGGAATGGTCAGGCAGTGGCAGGAACTTTTCTACCGCCGCCGTTATTCCGGCTGCGAGCTCGGGCCTTCAAATCCCAACTTTACTAAAGTCGCGGAGGGTTTTGGCATCCTGGCCATTCGCGTGGAAGAAAAAGGGCAGGTCATTCCGGCGATTGAGAAGGCGCTGGCTCATGAGGGGCCGGTCCTCGTGCATGTTTTAGTGGCGAAGGAAGATAACGTCTATCCGATGGTCCCGGCCGGGCATGCGCTGGATCAAGTGATGGATATGGCATAAAAATTCAAAAATCAAAAAATTAAAATGAGGCAGAAACTTAAAATAATACGCAAGTTAAGAACAAAGGCGGAGAATCAAACATTTCTCGGGGCCGTTGATCCCTTGAAGGAGCTTTCATGAAACATACAATTTCAGTTCTGGTGGAAAATCATTTTGGGGTTTTGGCGCGCGTGGTGGGCCTCTTCTCGGCGCGCGGTTTTAACATCGACAGCCTGGCGGTCGGGGAAACTCATGATCCCACGGTTTCCCGGATGACCATTGTGGTCCACGGAGACGACCGTATCGTGGAGCAGATCATCAAACAGTTGAATAAACTGATTGATGTCATTAAGGTCGAGGATCTCAGCCAAGGCGAAATCATCGACCGCGAGCTGGTGCTTGTGAAGGTCAAGGCCGACACGGCCGTCCGCAATGAAGTGATGCAGATCGTCAATACTTTTCGGGCGAAGATCGTGGACGTGAATCCGGAATCTTTGGCGATTGAGGTGACCGGCGGCGAAAGCAAAATCGATGCGATGCTTGAACTCCTCGCCCCTTTTCAAATTTTGGAAACCGTCCGCACGGGGCTGATCGCCCTTGCCCGCCGCAAGGCGCTCGAAGCTCCTCCGCAATACCCTCAGCAGAAAAAGGACACGCAAAAAGCCAAAACACGGGCGGGCGCTTCCGGCAAAAGGGTAAACGTTACAAAATAATTTTAGGATCCCGCAAAAACAAGCTTAAGGTATCCCGACGCGTGAAGGAGAAAATTTTTTATGGCGAAAATTTATTATGATCAAGACGCAGACTTAAAAGAATTGAAAGGCAAGACAACCGCGATTGTCGGTTACGGCATTCAGGGCCGCGGCCAAGGATTGAATCTCCGCGACTCGGGGATCGAAGTGATTATTTCCCAGCGGCCGGGCGGAAAGAATTACGAGCTGGCTCTGGAGGACGGTTTTAAGCCTGTGGACGCCGAAGAGGCTGCACGGAAAGCCGATATCATTCAACTCCTGGCGCAGGATCATCTGCAGGCGGAAATTTACCGGAAAAGTGTCGTGCCTCATTTGAAGCCCGGCAAGGCGCTGCTTTTTTCACACGGTTTTAATATTCATTTCGGGTATATCAAGCCGCCGAAAGATATCGATGTTTTTATGGTCGCGCCGAAAGGGCCGGGCGCCCTGGTGCGTTCCCAATTTTTAGAAGGCGGCGGCGTCCCCTGCCTGGTTGCAGTGCATCAAAACGCGAGCGGACGGGCCTTACAGCTTGCGCTTGCCCACGCGAAAGCGATCGGCGGGACACGGGCGGGAGTGATCGAAACCACGTTCCGCGAAGAGACGGAAACGGATTTGTTCGGTGAGCAGTCGGTTCTGTGCGGAGGCTTGAGCGAGCTGATCCGGGCCGGATACGAAACGCTCGTGGAAGCGGGCTATCAGCCTGAAATGGCCTATTTCGAATGCCTGCACGAAGTCAAACTGATTGTGGACGCGATCTTTGTGGCGGGAATCAGCGGGATGCACCGCCGCGTTTCCGATACCGCCGAATACGGGGATTATACGCGGGGCAAACGCGTGATCGGCCGTGAAGCCCGCGAGGCCATGAAAAAAATCCTGCAGGAAATCCGTTCCGGGGATTTTGCGCGGGAATGGATCGAAGAGAATCGAAAAGGCCGGCCGAATTTCAATCGTTTCAAAGCGGAATGCGATTCTCATCCCGTTGAAAAAATCGGAGCCGAGCTCCGCAGTATGATGCGCTGGATACAGGAAAGTCCAAAAAAGCAGAACAGAAAGGTCTCCAAAGAAAAAGTGAAAAGCGGGAAGTAAAGTAAGGGCACGGCATGCCGTGCCCTTACAGAAGACCGCTTACGCACATTAATTCAGTAGGGTAAGGGCGTATTGCAATACGCCCTTACAGAAATTAATAAAAGATGAGTAAAAACAGCCGTAAAATTTATATTTTTGATACCACCCTCAGGGACGGCGAACAGTCTCCAGGCGCTTCGTTGACTCCGGAAGAAAAGCTCAAAATCGCCAAGCAGCTTGAGCGCTTGAATGTGGACGTTATCGAGGCTGGGTTTCCGGCGTCCTCGCCCGGTGAAATGGCCGGCGTCCGCCTGATTGCCGAGGCCGTGCGCAGGCCCGTGATTTGCGCCCTGTCGCGAATGCTCTCCAAAGACATTGATGCCTGCCGCCGGGCCTTGGAGCCGGCGCGTAAAAAGAGGCTGCACGTTTTTCTGGCGACTTCCCAGATTCACCGCCAGTTTAAGCTCAAGAAAGACAAAAGAGAGATTTTGAAAATCGCGGTTGAAAACATCCAATCCGCAAAGAAAGATTTTAAAGAAATCGAATTTTCTCCCGAAGACGCCTCCCGCACGGAAGTCCGGTTCTTGCTTGAAACCGTGCGCGCGGCCATTGACGCGGGCGCGACCTCAATCAATATTCCGGATACGGTGGGTTATACGGTTCCCCAGGAATTTGAGGAGCTGATCCGGACTTTGATCAAGAAAAATCCGGAGCTGGGGGAAAAAGTCGTTCTCTCCGTCCACTGCCACAATGATTTGGGGCTGGCCGTAGCCAACTCCCTGGCCGCCGTGTTGGCGGGCGCCAATCAAGTGGAATGCACGGTTAACGGGATCGGCGAGCGGGCGGGAAACGCCTCTTTGGAAGAAGTCGTCATGGCCATCGATACGCGGCGGGATTTTATCGATTGTTATACGGATGTGAAACTGCGGGAAATCACGAAGGCCTCGCGGCTCGTTTCTCATTTAACGGGAATGGTCGTGCAGCCCAACAAGGCGATTGTCGGGCGGAATGCCTTTTCTCACGAGTCCGGCATCCACCAAGACGGTGTTTTAAAGAAGCGGCAGACCTATGAAATTATCGATCCCAAACGGATAGGGCTTTCCGGCAGCCAGCTTATTTTGGGCAAGCTCTCCGGCCGGCACGCTTTTAAGGAGCGGGTGAAAAAATTGGGGTACGCGCTCCGTGAGGAAGAACTGGACGCCGCATTCCAAAAGTTCAAGGGCCTGGCAGATAAAAAGAAATATGTCTTCGATGAGGATATCGAAGCGATTCTGGAGGAAGATGTCGCGCACATTCCTGAGGCGTGGAAGCTCGAGTATCTGAAGGCGACAAGTGAAAGCGGCCGGGTCCCTTTTGCGGTGGTTCATTTGAACGCCCGAGGCCGTATCTTGAAAGCGGAATCGGAAGGCGACGGGCCCGTGGACGCCTGTTACAAGGCGATCGAAAAGATGGTCAAATCCGGCGCGAAACTGAGCCATTACGGGATACAATCCGTTACGGGCGGGAAAGACGCGCAGGGGGAAGTGATCGTGAAGCTTTTTGTGGTCGGCCGTGAAGTCACGGGGCGCGGCACAAGCACGGATATTATTGAAGCCAGCGTCAAGGCCTATTTGTTTGCCTTGAATAAGGTTTCGGCGCATCTTCTTCCTGAAACGTCGGACGAGCCCTCGCCAGTGTGAAAAGAGAAAACGAGCCGCGCCTCTTTGGAATTTTTGGATACCCGCTGTCGCATACCCTTTCTCCGGCAATGCAGGAGGCGGCCTTCTCTCGATTGGGCCTGAAGGCGTTTTATCTGGCCTTTGAATTCAATCCTTCTGAATTCACACGCGCGTTACGGGGGCTTGGACATTTTTTGCTGGACGGCTTCAACGTGACGGTCCCTTATAAAGAAAAGGTCATTCCTTTTCTGGACCGCTTGAGCCCGGAAGCAAAGGCCGTGGGAGCGGTGAACACGGTCTATCGCGAAGGCCGGAAGTGGGTGGGAACGAATACCGATATTTACGGTTTTTTGACAGCGCTTCGCCGGGCGGGATTCAATCCCAAGAATAAAAAGGTTTTGATGCTGGGCGCGGGCGGCGCAGCCCGGGCCGCGGTCTACGGATTGGCGAGTCAGGGGGCTTCGGAAATTCGAATCGCCAATCGCCGTCCGGAGCGCGCGAGGAAAACAGCCCGGGATTTTCAGATTTTTTTCCCCAAGGCCGCGTTCACTATTTTGCCTTTGTCCGATGAGAGATTAAAAAATTCGCTTAAGGAAATGGATCTTGTGGTGAATGCGACTTCCGTTGGATTGGCGCCGGGCGATCCGGTTTTGGTTTCAAAAGGCCTTATTCCCAAGGCGACTCGGCGGAAGCGGATCCTTTTCTTTGATTTAATTTACTCTCGCCGGACGTCTTTTTTAAAGGCCGCCCGGAGCCGGGGGCACAAGACGCTCGGCGGGCTCACGATGCTTTTGTATCAAGGCGCAAACGCGCTGGAGCTTTGGACGGGCCGGAAGGCGCCTGTGGACGTGATGCGGCGAACGTTGATTCAATCCCTAAAGGCCGAAGGGAATTCTATCGGAACGGAAAAATTTAAAAAATGGACACGGCGGTAAATCTTTTTATTTTTATTTTTGGCGCGGTGGCAGGCAGCTTTCTGAATGTTTGCATCCACCGGCTTCCTCAAGGGCGGTCGATTGTGAGTCCCGGTTCCCGTTGTCCGCAGTGTGAAAAGCCGATTGCTTGGCACGACAACATTCCGCTTCTGAGCTATTTGATTCTACGCGGCAAATGCCGCGAGTGTTCCGCAGGGATTTCATTCCGCTATTTTTTTGTCGAGCTTGCCGCCGGTTTTTTATGGCTGATGCTTTGGCGTTTTTATGGGCTGACGCCTTTCTTTTTTTCCGGCATTGTATTGTTTTCCATTTTACTCGCCGTTTGCGTGACGGATTTCGAGACCGGGCTGATCCCGGATAAGCTGACTTTTTCCGGCATGATCGCCGGGCTGGCATTCAGTGCGCTGCGGCCTGTGTTACAGAAAGAAACCTTGTGGTACGCGGCCATGAAGGCTTCTTTTCTCGGTCTCCTTGGCGGCGGCGCGATTCTATTCGCAATCGGACTGCTTGGGCGCGCGATTTTTAAAAAGGAAAGCATGGGCGGCGGCGACATTAAACTCTTGGCGATGCTGGGGGCGTTTTTAGGGCTGAAAAATGCGTTTTACATTTTTATCTTGTCACCCCTTGTCGCGCTCCCCTTTGCCCTTTACATGAAAATTTTTCGCAAGGCCGAAACCATTCCCTACGGCCCGTTCCTGGCCTTCACGGGGGCTGTTTTTTTTATTTTTCGAGAAAAAATCGAAGCGCTTATTTTTTCAACCTACGGAGTCTGAAAATGCTGCACTACATTACGACCGGCGAGTCTCACGGGAAATATTTGGCGGCAATTTTGGAAGGAATCCCGAGCGGCCTGAAGGTGGATCTGGATTTTATCCATTCCCAGCTTGCGCGCCGCCAGCAGGGCTACGGGCGCGGCGGCCGCCAGAAAATCGAATCCGACCGCGTGGAAATTTTAGGCGGGGTTTTGAAGGGCTTCTCGACCGGCGCGCCGGTGGGATTCCTTCTCCAGAATAAGGATTTTAAAATTGACGAAATGCCGGAACTTTTCCGCCCGCGTCCCGGGCACGCGGATTTGGCCGGGTCCTTGAAATACCATCAAGGGATTCGCGCGGTTTTGGAACGCGCCAGCGCGCGGGAAACGGCAATGCGTGTTGCCGTCGGCGCGCTCTGCCAGTCTTTTTTAGAGGAATTCGGGATTGAAATCGCCGGTCACGTCGTGCAAATCGGCAAGGCCCGTGTCGAAGCGAAAAAAAAGGAAGGGCTTTCGGTCAAAAAAATCCGTCAGATGACCGAAGGCTCCCAGGTTCAGTGCATTTGCCGGCAAGCCGAGTCCGGAATGATCCGGGAAATCGATGAAGCGCGCCGGAACAAAGACTCCCTGGGCGGACAATATGAAATCCGTGTTTCGGGCGTCCCTGTCGGGCTCGGTTCGTACGTTCATTATGAAAAAAAACTGGACGGCCGTTTGGCGCTGGCGCTGATGGGCCAGCAATCGGTGAAGGCCGTTGAAATCGGCTTGGGAACTGCGCTCGCGGGCCTGCCCGGATCGGAATCCCACGACGAAATTTTCTATGAGCCGGCGCGGCTTTATTTCCGCAAAACCAACCGCGCGGGCGGTATCGAGGGAGGCATGACGAACGGAGAGGAAATCATCGCGCGGGCAACGATGAAACCGATTTCGACCTTGGCCCGTCCTTTGGCTTCCGTGAATATGAAAACCAAGGAGGCCGAGAAGGCGGATTTTGAACGCTCGGATGTCTGCGCCGTGCCTGCAGGCAGCGTGATCGGAGAGACGCTGGCGGCATTTGTCGTGGCCGACGCGTTCCTTGAGAAATTCGGCGGGGATTCCTTGCCCGAAATTAAAAGGAACTACGAGGGATACCTGCGCCAGCTCGGCGAAGCATGAACAATATTTATTTGATCGGAATGATGGGGTCGGGCAAAACCGCTACGGGGAAAAAGCTCGCGTCTTTGCTTCGGTGCAGCTTTGTGGATGTGGATGAATCCATTCAGCAAAAAACAGGGCGCACGATCGTGGAACTTTTTGAAAAAGAAGGGGAAGGCTATTTCCGGAACCAGGAATCGAAAGTCCTGGACGAGATTTCGAAAATCAACCCCTGCGTCGTCGCTACGGGAGGAGGAACGGTGTTGCGCCGGGAAAATATTTCCCTGATGCGCCGGACCGGGAAAACCGTTTTTCTTGACGCCTCATTAGACGTTTTGTGGGAGCGTGTGAAGGTGAAAAGAGACAGGCCGCTGCTTAAGGGCGCGAATCCGCGTGAAAATTTAGCGCGCCTTTTTGACGAGCGGAAAATTTTTTATGAAGGCGCTTCGGATTTCCGGGTGAAGACCGACGCCGAAACGCCGGACCGGGTCGCGCGCGCCATTTTAGAATGGCTCGAGAAAAAACAATGAATTCCATCCGCGTTCAAAGCTCACGAGGGAATTATTCGATTTATGTCGGCCGCGGGCTTTTGCAAAAGGCAGGAGATTTGTGGGTTTCGCTTCAATTGGGAAAGGCGTTGATTGTAACCCAGAAGCAGGCCGCGAAATTCCATTTAAAGCCTTTAGAGGATTCTTTAAAGAAAAACAAAATCGCGAGCCGTGTCCATTTTATCCCGAGCGGGGAAACCGCCAAATCCAAAGAAAATCTTTGGGGGATTTATCAGAGACTGGCCCGCGAAGGCTTTGAACGCCGCGACGCGGTTTTAGCCCTCGGAGGAGGGGTCGTCGGCGATGTCGCCGGATTCGCCGCCGCCTCGTATTTGCGGGGGATTCCTTTTATCAATATCGGAACCACGCTGCTGGCGCAAGTGGACAGTTCCATCGGCGGGAAAACAGGCATCAATCTCGATCAAGGAAAGAATTTGGTCGGCGCCTTTTATCCTCCGCGGCTTGTGATTTCCGATCCGCAGGTTTTGACGACGCTGCCGGCCCGAGAGCTTCGCGCCTCGCTGGCGGAGGTCGTCAAATACGGGATCCTACGGGACCCAAAACTTTTCCGGCTGCTCGAAAAATCAGGCCAATCGATTTTGCAAAAGGACATTCGGTTGTTGGAAGCGATGATCTTGGCCTCAGCGCGCATTAAGGCTGCTGTTGTAAGCGAGGATGAATTTGAGATCAAAGGAACACGGATGATTTTAAATTTGGGCCACACCTTTGGCCACGGCTTCGAACAGGCCTCCGGATACCGGAAGCTTTTGCACGGCGAGGCCGTCTCGATCGGAATCGTGTGCGCCGCCCGGCTGGCCTCTTCGATCGGGATTTTTTCGCGTCTCGAAACCGAGCGGATTATCGGAGTCCTTCAAAAATTGCAGACGCCCGTTTCTTTAAACGGGCTCCATCTTCAAACCGGCCGGATCCTTATCGCGATGAGCCGGGATAAAAAAAAGAGCGCCGGGAAAATCCGTTTTGTTTTGCCGGTTGAAATCGGAAAAGTCGTTGTGCGGGACGATGTCCCTCCGAGGCTCGTCCGAAAAATTATTCAAGAAGCAGGAGGTCGATAAACCAATGTTGAAAAAGATCACTCGTTTTGGGTTAGGCGTTCTGATCGGCTACAGCCTTGTCCAAGGCATTTCCTATATCAATCAGAATTATTTGTGGACTCTATTTTATCATTGAGCACGGGAGATTCGATGGCGGCACTGCCTGATCACGAATTAAAGGCGCTCGTTTTTTTGAATGATCTCCGCCTTTCCAGCGGCGCGAAAAATTTTATGGCTTATCTTAGAGAGGGTCTCGCCCCTTCGGAGATGCTGGCGCGGATTCAATCGGAAGACCTTTTTGGAAAGGCCGAGGCGCTCAAGTTTGGCGCGGCTCGATTTAAGGCCGAGGAGGAAATAGAAAATTGCCGTCAAAAAGGGATCCGATTATTGTCCTTTAAAGATCCGGATTATCCTTTTTTGCTTCAGCAGATTTATGACCCTCCGATCGTCCTCTATTTCAAAGGGACTTTTGAGAAGACGGACAATGCAGCGCTGGCTGTCGTGGGCACGCGCCATCCGAGTTTTTATGGGATCTCGCAGACAAAAAAGTTTTCAAGGGAACTCGCTCAGGCCGGGCTTACTATTGTTTCGGGATTTGCCAAAGGCATTGATCAGATCGCCCACCAGGGCGCTTTAGAAATTTCCTATGGGCGCACGGTTGCGGTCTTAGGTTGCGGCCTGGACGTAGACTATCCCAAAGGGAGCTCGGCTTTGTTTGAGAAAATCACGGAACGTGGGGCGGTCGTTAGCGAATATCCTCTGGGCACTCCGCCGCGGGCTGAAAACTTTCCCCGAAGGAACCGGATTATTTCAGGTTTATCCCTCGGCGTGCTTGTGGTGGAAGCGCACTCAAGAAGCGGATCCCTGATTACCGCGCACGAGGCTGCTGAACAGGGGAGGGAAGTCTTTGCAATTCCCGGGCCTGTAGATCAACTTACCTCGCGCGGTACTCACAAGCTGATCAAAGAAGGGGCCGCTCTTGTGGAGACGCCCGCCGACGTGCTTGAAATGGTGGCCGCTCCTCTTCAATCCCTGGTTCTCATTCCCGGGCCCAGCCGTCCTGCGATTGAAACGGAAGAGGAGAAACACAATGAGCCTGAGCTGCGCCGACAGGAAGAATATGCTCCGCCTTTGGATCTCGAGGAGGGACAAAAGCAAACTGGGGAAGGGGCAATCCTGCGAGTTCTTGCTCAAAGGGCAATGGGATACGACGAGCTCGCCAATGAATGTTTGCTGGGATCGGGGAAAATGGCGACCTTGCTGACGCGGCTTGAATTGAGAGGCAAAATAAAAAAATCCCACGACGGGCGCTTTTCTCTGGCCATCCGATAAATTTTTCGGATTCAAAAATTCCGGGCGGAAAATGAGCGAAGATTAAAGTTGCTTGCCGCCTCAGTCGAAAAAAAGCATAATATCAACTCATCATAAAGTTATCGGGCAGTTGAAGGAAATTATAACCGATTACCCTTGAAAAAGGGTGGCGAAAGGAGTTTCTGATATGGAGAGTTCATTTGTTCAAGGCCCTTTATCCGGTCCCGCTCCGGCTCCCCGGGGGCGCCGTTTTGCTTCAGGGGTCATTGATTTAATCATCATTCCGATTATCCTGGGCCTTATTCTTGGCCTTATGCTGCTCAAGGTTCCCGAAGGCATCCGGAGTGTGATCCTGGTCCTGGTGAACATTGCCTGGCTGATTTTTCGGGACGCGGTATATTCCCCGGGCCGCGCAATGGTCGGCCTTCAACTGGTCAGCCTCAGCGGGGGCAAACCCTCCGTGGGACAGGCCTTTATCCGCAATATCCTTTTGATTATTCCCTTTGTCCTGGTGATAGGGTATATCGTAGAAATGATTTCGGTCTTGATAAAGGACGGCCGGGTTGCAGACCGCTGGGCAAAAACTCGGGTTGTCGTAACCGCTTAGCCGGCTTGGAAGTTCCGCCTTTTCTTTTGAATTTTTTAAAGGCCTTTCAACAGGCGTTATCTTTCTCTCAATGTTCTTTTTCGCGAAAGATTTCTTCGTAAACTATAAAAATACTCCTGAGGCCGTGCTTGAAGAAAAGGAAAAAAAATAAAAATAAAAATAAAAAAAAATCCGCTTCTTTATCCGGCATCCATTCATCGGTGAACGCGTTTAATGTGCATTCTAAGGTGACGGATCTTTTCAAGCAAATCGAGAAAATGGATAAACTGACGGAAAATTTTGAGGAACGCATTCAGGACATTGAAGTTCACGTGAACCTATTAACTCGTTTGCTTACAACGCTTTGTATCGAAAAATTTGGAATGAGGGTAGGCGTTTTAAAGCGCCTGATCAAAAGAATCGAAAAGGAAGTGATACGCGACTCCCAAATTTTGCACCTGGAAGCCCTTTATAAACTCCCCCTTTCTTCCGAAAAAAAGGGGCCGAATCCCTCCCCGCCTTCTAAGAATGATCCCTGGGAAGAAATTTCTTAGTATCTCATATCATTGAAGTTACAAAAAATTTAGAATACGTCCGATAAAAATCAAGTTTACAATCCACCTGTTTTAGCTACAATTAATCCGAAAAAAGGACGAATCTTATCAAACAGTTTCCAGAGAAAGCGCCCGAGGAATTATGAAGCTTTACATCAATGGAGAGTGCCGCGCGGTTGAAGAGGTGAAAAACCTTAAAAGTTTGCTGGATCACCTGAAGGTCAATGCTCTTTCTGTCGTCGTGGAGCACAACAAGTCCCTTGTGCCTCGAAAAGTCCTTGATGATACCCTGTTGAATGAAGGGGATCACGTTGAAATCGTTCATTTCGTGGGCGGAGGAGGGGAAGAAATCGCGGCAAAGGACGGAGCGGAAAATAAAGAAAAGCGGAAGAGGCCGGTAAAAACCAAGCCCGAAAAAAAATCCCGCGCTGCTGCGGACGGCCCCGCAAATCTCGTGATTGTGGAATCCCCCGCCAAAGCCAAAACCATTAATAAATTCCTCGGCAAGGATTATCAGGTAGAAGCTTCGATGGGCCACGTCCGCGATTTGCCCAAGAGCAAAATGGGAGTCGATATCCAGCAAAATTTCAACCCTCAATACATTATTATTTCCAGGGCCAGGAAGACCGTCACGCATCTCAAAAAGCAGGCCAAAGGCAAAAAAAGGATTTTTCTGGCTCCGGACCCGGACCGCGAAGGGGAGGCCATCAG
Organism: Candidatus Omnitrophota bacterium; assembly: GCA_023247035.1. Lineage (GTDB taxonomy): Bacteria > Omnitrophota > Omnitrophia > Omnitrophales > Aquincolibacteriaceae > JAHFHG01. The sequence continues at coordinate 31,083 of JAHFHG010000012.1, forward strand.
TTGGCATCTGGCCCACATCTTCCAGGAAAGCACTAACGGAAACGCCGAAGTGAAGAGGGTCGTTTTTAATGAGATTACCAAAGAGGCGGTCCAAGAAGCGTTTCGCAATCCGAGGGAGATTGCAATGAATCTGGTCAACGCGCAGCAGGCGAGGCGGATTTTAGACCGGATCGTCGGCTACGAACTCAGTCCGCTTCTTTGGCGTAAAGTGGGGCGCGGCTTGAGCGCCGGGCGCGTTCAGTCCGTGGCGTTGAGGATGATTGCCGAGCGCGAGCAGGAAATTCGAAAATTTGTCCCTTTGGAGTATTGGACACTCGAAGCGAAACTCTCTTCTGAAAAAGAGGAGAAAGCGGCCGTTTTTATCGCCCGACTCGACAAGATCGGCGAGGAAAAAGCGGAGCTTAAGAATCAGGCTCAAACGGATAAGCTCCGTCAGGAAATTCAAGGCCAGCCGTTTAAAGTCCACAAAATAGAAAGCAAGGAACGCACAAGAAAACCCCAAGCTCCTTTGACCACCAGCAAGCTTCAGCAGGAGGCCTACAACCGGCTCCGGTTTTCGGCGGCGAAAACTATGAGGGTTGCCCAAAAACTTTATGAAGGCGTGGAACTCGGCAGTGAAGGAAGTATCGGACTTATTACTTATATGAGGACGGATTCGGTCAATGTCGCTTCTTCGGCACAGCAGGAAGCCGCTCATTTTATCCGGGGGAAATATGGCAATGACTATCTGCCCGAGACTCCTCCTGTTTACCGTTCGAAAAAAGGGGCCCAGGAGGCCCACGAGGCGATCCGCCCTACTTCCGTCCAGCGCGAACCGGAAAGCATTCGGTCTTTTTTGTCGGATGAGGAGTATAAACTTTACGATTTGATTTGGCGCAAATTTTTGGCCTCGCAAATGAAGCCTGCCGTCGACCTCAGCATTTCCGTTTCGATCCTGAATGGAGACAAGTATTGGTTTAAGGCGACGGGCCGGCGGAATATTTTCCCCGGATTTGGAATTCTTTATGATCTGAAGCCTGCCGCCAAGGAAACCGCGGAATCCGAAAAAGAAAAGGACGAGGATCCGGAAGGCGCCGGAGAGGATTTTTCGGAACTCCCCAATCTTACGGAGGGGGAAACGCTTCGCCTTCATTCTTTGGACGGCTACCAGCATTTTACCAAACCTCCCGCCCGTTATAATGACGCAAGCCTGGTGAAGACGCTGGAAGAAAAAGGGATCGGCCGGCCCAGCACCTACGCCCCTACGATTTACACGCTCCTTTACCGGGATTATGTTCAGCGCAAGGGCGGGGCCATTATGCCGACGGAACTCGGCGAAATGATTGTCGGCCTTTTGGTGGAACATTTTCCGAAAGTGCTGGACGTGCAATTTACGGCCAATATGGAAGAAGAGCTGGACAAGATTGAAGAGGGCGCCTCCGACTGGGTGAGCGTGCTTCAGGATTTCTACCGGCCTTTTGAAATCGATATCGCAGCGGCCCGCGAGACCATGAAAAACCTCCGCCAGGAAGTGGTGCCTACGGAATACGTCTGCGACATCTGCGGCAAGGTCATGGTGATGCGGTGGGGGCGGTTTGGAAAGTTTCTCGCGTGTTCCGGATATCCCGATTGTAAATACACCCGCTCCATTCCCACCGGATACCGCTGCCCGCAGCCGGACTGCGGCGGGGATTTAGTCAAAAGGACTTCCAAGAAAAAAAAGACCTTTTACGGCTGTTCGCGTTACCCGAAGTGCACCTACCTTGCCTATAAACTTCCCGAACAAAGCGGGCCCCCTGAAGATGAAAAGCTCTCGGACATAGATAACACATCTCCGGAACCTTGAGCATGAATCAGCCCGTTCAGCTCTTTTTGGATTTTCTTGATTCCGAGAAAAACGCCTCGGAGCACACGTTAAAAAATTATGCCGTGGATTTGAGGGAATTCACAAAGGCATTGGGCAGCAAAGACGCGGCCGAGGTCACCTACCTAGATGTCCGCACTTTTTTAGCTCATTTAAAGAGCAGGAATTATTCCAAAAGCTCCATAGCAAGAAAACTGGCCTGCATCCGCTCTTTTTTTAAATTCCTGGTGAGGGAAAACATCTTGAAAACAAATCCTGCCCTGGGAATCTCGACTCCGAAGCGCGAAAAGCGGCTGCCCAAGTTTTTGGATCCTTCCGAAGTCGCCAGTTTATTGGAGGCGCCCGCCAAGGAGACCTGGGAAGGCAAGCGCGACCGGGCGATTCTGGAGACGCTTTACAGTTCCGGGTTGAGGGTCAGTGAACTGGTGGGCCTCAACTATGACGACGTGGATTTTTTCAGCGGGCTTCTGCGCGTCAGGGGCAAGGGAAAAAAGGAACGGATCGTGCCGATCGGTGAGATTGCCGCGCGGGCGATTCAAGATTATTTGGCCCACAAGCTGCCGCGCAGCGGAGACGGCACAGCCAATAAAAAACCCCTTTATCTGAACCGGTCCGGCGGGCGTTTAACCGACCGGAGTGTCCGGCGGATGATGATAAAATATGTCCGCCATATTGCTTTGAAAAAGGAGGTTTCGCCGCATACTTTGAGGCACTCTTTCGCCACCCACATGCTTGACCGGGGGGCCGATCTTCGCAGCGTCCAGGAACTTTTGGGCCACGAAAATTTATCGACGACGCAAATTTATACGCACGTGACGACCAAACGCCTCAAAGAGGCTTACGACGCCGCCCACCCGCGCGCTTAATGCGGTTTGAGAGAATATGAATGAAAAAAGACAGGAGAGAAAACAGCCGGGCTTCCTGCCGGCGTTTTATAATTTAGCCTATTCTATTTTTGGGATCCTCTACCTCCCGGTATTTTTCCAACGCCTGAAACAGGCCGAGAATCCAAAAAAATTGCTGGCCGAACGGTTCGGTTTCCTGCCTGCGGCTTCAACTCTTTCGCCGTCTCAAAGCGCGTCAAAATGGGTTTGGATCCACGCGGTAAGCGTTGGGGAAGTGATGGCGGTTAGAAGTTTTCTGGAAGGATTCCTGGATCGTTTTCCGGAGGATCGGATTTTGCTGACGACGGTCACGCCTACGGGACAAAAAGTGGCGAAGACGCTTGCCTCCCGGCGGGTGCATCCGGCCTATTTTCCTTTTGATTTTGCCGTTTCGTGCCGGCAGTTTTTCAAGAAGTGGAAGCCGCGGTGCGTCTTTCTTGTAGAGACCGAAATTTGGCCTAATTTTTTGATGGAGGCAGAGAAGGCTCGGGTGCCGGTGGGCATTATCAATGCACGGCTGTCTGAAAAGTCCGCCCGGCGCTACGGGAAAATCAGGCCCCTCTTCAGGCCGCTCTTGGAACGGCTTTCTTTTGTGTTGGCCCAAACTCAAGAGGATGCGGCGCGGTTTTTGAGTTTAGGCGTGAGTCCGGATCGGATTGAGGTTTTAGGAAATATGAAATTCGACAACGTTTTTTGCGCTTCGGCGGATTTCCAAGGCAATTCTGCGCTGCGCCGCAAGTGGGAATTTAACCTCGAGGATCTGATCTGGATTGCAGGCAGCACCCATCCGGGAGAGGAAAAACAGCTGACCGGCATTTTTTGCGATTTGCGACGCGAGTATCCGTCCCTGAAGATGATCCTCGCGCCCCGCCATATCGAGCGTTCGCCGGGTTTAGCGGAAGAGATCCGGCGGCGGGGATTATCCGTCCGTCTGTCTTCGCAATCCGGAAATCCCCATTTCGACGTTTTGCTTTTGGATCAATGGGGCATTTTGAAAAATCTCTATCAAATCGCAGATGTCGTCTTTATGGGAGGAAGTTTAGTCAAGCGGGGAGGACAAAATCCCATCGAGGCCGCAAGTTTCAGAAAGGCTGTTGTCCACGGCCCGTTTGTTTTTAATTTCCAAAACATCTATCAAACTTTTGATCGGGAAGGGGGCGCGCTTGAGGTCAAAGACGCCCGGGATCTGGCCGCTGTGTTAAAACGGATCCTTGCGGATGAATCCGAACGCTCGAAATGCGGAAACCGGGCGTTTGAGATTGTCCGCGAATTTCAAGGGGCCGCTCGGCGCCACCTTCTTTGGATTGAAAATTTTTTGGTGACTTCGTCACAAGAAAGGATCCACGATGTCGACGTCCACGCGAAGTTATTTTCGCCGTCTGGCCGAAGGGGGTGAAGATGGACCGCTTGCAAAATGCCTTTATCCCGTGCTGCGTATCAGTTCAGCCGCTTACGGAATGGGGATTAAGACCTTCCGCCTTCTTTACGAAAAAAAAGTTTTTCCAAGACGCAGACTTCCCTTTCCCGTCATCAGTGTCGGAAACCTAAGCTGGGGCGGGACCGGGAAAACCCCTTTTGTCGAATATCTCGCCCGCAGGTTCAAAGACCGCGGCCTGGCGACTCTCATCCTGACGCGTGGTTACGCGCAGGACGAGGTCGAGCAGATTCGTCACCATTTACCGGATACTTTGATCGGAGTGGGCCGGGACCGCTACAGGGTGGCCCGCGAGATGGCCGGCAAGCACAAAATCGATATTGCGATTTTGGATGACGGATTCCAGCATTGGCCCCTTGAGCGTGATTTGGAAATCGTCGCCCTGAATGCCTTAAATCCTTTCGGGAATGGAAGGCTTCTGCCTCTTGGAATTTTAAGAGAGCCGCCCTCCCTTTTAAGAAAGGCGGATATCCTTATGATGACTCATACCAATTTGGTTTCCTCCTCGGAATTAGAAAAGCTTCGGGATCAAATCAAAAAACATGCGCCGCAGGCCCTGGTCGTGGAGTCTTACCTTGAGCCGCTTTTCTTTTACCGCGCTCGGAAAAGAATCCGTGTTCCGCTCAATAAACTTCAAAATCAAAAGGTCGCTACGTTTTCCGCCGTCGGAGCGCCGCGTTCATTCCAATTGCTTCTTTCACGGCTGCAGACAAGGCCGGTGCGCAACTTTGAATTTACCGATCACCACGTTTTTTCCGAAAAAGAACTCCGCGAGATTAAAGAGGTGAGCGATTCTGTTTCGATCGGCGAAGTGATTACGACGGAAAAGGATTTTTACCGCTGCCCGCAGGCGATCTCGGATATTTTAAATCCCTTGGTGCTCGCTACGCGCCTGCGCCTTTCTTCGGGCGAGGAACCCTTGATGGGCAAAATATTCCGCCTGTTTGAGGGCCGCTCATGAACTGTTTTCTTGAAGGCATCGCCTATGGCGCCCTTCGCGCGGTTTCTTTTTTCGTTGGAAAAATCCCTCGCGGATGGTCCCTGGGCTTCGGGGAATGGGCCGGCCTTGCTTTTTTCTGGATTTCCCCGCGCCGGCGCGGGGCTTACGCTGATTTGAAGGCTGCGCTCGGTTCCCAGTTGACTGAAAGAGAACGCTGGCAAGTGATCCGCAGGCACTATGGTCATCTGGGCCGGATGGCGATGGAGGTTTTAAGATTTCCCAGTTTGGATCCTCGCGCGATGCGGGAAATTTTTCATATCGACCCTCCGGAAAAAATCCAGGAAGCTCTGAGAGAAAATAAGGGCGCAGTCCTGATGACCGCGCACTTCGGAAATTGGGAACTTGCTCAAATCGGCGTTTCCATGACCCTGGGGCGGCAGATACACGTCCTTGCCCGCGATCAAAAACCTGCGCTTTTAAATCGATTTTTAAATGAGCTCCGCCAAAGCCACGGCGCGCTCGCGGCCGGCCGGGGGATGGGAATCCGCGGCTTATTGCACACGCTGCGCCGCCATGAATGTGTCGGCGTTTTGGGAGACCAGGATGCGGGCAAACAAGGCGGAATGATCCTTCCTTTTTTTGGACGCAAGACGACCGTCCCGACCGGCGCGTTTGGTCTGGCGCTGAGGACGGGCGCTCCGATTGTCATCGGTTTCCTTGTCCGCAGGAGCAGGAGCAGGAATAGAAGGAGGAGGAAGAAACGAGCGGCCTATCGCTACTCTATTGTTCAAACGATTTATCCTGAGCAAGGCAGTGCCCGTCATCCCAAGCAAATCAGCGAGGGTTTTGTCAAAACTTATTTGAGCCATTTGGAAAATTTTATCCGGCGTTTTCCCGATCAATGGCTCTGGGAAAGCAAGCGGTGGAAATATTCCTGGACCAAAAGGATCCTTATTCTTTCCGATGGAAAGCCGGGGCATCTGAAGCAGTCCGAGGCCGTCGCCGCCCAATTTCAAAAGGTTAAAACGCAATACGGCCGGTCCGGCCTGGAATATCCGACAAAAGTTCTTGCCGTGAATTTCAAATCCGAGCGGCATAAAAAAATTTTTACGTGGTTTGCATTTTTCTTTCTTCCCTGGGCGCAGGGAAGGCTGAGGCGGCTTCGTTTTTTCTTTACTCCTGAAACTGCAAAATCAATCGAGGAAGCCAGCGCCGACTTTGTCATTTCCGCAGGATCCAGTTTGGCCCCTCTCAATCTTTGCCTTGCCAAAGACAGTTGCGCTAAAAGTATTGTGCTGATGAAACCCAGTTTTCCCTTCAGCCTGTTTCATTACGATTTGGCCATTGTGCCGGCCCACGACCGCGGGAGGATTCCTGAAGATGCCCTGAGGACCCTTCTGGTCCCGAGCCGGATGGAGCCGGACGAAATGCAGGAAGCGGCCGGGCAGTTAAGGCTCACTTTACGCGCTCCTGAGCGTATTAAATTCGGAATTTTCCTGGGCGGCTCGACGCGCCGTTTTGAATTGAAATTTTCGGATCTGGAAAAAATCTTTGATTCTCTCGAAGTATTTTCTGCAAACGGATGGGATTATTTGGTCACGACATCCCGGCGGACCCCGGATTTCATTTCAGAATTTTTAAAAACAAATCTCGCCGATCGCCCGTCCTGCCAGCAGCTTGTCATTGCCAAGGAAGATCCGCGCGCGGCCGTGGCGCCCGGCATGATGGCCCTTGCGGATATTTTGATTGTGACCTCCGACAGTATCTCGATGATTTCGGAGGCCGTCACGGCCGGCAAGAAAGTGATCGCGCTCGATTTCCCGGCAAGCGATCTTCCCGCCAAGCATAAGCGCTTCCGGGAACTTCTTCTTGAAGAATCCGTTGTTGTGGTTGCCGGCCCCGATGATCTCGGCGACAAGATCCTGCAGTTGGACCGCCGGGGGATGCCTGCGGCGAATCACGATGAGGAAGAGATGCTGACCCGGCGTCTTCAGGAGATTTTATGAAAGTCCTCCAGCTTCTTCCTGCCCTTGAGGTAGGCGGGGTCGAGCGGGGAGTGATCGATCTGGCGCGCGAGATGAAAAGGCGGGGTGAGGAAAGCGTGATCATTTCCTCCGGCGGAGAGCTGGTGCAAGAGCTCCAGAAACTCGGAATTCCGCACTATACTTTGCCGGTCCACCGGAAGTCTTTTTCTTCCCTTGCGCTGATCCCCAAAATCGTCCGGATCATTGAGCGGGAACATATTGACCTTGTGCACGCCCGGAGCCGGGTTCCCGCGTGGCTCGGCTGGGTTGCGGCAAGGCAGACGGGCCGGCCTTTTATCACCACCTGCCACGGCTATTACTCCGCGCATTTTTTGAGCCGGGTCATGGGCTGGGGCAAGCGCGTCATTGTGATTTCGAAAATCATAGGCCGGCATATGATTGATCATTTCGGCGTTTCACCCGACAGGGTCCGTCTTATTTACCGCGGCGTGGATCTGACCCAGTTCCGCTGGAACGAGCCTTCGGATCAAGATCAAGAAGCCCCCCGTTCCAAATCAAGGCCTTTTCGAATCCTCAACATCGGCCGGCTTTCTCCCATTAAAGGCCAGATAGAATTTTTAAAAGCGATTCATCAGATTCGAAGCCGGCTGCCCTTGGAAGTCTGGCTGGCGGGTTCCGAAGGAAAAGGAAAAAGCAAATATACGGATCTCTTGACCCAAACGATCCGTCAATTGAATCTTGAGTCGACCGTTAAACTTCTCGGGACGCGCCGCGACATTCCCGAGCTTCTGGCCCAGTCGGACTTGCTGGCGCTTTCAACGTTAGTGCCCGAGGCCTTTGGGCGCGTGGTCATTGAGGCCGGGGCCGTGGGAATTCCTGTGCTGGCGACTCGTGTGGGCGGCGTTCTGGAAATTATCCGGTCCGGAGACAACGGGCTTTTGGTCCCGCCCGGCGATATCGAGGCCATGGCCCGGGGAATTCTGGAGATCCTTCAGGACCGCCCGCGCGCTAAAAATTTTGCGGCCCGCCTGCACGAGAAAGTCATGAATGAATTTTCCCTTGAGCGGATGGCGGATCAAACCCTCGAAGTTTACCGCGAGGTTTTATCCGAGAAGAAAATTTTGATCGCAAAACTCGGGGCGATCGGCGACCTTATCCTTGCGACCCCCAGTTTCCGGATGATCCGCGAGCGGTTTCCGCGGGCTTGGATCAGTCTTTTGGTGGACCGGAAGCTCGGCCCTTTAGTTTCTTCCTCGCCTTATCTGAATGAAATCATTCCGTTAGACCGCAAAAAGCTGCGGCGCTTTTCTTATTTCCTGAAGCTGGCGAAAAAGCTTCGCGGCGAGGCCTTCGATCTTTCCCTGGATTTGCAAAATTCGAAATGGACTCACCTGCTTTCCTTCGCGGCCGCTATCCCCGAGCGTTACGGGTTCCGGAAGAAGGGGGCGCTGGGTTTTTTGCTGAACCGGCCGGAAGCCACTTTCGCCGTCCCCGAATCTCCGGTGAAACATCAATACCGACTTCTTTCCAAAATCGGCGTGCGGACGTTTCATGAATCCTTGGAGCTTTGGTCGGATCCCGAAGCCGAGGCCAAGGCCACAGCCTTGTTGGAAGATAAGATCCGCCAAAAAGATTTGCGCTGCGTAGGATTTGTCGTCGGCTCCAGCTCGCGGTGGATTACCAAACGGTGGCCGATTTTTTATTTTCAGGAACTCGCGCGGCGGCTCATTCAAAAACACCGGTGCTGCGTGGTGCTGCTCGGGGCGGAGGAGGATGCGAGCTGTGTCCGGCAATCTGACTTTTCCAAAAATCCGGAAATCCTCGATGTGATTGGAAAGACCTCTTTGCGGGAACTTGTGGCGCTGATCAAGCGCCTGGATGTTTTAGTCACGGGCGATACGGCGCCGCTTCACGTTGCGGGCGCGGTGAACACCAAAGTGGTTGCGCTTTTCGGCCCGACCGATCCACGCCGCCACATGACGCCGGGAAACGGATCGATTGTGCTCAAACGCCGCCTCGCCTGTCAGCCTTGTTATCAAGGGACCTGCCGGATCGAAGACAAAGGGGCTTGCTTGAAGCAGATTTCAGTGGATGAGGTCGAGCAGGCTGTCCTAAGACAGCTTTTATCAGTGGAAACGGAAAAGCGGCAGCGGATCCCTTCTGCAGTGAATTCGTAAGGACTGTATACGGATGATATTTGAAACCCGCGCTTGTCATTCCCCGGTCGTTCTGTTGTGTAGGGAAGAGGCAGCCTTTTCCCTGCCGTTGTGCCTGCCGTCGCGGGAATAACATTTTGCAATGAATTCGCGTATTCATTGGAATCAATCAAGTTAAAACAATGAAAATTTTAATTGTAACTAAAAATTGGCTGGGCGACGTTATTTTTCAGACCCCTGCGATTGAAGCGATCCGCGCTCATGATCCGGACGCGGAGATCGTTTGCCTGACACCGGCGAGGTGCGCGCCTGTTCTGGCGGCGCATCCTGCGGTGAACCGGGTCATTATTTTTGATGAAAGGGCAGAACACCGCGGATGGTTTTCGCGTCTGCGTTTTGTTTTTCGCTTAAGGCGCGAGGCCTTCGAAAAGGCGTTTTTGTTTCATCGGTCAAAAACAAGGGCCTTTCTTCTTTTTTTGGCCGGTGTCAAAGAGCGTATTGGATTTGATACAAAAGGTTCCTGGTTCCTGACCCAGGCGATCCCGGAACCCAAGCAGCGGATGCACCAGGCGGATTATTTTCTGGAGTTTCTACGGCAAGCAGGCCTTCCTGCGCCGAAGAAAGGGGTCTATCATTTTTATTTTTCACCCCGGGAAGGCGGCTGCGCAAAGGCATTGCTTGCAAAATACAATCTCGAGAACTTTATTTGCTTTCATCTCGGCGCCAATTGGGAACCTAAACGCTGGCCCGCGGCTTATTTTGCAAAATTGGCGGACGGGATTTTCAATCGATCCCAGCTTCCGGTGGTTCTGACAGGTTCCGGGAAAGATGCCGCTCTTGCGGAAGAAATGAATCAAGAGGTGCGCCACGCCCAGGTCATTTCTCTGATCGGGGAAACGAAGCCGGGAGAATTGGCCGCTATTTTTAAACAAGCTCAATTCGTCGTTTCCGGAGATTCAGGACCGATGCACATTGCTTCGGGTGTCGGCGCGAAAGTCGTTGCCTTGTTCGGTCCTACAGATCCCGCGCTGACAGGCCCCCGCGGCCCGGGCGAAACCATTCTTCTCCAGTTTGTGCCGGAGGGTTATACGGTTCCCTGGTACGGGAAAGATATCCCCGCCGAAGGATGGCTTTCCCGGATCCGGCCGGGGGAAGTGCTTGAGGCGATTGAAAAGAGAGGCTGGCTTCCGGATCACGGCGCGGCGCGGCTGCGGGATCGACCTTTGAAAGACCCTTCTGAAAAATCCAGCCCGGAGAAAAAATCGAATGCGGTTTTACTGGTGACGCTCAGCAATATCGGAGATGTGATTCTGACCACTCCGGTGATTACGGCTTTGAACGCCCGATTTCCCAATTTGCGGCTGACGGTCGTCGTGGGCCCGCGCGCGAAAGAAATTTTGGAAGGGAGCCGGTTGATTCATCGGCTTATCGTTTATGACAAAAAAGCAGGTTTGTCGGAAAAATTTAAATTTTTACGCGAACTTCGGCGCGAAGGCTACGACTGCGTCGTCGATCTGAAAAATTCGGCGATCCCTTTTCTTGTCAAGACAAACAAAAGAAGCCCTGTGATCCGCCGTTTCAAAGAGATCTCGCTGCGCCGGCGCCATCTCGAAATTCTAAAAATGATGGGGCTGGATACGGCCTCTAAAGGGTTGTTTGATTTTTTCAATGAATCCGATGAGGCGGGGCTTGTTGAGAAACTTAAAACAAGAGGTATTTTCGGCGAGCGCGGTTGCGGCGAGCGAGGTTGTGGCGAGCGCGGCTGGATCCTTATAGCGCCTGTGGCCGCGAGCGGACTCAAAGCTTGGCGGCTTTCCGGGTTTGCGGAGGTCATTCAAAGATTGCTCCAGGAGCGTCAAGAGGACATCCTGCTTGTCGGATCAAAACGGGAAAGGTTGTTTATGGAACCTCTGGCAGGGCTTGCTCCTTCGAGGGTTTACAATCTGGCGGGCCAAACTACGCTGCGGGAGCTGGCCGCGCTGCTTTCGCGCTGTTCGCTTTTGCTTTGCAACGACAGCTCGCCGATGCATTTAGGCGGTGAATTAAATGTCCCTGTCGTCGCGATTTTCGGCCCCACCGATGCGGAGAAATTTAAAAGAGAAGGCTCTCTCTTCAGGGTCGTCCGCGAACCTGTTTTCTGCTCGCCTTGCGATCAGCCCGTTTGCCGTTTTGAACGTCAAGCCTGTTTGGAGGATTTAAGCGCGGAAAAGGTCTTCCGGGCCTGTAAGGATCTTTTGGACTCCACCGCCGCTGTTCACTCCTAAAGAATATGAATCCCAATCTCGATTTATCCGCGCCCCGCCGTTTTTCCAGAATTCTCGTGACGCGCGCCGACCGTCTCGGCGATTTAGTGCTTTCCACGCCCGTGTTTTCTTCGCTTCGCCGCGCTTTTCCCAACGCGCGGATTGCTTGCCTCACTTTTTTGGAAAACCGCGAAGCCGTTGAAGGAAATCCCTTTCTTGACGAGGTGATTCTTTACGAAAAAAAGGGATCGGAAAAAGGAATCGCAGGGAATTTGTTTTTCGCGTCCCGGCTCGCCCGAAAAAAATTCGACCTTGTGATTCATCTTCACGCCACCCGCCGGATGCATTTCGTCAGCTGGCTTGCCGGCATTCCCGTCCGTATCGGCTGGCGGCGTAAGTGCGCTTGGGCGCTTACGCATTCGTTTGAAGATATCAAGAAAGAAGGCAAAAAACACGAGGCGCAATACAATTTCGATTTACTTAAACCGCTCGGCGTTTGCGTTCCGGATACCCTGGAGACTTTTTTTCCGCTCTCGGAAAAGGCCCGCTTGTCTTTCGAAATGCTCGCGGATCATTTGGATCTTCGCCGCGATAAACCGTGGATGGTTTTGAATCCGAGCGCAAGCTGCCCTTCCAAAATTTGGCCGCCTGAAAGGTTCGGCGATCTGGTAGAAAAGATTTCTGAAAAATACGATTTCCGATTTATTGCGATCGGGACCCGCAAGGATCGCCCGCGGGTTGAGAAATTAAAAAGCCGGACCCGGACGGCTGTTTATGATCTGAGCGGAAAGTTGACGCTCGGAATGCTGGGCATTCTTTTAAAAGATTCGGCCCTGCTGATCTCCAATGATTCGGGGCCTGTGCATATCGCTTCCGCGGTAGGCACGCCCGTGGTCTCCATTTTTGGCAGGAATCAGCCCGGGCTTTCGCCGGCCAGGTGGGGGCCTCTTTCTGGAGATTCACGAATCGTTTGGAAAGACGTGGGCTGCCCAAAATGCCTCGCCCACAATTGCCAAATCCATTTCCTTTGCCTTGACGCGGTCTCCGTAGAGGACGTCTTGCAGGCCGCTCGGGAGCTTTTGACCCGCCGCCTTGCGCTTCGATGAAATCTCCCCGCCGCGTTCTCATCGTCCAGCCGTATGGAATCGGAGACTTGCTTTTTCTGACGCCGGTCTTCCGGGCGCTCCGCCTCATTCCCAGCGTTGAGGTTGTCGATCTTTTGCTGGGCTCCCGCACCGAGGCTGTCGTTGCTTCCAATCCTCACGTGGATAAAATCTTTAATGTGGACAAAGACCTCATTCACCGGCAGGGAAGGCTGAAAAATATTCAAGACTTACTCGGGCTCGGAGGAAAACTCCGGGAAAGAAAATATGATCTCTTAATCGATTATTCTTTGCGGGGAGAATATGCGTTTTTCGCTCAATTTTTCCTCGGCATCGGCAAGAGGGCGGGTTTTGATTATAAGCGCCGGGGGTTTTTCCACACTCACCGGATTTCGATTGCGGACGGGTTTAGAGGCCGGCACGCGGTCGAATCTGTTTGTCAGCTTGCGGAGGCTGCAGGGATACGTGTCGAGGAACGCTTTTTGGAATTTTACGTGACTGAAAAAGACAGGCAGGCCGCCTCGGATTGGATTTCAAAATTCGGGTTGGAGCAGAAAAAAATTTTGATTTTGAGCCCGGGCGGCGGGGAATCCTGGGGAAAGGACGCTTTTTTCAAACGCTGGCCGGCCCGGTTTTTCGCGGAATTTTTGGACAAGATACGTCCTTATTGTTCTTTTGACGGCGTCCTCATCTTGGGCAGCTCGAAGGAAAGGGCTTTAGCGCAGGAAATCTCCAATCTTTTGCGTGTTGAAAATAGGAATTGCGCGGGTGAGCTTTCCTTAGGTGAAGCGGCCGCTTTAATGGAGCGAGCGGCGCTTCTTGTGGGAAACGACGGCGGCCTTGTGCATCTTGCCCGGGCCCTGCGCCTTCCCCTGATTGCTTTTTACGGGCCCGTCGATCCTCAGGTTTACGGCCCTTATCCGCCTTGCGGAAATGCCGCCGCGGTTTATAAAGAAGAACTTTCTTGCCGTCCCTGCTACGTCAAATTTCGCTACAACAGTTCTTGTGTGGGCCGGGAATGCCTTCAGGATTTGAGGCCTGATGAAGCGATCGAGTTCCTAAAACAGAAAAATTTTTTTGAGGCCTTGGCTTCCCCTCGGCTTCATTAAATTCATGACTGCCCGCCGCCATTTTTTTTGGATCCTTTTGTTTTGCGGTTTTCTTCCGGCGCCGTCGAAATCTCAGGCGGGAGAGGAACCCGTCTTTTCTCCTGTCGAAGAACCTGCGCGAAAGCTGTTTGTAGGTGAAAAGCTTGTTTATCAAATCCGGTATCTTGCTTTTCCCATAGGAAAGGCGGAGGCGGAGGTCAAAGAAATCCGGAATATCCGGGGAAGGGACGCTTATCATATTGTGGTGAAGGTGCGATCCTATTTTGTGATTGATCTCGTTTACAAAGTCAGGGATGAACATCATTCATTTATGGATGTGGAGAAGCTGAATTCCTTGGGCTACAAGAAAGATATTCGCGAAGGCCCCCGCCGGCTGAAGAAATCCATGGCCTATGATCCGGCCCGTCACCGCGCCGTTTTTTTGGATGAACAAGGAAGTCAAAAAGGAATGCCGGTTCCGGATCATGTCCAGGACGAGGTTTCCTGCGGTTATTGGTTCCGGACCCTTCCCTTGAAGCCGCGAAGCTCAATTTTCATTCCCGTTCACGCGGATGAAAGAAATTGGAATCTGGAAGTAAAACTTTACAATAGAGAGAGGGTAAAAATTCCCGGGATCGGCGAATTTGAGGCCCTCGAAGTCGAACCGCTGATGGAGTTTCAAGGCATTTTTTTAAACGCGGCAGAAT
>JAHFHG010000013.1 GCA_023247035.1 Candidatus Omnitrophota bacterium
CGACCGATACAACACTTCTCAACAGCAACGTTAACGTCACCAACAGGAGCTCTAACCGAAAGAAGCACGTCCCCGATATTTGCAATTCTTGAAGGCTCCGTGCACCACATGGCTTTAAGTGGAAACTTCATCCCGAAATCTTTACGGCCCTGGAAAAAAGGAGGACCACTACCATTCAAATTGTAGGTGGAAGAAGATGGGGATTGCCCCATTAAAATATCACAAAAATCTGATAACTTTTGAATATTCCACCCCTCCGGAATTTCGCTGGTTTGTACTTTTAAAGATTTTGAATCTTGCAGAGTTTTCATCAGTTGTTCTTATTAATCAAATTCACGATTACCTTTGCGATGATATCTTTCTCACCCGGATCGCTTTCGGCAATTAAGAGTGTGAGGGCCACGAGGGCGTTGTCCGCGATGCGTTTGGTCCCGCCTTGTCGGTAAAGAAGCCCGTTCTTTTCCAGAAACCAGAGAAAAATCGAGGCGGCGATGCGCTTGTTGCCATCGACAAAAGAATGATTTTTGACGATGAAGTAAAGCAGATGGGCGGCTTTTTCTTCAATGCTCGGGTAAAGATCCTTACCCCCGAACGTTTGATAAATAGAAACTACTGAACTTTTAAACGATTCATCCTTTTGCCGGCCAAAAAGCGTGGAGCCGCCGAATTTCTTTTGAAGTTCACGAACCGCTTTGACGGCGGTTTCATGTGAAATTTTGAATTTTTCTTCTTTCGAGGTTTGCGAGATTTTAAGCTGGCCGTGGTCGTAATCATCCAGCAGTCCGAGGGCGTAACTGTAATCACGGATCACTTCAATGAGACCCAAGGCTTCTTTGTGCTCAATCTCCTTGCGATCCTTGATGCTTCCGATTAGTTTGATGGCCTCCTGGATATCCTTGAGCCGCCGGGTCTGTTCCGCCAACCGCCGTTCATTAAGGGTAAAACCTTCGATTAAATGTTTTTTAAGCACCTGCGTTGCCCAAATGCGAAATTGAGTGGCGCGGGTAGAATTCACTCTGTACCCCACGGAAATGATCACATCCAGGCTATAGAGTTTGACTGGTTTATCCGAATGAGCAATGTGCATTTTTTGCACATTGCTTTTCTCATTTAATTCATGCGATTTAAATATATTGGAGATATGTTTTGTGATCACGCTTCTGTCGGTTGCAAAAAGCCGTGCGACATCGGCCTGCGTTAACCACACGGTCTCATGTTCCAGTTGAACCTCAAGCCGGATCTTTTTATCCTTGGTCCGGTAAATAGCAATTTCGCCTTTCGAGGATTCTTCAGATTTCATACCCCAGTCCCTTCAGATTTTTTTGGATTTCTCCTTCGAGCTCACGTGATTCCCTAAACTGTGCAGAAAGTTCCGAAGTCAATCGTTTCATTTTCTCTTCAAAGACTTCCGGATCTTCCTCCTGCGCTTCGGTGCCTACGTAGCGGCCTGGAGTAAGAATGTGTCCGTGTTTTTTGATTTCTTCCAGGGCGGCTGATTTGCAAAACCCGGCAATGTCTTTGTAGGCACCTGGATTCCCGCTTTCGCGGGAATGACGACCCTGTGGAGTTCCCCGCCAGGAATGATACGTCCCGGCAATCTTCGAAATTTCTTCATCGGTCAGCTCGCGATGGCGGCGGTCGATCATGGCCCCCATGTTGCGGGCATCGATAAAAAGGGTTTCACCGCGGCGATCTCGATGTTTGTGATTTTTCTTATCGCGTGCCACAAACCAAAGGCATACAGGAATCATCGTGTTGTAAAAAAGCTGAGACGGCAAAGCAATCATGCAATCCACAAGATCCACCTCGACAATTTTCTTCCGGATCTCCCCTTCGCCGGATGTGTTGGAGGACATTGACCCGTTGGCCATTACAAAACCGGTCGTGCCGGTAGGCGAGAGATGGTAAATAAAATGCTGAATCCATGCAAAGTTGGCATTACCGACTGGAGGCGTGCCGTATTTCCAGCGGGGGTCTTCTCTTAACATCTCACCTTTCCAATCGCTGTCATTGAAGGGCGGGTTAGCAATGACAAAATCCGCTTTCAAGTCTTTGTGAGCATCTTTTAAGAAACTGCCTTCGTTATTCCAGGCAATGTTGGCGTCAATGCCGCGGATCGCAAGATTCATTTTGCAAAGACGCCAGGTGGTTTGATTGGATTCCTGGCCATAAATTGAAATATCCCCGATCCGCCCGCCATGCGCCTCGGCAAACTTTTCACTTTGTACGAACATTCCACCCGAACCGCAGCAGGGATCAAACACCCGGCCTTTGTAGGGCTCGAGCACTTCGACGAGAAGTTTTACGACACAACGTGCCGTATAAAACTGCCCGCCCTTTTTGCCTTCTGCATCTGCAAACTGACCAAGGAAATACTCGTAAACACGTCCCAAAATATCTTTGCTTCTGTTTTCTCTGTCACCGAGGCCGATCGTACCGATCAAATCAATCAACTCTCCCACCCGCTGTTTATCGAGAGCTGGGCGGGCATAATTTTTGGAGAGAACACCTTTGAGCGTCGCGTTATCTTTTTCAATTTCGTCCATGGCATCGTCAATGAGTTTGCCGATTGCAGGCTGCTTTGCATTTTTCTGCAAGTAATCCCAGCGTGCTTTCTTGGGAACGTAGAAAATATTCTCGCCTCTGTATTCGTCTGGATCTTCAGCATCAGCGCCTTTGGTTTTGGAGAGCTTGTCATAAAGTTCCTTGAAAGCATCCGAAATGTACTTCAGAAAAATAAGGCCGAGCACAACGTGCTTATACTCAGCGGCGTCCATATTATTTCGAAGCTTATCCGCCACCTTCCAAAGCTTTTCTTCAAAACCCAGGTTTGCACCGTTTAAGGCTTTTGATCTTCGTTCTTCTTTTGTTTTTGTCATCGATTTTAATCCTCTAATTCCAATGCCTCTTGAAGCCCAGGCATAGGAATAATGTTGATTCCGAACTTGAACTCAAGAATTTCCTCGATGGGAATAGGAATCTCACGGGAAGGATAGTGTTGTTCAAGAAACTGTGCAGCAATTTCCCTTAGACGGTCATACGGCAGGTGAGGAACAGAAATCTCGCTCAATCACTATGCCCTTTAATTTTGCGGACCAGTTTGTTTAATTTTTCATCCGAGACTTTTTTGCCCCGGAGAGTACGAAAAAGAATTGGCAGCTTTTCGACTACCCGTTCATCACTCAAAATATCCTGCGGGATTTTTCCTGCTTCCGCGGCAGCAAGGTCAAAAAACTGGTACCAATCGTCTGTTCCCTCTTTCAGTCCCAAAAGCTTGGCATATTCCTCAAGCTTCTCGTGTTGAGGCGGTGGAAACAAGCCTCGTTCAAGTTTGCTGATATTCCCGGGATCCAGCTCATTATCCAGACAAAACTGCCGCAGGGTCTTTCCTAAGGCTATTCGCTTAGATTTAAAGAACCCACCGAATTGTCCCATGGTCGTATCCCCCTCTCTGTTCTGTTGTAATAAATATACCACATGTTGTAATCATATTACAACCCCTATTTCCGACTTTTTTACAAGGGGGCCTTCAGTCTGAATTTTTCGGTTTCTTAACGGCGGTTTAACGGCATCCTGTCGGCAGTGCTTTTCGGGAAATCAAAAAAATGCCGCGGCTCAAGCTCTTGAGCTACGGCATTGTATCATTTGGGCTTTTGACCCGGATTAGCTCACCTTCGACATAGAGATAACTCTCTACGTCATAGTCATCATCCGGTTTGCCCCGAAAATGTGGAGGTGGGGGGAATTGCACCCCCGTCCAAGAGATCTACCTTAAAAGGATATCCATGCTCAGCCCGTGATTTAATTTTATCCTTAAAACTCCCACGAGCGGGATTCCCAAGGACGAGCCCTCTAAAGTCTTAGTCTCCGGCCCGAAGGCTAACCGGAAACGCAGCCTGTTCATGTCGTCACAGGCGCCTAACAGGCGGTCAGCGCCGTGACGTCGCTGTCAATTAAGCAGCGATGGGAAGACCCGCAAAGCTGGGAACCGAAACCGGCCCCGCAGCTCTGTTGGTCCAGCTGAGTTTGTCAGCATTTGTGTTTTGCCAGGTGTTTTTAGAGGCCGCCTGACAACCTCTGCATGCTCCCTCTACGATAAATTCCCATGTCGAAACTATTCACCCCCATGCCAAAGATCGAAAATACGGCTCGCGGCAGCAGCCTCAAGCCGGACAAATTATATCATCTCTTCCGGGGCGCCCTCAACTGCAGATTCTTGCCGCATTTTGAGACTTATTGGAAGGAAGAGAACGTGGCGTTTGAGGAAGTTGATTTGGCAAAATGACGCAAAAGTGTATCGGGAAAAGATATTGATCAATCATAAGTGTGATGACCCCGCCGTCGAAGAGCCAAGAGCACAACACGTTTTGCAGATTCGTCGATGTCGTAGAGAATGGCCGGTCGCCTTCACGGATGCGGAAGCGGGCGCATATCTTTACCAAATCGAAAATTTTCTTAACAATCGCCCCAGAAAATGCTTAAATGATCAAACGCCAAAAAAAGTCTGCCTCACCTTAAATAGATGCGCTTACTGGATAAGCATGAGAAAAACTTTAAGATGCCGTCTGTGGGAAAATAGCTGGAGGGCGATGATCGAGCATGATAATTTAGAGAAAATAAGTTTATGAATTCCAAACAGGAAGAATTTATTCTTGAAAATAGGGGGCGCTATTCCGCTTCTGAATTGGCGCAAAAGCTGAGTCTCAAGGAAAGAGAAATCAAACGATTTCTCAAAAGGCAACAAAAAATAAAGTCCGCTTCAGTCATTCCATTGCCTCCCCAGGTAAAACCTAAATTTCTTTTCTGGGTATTTCCGCTGCTTATCATTCTGGGCTTTCTGATTTATTCTAACACCTTTGATGCTGAATTTCATTATGACGATTTCCACAATATTGTTGAAAATTCCGCCGTTCATAATTTGTTGCGACCCGATCTTGTTTGGCAAAGCCACAAGGATCGATTTCTTACTTACCTTTCATTTGCCCTTAATTATCAATTCGGAAAAACTGAAGTTTGGGGTTACCATTTAATCAATATTCTCATTCACATTGCGGCAAGTTTAAGCGTTTATCTTTTTACAATATTGCTTTTTTGCACTCCCCGATTAGCCGTTCAATCCTTGCATTTGAATCCGAATAGAATTGCGCTGGCCGCCGCTCTTTTATTTTTGTGCCATCCTATTCAGATTCAAGCCGTTACCTATATTGTCCAGCGCGCCGCATCGTTAGCGACTTTTTTTTATCTTAGTGCTTGTATTTTGTACCTCTGGTCACGATTTAAGCCGGCCCCGAAACGATATTGGAGCGCAGTCGCTGTTACGGTCGCCGCAATGTTTGCGAAGCAAACCGCCTTTACTCTGCCTTTGGCACTTATTCTTCTTGAATATTTCTTCTTTCCTTGCAGTTATTATCCTTTAATGAAACGCTTACGATTTCTTTTTCCTTTCTTAGTGACAATGGCCATTCCTCTTGGGATACGCTCCTCCTGGGTCGCAGAGGCAGCGGCAAGAGGTGAAGTGGCACAACTTGCCGAAACTGATTTGATTACACCTTTTAATTATCTGACAACTCAATTTAGCGTCATTGTCACCTATCTTCGTCTTGTATTTTGGCCAACCGGCTTTTCGATTTATCACGCTTTTCCCCTATTGGGGTTCTGGAAACTTCGCACTATTTTATCTCTCGCACTTCTTTTATTGATTGCCTTAACTGGATTCTTAATAAGAAAAAAACAGCCTTTGGTTGCGTTTGGCATCTCCTGGTTTTTCTTGACCTTAAGCGTCGAGTCCAGCTTCCTTCCAATTCGCCACCTTATCTTTGAACATCGGATTTACCTGCCAATGGTAGGAGTTTGTTTGGTATTTGCGACCTTAGCGGTGCAAATTTTAAAGAATCAGAAAATTTTTGCGGGTCTTTTTATGATACTCATTATTACTCTTTCGACTATGACTTACCGTAGAAATTTCGTTTGGAAGACGGACGCAAGCTTGTGGGAAGATGCCGCTTCGAAATACAGCACCTCTAATCGACGTCTATTTGTTGGGGAAGACGGACGGGGCGCTATGGAGCGAACGGAAGACAAACCCTTTGCTGAATGGGAGCACGACGCCCAATAAAATAAAAATGAGCCGCTCAGATTTGGCAACAAAACTCGACCGTAGCGTTATAAAGGTAGTTGTCGAAGCCGCGCCAGAATCAGCTGGACCATTGAAGCTATTTGTTCCTCCCCGGCCCGCCAAGTAAACCACTCGATCCCTTTTTCCCTTCGAAACCAGGTTGTTTGGCGCTTCGCCAAACGGCGGGTATTGAGTTTGATTCTCTCCTTGGCTTGCTCCAAAGAAATTTCGCCTTTCAAAGCCATCCTCAATTCCTTGTAGCCGACGGCTTGGGCGGCGGTCTTTGAAAGCCGTTTTCCCGAAAGCCGCTTCACTTCTTCGACAAATCCTTTTTCGAACATTTCATCGACTCTTTTCTCGATTTGAGAATAGAGTTCCTGCCGGTCTTTCGACAAACCGATAAGAAGGGGACGGTATCCCAGCTCTTCCAGCGATTTTTGCTTGTGCGAATGCCAAACCGAGGCTTTACGTCCCGATAATTTAAGCACTTCTAACGCGCGGATAATTCTTTTTTTATCTTTCGGATGAATTTCTTTGGCTCTTTGAGGATCCAAATCTTGAAGCCGCCGATAAACAAATTCCAATCCTTTCTCTTCCACTTGCTTTTCCAGCTGCTTGCGAATGCGGGGGTCGCCTCCCGGCTGGCTCGAGATTCCCCGCAGAAGAACCCTGATATAAAAGCCGGTTCCTCCAACGACAATGGGAAGGTGACCGCGGGCTGTAATTTCTTTGATTGCCTTTAAAGCGAGCTTGCGGAAATCGTAAGCGGAAAACGTGCGCCCGGGTGAAAGAATACTCAGCAAATGGTGCGGGACGTTTTTTTGCTTGTCGGGCGAAAGCTTGGCCGTCCCAATGTCCATTCCTTTATAGACCTGCATCGAGTCGGCGGAAACAATTTCCCCGCCTAGGCGAAGGGCGAGTTCGACAGCGAGGGTCGATTTGCCGGAAGCGGTCGGGCCAACAATAAAAAGGACGTCCGGTTTCACATCGAATCGGGGTGGGAAATTCCAAGGAGTGTGAGGCCGTTACGCAAAACAATCCGCGCGGCGTCGGCTAAAAAAAGCCTGGCTTTCGTGAGTTCCTGATTTTCAGTCACCACGCGGTGGAGCGTGTAAAACTTGTGAAAGCTGGCGGCCAAATCGCGAAGATAGTCGCTCAAACGGTACGGCTCCAAGGCCTCGCTGGCGCGGATCAGGGCTTTCGGAAATTCGCCAATGAGTTTGATCAAATCCGTTTCTTCAGGAGCGGCAAGCAATTTCACGTCCGCTTCCGGCGATACCGGAATATCCGCAAACTTGAGCAGACCCGCAATCCGGGCGTGCGCGTACTGGAGATAATAAACGGGATTTTCCTGGGATTTTTCCTTGGCGAGGTCGAGATCAAAATCCAGATGGCTTTCGATTTTCCGCATCACGAAAAAAAACCGCGCGGCATCCGGCCCCACTTCCTTCACCAGCTCTTCGAGGGTCACAAACTCTCCGGCGCGCGTGGACATCCGCACCGGCTCGCCTTTCCGGTAAAGGGTCGTAAGCTGGATGATCCGGATTTCAATTTGATCCGCCGCGTAGCCTAACGCCTGGCAGGCCGCCTTCAAGCGCGCAATATAGCCGTGATGATCCGGACCCCAAAAGTTGATGAGCCGGTTAAATCCCCTCTTGAATTTTCCCCGGTGGTAGGCGATGTCCGGCGCGAGATAAGTGTATTCGCCCGTCGCCTTGCGAAGGACGCGGTCTTTATCGTCCCCGAAATCCGTGGAGCGGAACCACAACGCGCCGTCCTTTTCGTAGAGATAACCCTTTTGCTCCAGCTGCTGAAGGGCCGCGTCGACGGCCTTTGTCTCGTAAAGTTTCGTCTCATTGGAATAAGCATCGAAGGAGACATCGATATCCGCCAAATCTTTTCGAATGCCGGACATGATTTCTCCCGCCGCAAATTTGCGGCAGAACTCAACCGCCTTCTCGGGATCCTCACGAAGCAAGCTGTCTTTCTTCATTTCAATAAGTTTTCCGGCGATATCCAGCAGATAAGATCCCTGATAGCCGTCTTCCGGAAGCGCGGCGGGCTGGCCGAGACGCTCGCGGTACCGGGCCCACAAACTTTCCCCCAATAACCGCATTTGCCGGCCCGCATCGTTAAGATAATATTCCTTCTCCACCGTGTGGCCGGCCGCCTCCAAAATCCGCGCGAGCGAATCGCCGACCGCCGCCTGCCTTCCGTGCGCAATGGTCAGGGGCCCTGTCGGATTGGCACTCACAAACTCCAAAAGCACTTTCCAGCCTTTACCGAAATCCGAACAGCCGTAACGCTCGCCTTGGTTGAAAACTTCATAGAGAATTCCCCCGAGCGCGGCCTTCGAGAGATAGAAATTCAGGAAGCCTCCGCCGGCGATTTCAATTTTATCGATCGGAATTGAAAAATTTTTATTTTCCGTTTCCAAAAGGGAGCGGAATTCATCGGCGATCTGCCGGGGCCGCGTCCGGACATATTTCGCTAATTTGAAGGCGATGTTGGAGGCCAGGTCTCCGTGCGCGGAATTTTTTGTGACGACAAGTTCAAATTCAAATGGGCTCGGAAGCTCCGCTCCCTTGGACTGGGCATATCGCATCAAGGCGGTCCGGATCAACTCTTCTAAAATATTTTTCATGATCGGAGTATTTGCTTTGGAGGTCTCAGGCCGGGTCTGCTTTCACAAATGAGTCACGGCGTCGTCCCAGAGGCGCTCGAGGTTATAGAATTCGCGGATCTCGCGGTAGAAAACGTGCGCAATAACCGCCCCGAAATCAAGCAGGACCCAATGCCCGCTCGGCAGGCCCTCAACGTGCCAGAGCCGCACTTTTTTCTCCTTCATCACGTCGATAATGTTCTCGGCAATCGCGCGGACGTGGCGGTCTGAATTGCCGTGGGTGATCACGAAATAATGGGCAAGGCTGGTCTGTTTGGCGACATCCAAAACAACTAGGCCTTCCGCTTTTTTGTCGGCGGCGGCGTCACGCACAAGTTGAGCAATCGCTTTAGGCTGCAATCGGGTTCACCCGTCTAAAAATCATTTCATCCGCCTCAACTGAAGATAAACAAAACGCGCCTTTCGGGGAAGATAATGGGAAGAAAATTCATTCATCCGGCGCAGCCATTCTAATTTTTTTTTCGGGGAAATCTTCATAAAGCGTTTCAATCGCTCTTCCTCCGTTTCCCAGCAAAATTTCATTTTGACCGCCTCAGTTTCTTAATTTTTTTGAGCTGCGCCACGTCCAGCCGGTCAATCTCACGGCCCGTGCCTCGCTTCATTTGAATGAGATGCTCAATTGAAATTAAAGGCAGCAGGATACCGTCAATTTTTATTTTTTTAGTTTGCTTGCTGGCCGCTGCATAAGAAACAGGAGAGTCGATGATAATATCAACCTCTTCGAGCTCACGGCCCTTGAAAAAGTTAAAGGCCTTCATGTGCTTATTACGTATCCAATCCTTCCGGATTTCAGCATCGGCGATTCCCATAGGATCCACAGGCTGCCTGACCTGGTAGCCGCGATTCCTTAAAATCGATACGATTTTGGCAAGGTTCTCGTCGCTCATTTCCACAAGAATATCCAAATCTGCCGTAGCCCTCAAAGCGCCGTGAAGATTGAGCGCGATTCCTCCCACTAAAACATATTTGACTTTTGCTTTCTGGAAAGCCCGCAGAATCTCTTCGTAAATGATCACGGGCAAACGACTCCTTTGTCAAGCGGCGTTTTTCCATTTTCCGGGCGGCCTTCCAATCCGAGCAATCTTTTTTTCCATTCAATCCCCGGGGAGTAACCGCCCAATCGGCCTCCCGAGCGCAGGACGCGGTGGCAGGGCAAAAAAATGGGCAGCCGGTTCTTTCGCATGACTCCGCCGACAGCCCGGGCCGCGCGGGGAAATCCAGCTTTGGCCGCAAGGGCGGAATAACTGAGTGAATCTCCCCACTCGACCTTCTTCAGCGTATGGAGCACCTTGCGTTCAAAGGAGGTCAGCCCTTTTAAATCCACGGCAAGCGAAGCAAATGAAACCGGCTTGCCCTGCAAATATTGAAGCAGCAAATCGCGGCCTTGCGAAAGAATTTTTTGCTGCCTTGGAAGCGGCCTTCTTCGCGTAAGCTTATAAAATTTTTTGGGAGAAGGAAATTCAACCCGGCAAAGCCCCCGAGGCGTTGCTTCCAAACCAAATTTTCCGAAAGGAGTATTGACAATCAAACGTGCCGGATTTTTTCCTTCAGGGTTTTTATTTTTCGTCATCAGGGCATCCTTTCTCTGATGGAATCTTCATCCTGCCGCCTTGAATATTGACGGCTTGCTCAAGTTCAGGATATTCCCGAAAGGCCTGCGCCAAGCCTTGGGCTAAAGCCCGCGAATACGGCAAGCTCTTTTCCGATAAAATCCGCGAGGCGGTTTGGCCGGCAAGCGAAGGAATATTTGGAACTGTAAAATGGAGATTCCCTAGAGTATCCAAATCGACGGGATCTTCGTAAGTCATCGCTTTCGATTCGGGAAAATTTCCTCCCTGGTCAATGGAAACGTCCATGAGGATTTTTTTCTTTGAAGCGCTGATCCTCTTTAACGTTTCAGCCGTCATGACCTGTTCCGCGCGCAGGCCTTTGGAATGCGCGCAGCCGATTAAAATATCCGCCTCTTCCAAAATAGTGGAAATGGATTCGTCGGGAGAAAAAACGAAAAGCTTCCTGGCCCGAAGCGCTTGGCGCCGCTCCTCATTTTTTTCCACGACGATCACTTTCTTTCCCAAGCCCAGACTGGCCTCCATTGCTTTTTGTCCCGCCCTTCCGCCGCCGAAGATAACCACCCGTCCGGGTTTGCTGGGTATCGCTTGAAGCGAGGGATAGTCTCTTGCGATAGTTTCCAAATTTCGGAGCAGATCTTGACGATTCATCGAGATGACGCGCTCAATTCCCTCGGAATGAAAAAAAGAGCCGTAAGCCGCCGCCAATCCGCCCGCAATCTCGCTCATCGGGGCAAGCAGCGGCAGCTCTCCGTTTTTTTCGAGCGTCTCGTAGCCGATCGCCGTCACTTTATTTTGAGTTAAAACGCGGACAAGTTCGCTCTGTTCCGGCGAGGCAAGGTGAAGGAAACAAAATAAAACCTGCCCGCTCCGCAAAAGAGAATATTCCGCTGGAAGCGGCTCTTTGACCTTTTGAAGGATTTCGGACTTTTCAAAAACCGCCGCATGATCGGGCAAAATGACGGCGCCATTCTGCCGGTAATCCTCGTCCGGAAAGCCCGACCCCCGCCCTGCTCCTTTTTCGACAAAAATTGAAATCCCCTCGCGATGAAGAATCCCGGCCGCTTCAGGCGTAAGGGCCACACGTTTTTCAAGCGTCTTGATCTCTTTGGGAATTCCGATGCTCAGCATAAAAACGCAGAATCAATTGCAAAAACGGTTGGTGATCGGCATCCGCCGCCCGAACCAAGCCTTTTCCGTGACGCGAAGAATGGGAGGAGTTTGCCGGCGCTTGTATTCATTATGATCCACGCATCGAATGACGTTTACAATCATCCGTCTGGAAACGCGCCGCTTCCCGAGAACCTCGATCATCTCCTCGCAGCTTTTGTTTTTTTCAATGTACAAATGGAGAATCTCGTCCAGGATTTCGTAAGGAGGCAGCGTGTCTTCATCTTTTTGATCGGGACGCAGCTCCGCGGACGGGGCCTTCGCCAAAATATTTTCAGGAATCACCGCGCGCTGATGATTCCGGTACCACGCGAGCCGGTAAACATCCGTTTTATAAACATCCCCGATCACGGCCAGCCCTCCGGCCATATCGCCGTAAAGGGTGCAATATCCCATTGCTAATTCGGACTTGTTGCCGGTGGTAAGAAGCAGCCTTCCTTCGTCGTTTGAAACAAACATCAATTCCACTCCGCGAAGCCTGGCCTGCAGATTTTCCATGGCCAGGGTGACGGTTCCGGCCGGAGAAATTTTTTTTCCGGATTTTTGTTTGCGGCAGGCTTTAAGGAAAGACTCGTACTTTTCGCGGATCGGACGGATACGAAACTCAATGCCGAGCCGGCGGGCCAATTCTTGGGAATCCTCCCAGCTTCCGCGGGACGAATAAGCCCCCGGCATACTTACGCCCAGCGCAGATTCCGGACCCAGGGCATCGCACGCCAAAACAGCGACAAGCGCCGAATCGATTCCTCCACTCAGGCCGATGACCACCTTTTTGAAACCATTTTTAGAGCAATAATCGCGGACGCCAAGAACAAGCGCCCGGTAAACCTCTTCCGGCTTGCTCGTTGAAGAAGGAAGCGGGACCATCGCGGGCACTTTTTCGTCCGCAAGCCAGTCGAAAAAGAAAAGGCCTTCCTGAAAAGCAGGGGCGCGGAAGAGCGCGCGGCCTTGGGCATCGACAAAAAGACTGCGGCCGTCGAAAATCAAATCGTCCTGGCCTCCGACTTGATTGACATAAAGAATGGGAAAACCGTAGCGGGTCGTTTGCCTTTTCAAAAGAGCGTCTCTCGCTTCCGCGACCCCACGATAATACGGCGAAGCGGAAATATTCACGACAAAATCGGCGCGCTTGCGGGCGAGATCCGCCAAGGGCTTTACCCGGTAAGCGTCGTCCCAGATATCTTCGCAAATCGTCAGGCCGGCCCGCCGCTTCCTCCAGGGGATCACTTCGCTCTGAGCGCCCGGTTCAAAAAAAATATCCTCGAGAAAAACATCATAAGTCGGCAAAAGTCTTTTATCCTGTTTCGCGATCCGTTTCCCTCCGCGGAACCAAACCATCGAATTACGGCTGCGCCCGCCCGGCTTGCTTCCCCGGTCAATGAATCCGAGGACTGCCGTGATTTTTTTCCCCCGCGTTGAGCGAACAATTTTTTCGAGCCTTTGCAGCTCTTCCTCGATGAAGGCCTTTTTATTCGCAAGGTCCCACACCGGATAACCTGCAAGCGAGCACTCGGGAAATACAATCAAATCCGCCTTTTCCCGTTCCGCGCGTTGAATGGAATCCAAAATTTTGCGCGCATTTCCGCGCAGATCACCCACCGTCGGATTGATTTGAGCGATTGCAAATCGTATTTTTTCCATAAGATTTTGATTTAAAATCTGGTGGACCCGGCCGGGATCGAACCGGCGGCCTCCACAATGCGAATGTGGCGCTCTCCCAGCTGAGCTACGGGCCCCTAAAGGATATTACTATTTATAGCTGGCCTTTGGCAGATTTTTCGGACGTTATTGTAATAGATTTTCCCCTAAAGCTAAAATTTTTATACTCTCTCTCTTCTTATAAAAGCGCCGTGCCTTGAGATTGGAAAGTATACTCATCCTATGGATTGGGGATCAATCAAAATCTGATTCTTTATAATGCCTTTTTCTATCCTTAAGCGCGGCCTTCGGACGGAAAAGGCGGCCCTCTCGACCAGCGCCGGGCGCTGATTTGAGGCAGGCTGCCTTGACAAAACATTACGGCGTGTTACCTTTTCATTAAGAACTTAGAAAAATACGAGTCGAAAAACCTGCCGAATTTTTCGGCGGGTTCCCGCCAAAAACTGTGGCGGGGAGGCAAACCCGGGGGAACCCGGGGACGCAAAACTGACAGACCTCAAATCCGTAAAGGAAAAGGTGGCTGAGTTGCCGAAATCAGAGTTTCAACAAACCAATGATGCAGACTACAGCGCTCCCAGCGGGGCGCTGAATACCCTGTCCCTTCAGTGGAAAGAGACGGGGTATTTTTTTTCCCTTCGGCTCAACCCATTCTTAAGATTTTCAACCCAAAAACATTTCAATTCACAATACTCTAGGAGGAATTGCCAATGAGATTCGACGAAATTTTCTTTAACGCCAAAACTTGCTTTGCTTCGGTGGCGGTCGCTTCGGTTGTCTTCGTGGGCGGCCTTATTTTGCTTCCCCTTACGTCCACTTCTCAACAAAGCTCCGCACAAGGCGTCTCGTTTTCTGCCGAGGCCTGGGATCGTTATTACGACAAAGAATTTGATCAAGCCGTCCAGCTGTTCACCAAAGAAATCGAGGTCCATCCGGACTGGTCGGATCCCTACGACGGTTTGGGCTGGGCTCTCCTGCAAAAGGGAGATTTTCGGAACGCCGCGGAGAATTTCAAGAAGGCGCTTGAGATCTACGCTTACTACACGAGTTCTCTGACCGGAATGGCGGAAGTGAATGCCTGGAAATACCGCCCGTTTAATCGCGCCTGGGCTCTTTATTATGCCGGCGATTTCGACAAGGCGATCGCAATCTTTAATGAAATCCTTTCTGAAAAGGAGGAACGGCTTCCCCCAAACGAGTTCTGGCGAGTCCATTTGGGCGCCGGCTGGTCTCATTTCGCGAAGAAAGACTCCGCCGCGGCGATCCAGCACTTCACGGAGGCCTTGAAGCTCCAGAAGGACAGCATTGATGCTTTGAAAGGCTTGGGAGTTTCCTATTTTGAAAAAGGAGATCTCGACGCGGCCTTGAAGAATCTCGAAAAATCTTTGTCGATCCAGACCTATCAGCCGGAGGTCCAGAGCAAGATCGGCTGGATCTATCACGAAAAGGGAGATTTCGAGAATGCTCTCAAAGAATTTGAGAAGGCGAAGCGTTTAAACCCTTATCTTGTCGAACCCTATAAAGGAATGGCCTGGACCCACCATAAGATGAACAATGATCAAAAGGCCAAGGAGTTTTTCATCACTGCAATCTCGATCTATCCTTTTGTGGCCGATGAGCGCCTGAAAGGCATTTTGCAGAGCCGCAAGGATTGGAATGATCTCTATGGAACCATCGGCTGGAGTTATTACACCAATGGTTATTACAAAAATGCCGTCGAGGCGTTCCAAGAAGCTGTCCAAATTCTGGGTGAAGATGCGGGAATCTTGAGAGGTCTGGGATATGCCCATTCGAAACTGGGGCAACACGATCAAGCTGCCGCGTTCCTCAAGAAATCCTTCGATAAAGATCCGAATCTTGTGCCGGTCGGCGAGTACGTCTCCATTCCGGGAACCATCGCAACTTATTGGATCCGAAGCGACGCGCAGTCGACCTTGGCATGGACGCTTTATTACCAAAAGCGGTATGGAGATGCGATTAAAGAATTCAAATCCGTCATCAAAAGGCACCCGGATTGGGTCGACGCCCGGGACGGGCTGGGCTGGGCTCACTTTATGGCCAAAGATCTTCAAAAAGCGGAGGCGGACTTTAAAGAGGCGCTCGGCATCGATCCGAGTTACGCAGACGCTCTGAACGGACTGACTGCCATTAATCAAACCAAATATGGAAAGTCAGGTCTTGGGTGGAGCTATTATTATCAGGGCAATTACATCGGCGCCCTGGAGCAGTTTAAATACACGCTCAAGGAAGAACGGTCAAGCCTCTCCAAAGAGAAGCTTTTATTGATCCACAGCGGAATGGGCTGGGCCCATTTCAGGCTCGGCGCATTCAGCAATGCTGAAAAGGAATTCCGCTCGGTTTTGGAAGAAGATTCAAACCATGTGGATGCGCTCGTCGGCATGGGTTATGTGATGTTCGAACGCAAATCCTTCTCCGATGCGAAGTCGTATCTGAACAAGGCCCTGGGAATCGATCCCAACCATTATGATGCGCTCCGGAGCTTGGGATGGACGCATTTAGAAACCAATGACTACGCCAATGCGATCGAATCGTTTAAGAAGGCGATTGCAATCAATGGTTATCTGGTCGATCCCTACTACGGGATGGGGCTTGCCTATTTTAAAAGCGGCAATCTCCCGGAGGCGAAGTCGACCTTCAGCACGGCCATTGACATTTACCCGGATTATGTCCTGACCGAAAAGTTCGAGAAAATCCTGGAAAGCCAAAGCGATTGGATCGATCTCTACAGCCGTCTGGGGTGGAGCTATTATTACAAGGGAGTCTACAACAAGGCTTCCGATATGTTTGCCAAGATCCTGGAAAAAAATCCTGCCTCAAAGGACGGCCTGCTCGGCCTGGGGTCCATTCATTTTCAACAGGGCGATTTCAAAGCCACGGTTCAAAAGCTCGAACCCTTGTTGTCGGAAATGCCCGCCGAGGAAAAAGGCTGGCTCAAGTGGAGCCACGTCTTGTCCAATCTCGGATGGAGTTATTTCTACCTCGGAAATTACGATAAGGCGATGGCGCACTTTGAAGATCTCCTCGCCATCCACAAAGATGAAGATATTTATGCCGACCCCTATAGCGGGATAGGTTGGATTCTGCTCAAAAAGGGAGACAGCAAAGGCGCGCGGGTGAATTTTATGAAGGCTGTCGAGTTACTGCCCGGCTATATCAGCGCCTTGAACGGTCTGGCTGAAGTCGATCGGATCGGGTGATTTATGAAGGCTAAAACGGTCCAGCCCGGAACTCCGGAAAATTTGGAGACCGTGGTCGAGCGCTTTCAAAAACAGGACAGTGAAGTCGGCATGGAGGACTTCAGGGATCTCGTCATTCGGATCCCCGGAAACATTACGGCCGAAGTCCCGGAGGATAAGAATGGTTTCCTTTTCGATACGAATACGGGGCGTGTTTACGCGCTCAACCGGACCGCCTCGTTCCTCTTCGGCAAGATCCGCCAGGAACTGTCCCTTTCGGAGATCCTCAAACAATTGACGCAGCGTTACGACGTCAATGAGGCGATCGCGATATCCGATCTCCAGGATTTTCTTTATCAGCTCAAAGAATTAGGCGTAGGGTCGGAAGAATGATTCGCTGTAATGTGGCTTGCACAGGTTTGGATTCCGCGGAAAATCCCTATCCCGGGCTCAGTGTTTTGAAGAGCATTAAGGAGTCCGGAGAATTTGCGGGAAAAACAATCGTTCTGACCTACGACGGCCTTTGCACGGGCCTGTACCAGCACGACCTCGTCGACGAGGTCTATTTGGTGCCCTACCCGTCGGAGCCCGAAGAATATTTGTTTACGCGAATCGCAGAGATTCACCGGAAGGCCAAGATCGATGTCATTATCCCCTGCCTGGACTCTGAAATTGCAACGTACGCGCGCTTGAGTTCCCGGCTGCAAAGCCTCGGAATTCATGTCCTGGTCCCCCGGGAAAGCTCCGTCAAAGCCCGTTCCAAGATCTTTTTGCCGGAATTCTGCAAGGAAAATGAAATTGATTTTCCCAAAAGCTACCTGATTAACGATCCTAATGAAATCGAAAAGCACGCCGCCGAGCTGCATTATCCGTTACTGCTCAAGGGTTCGATCATCGATGCGGTCAAGGTCGAGAATCCCACGGAGGCGCATGTTTTCTTTCACCGCCTGGCCAATGAATGGGGATTGCCTTTAATTATTCAAGAACAGCTGGACGGCGAAGAATATGACGTGGCCGTGCTGGCCGACCGGAACAGTCAGGTTATCGCCCGAGTAGCGATGCGGAAGATGGGTTTGACGAAAGCGGGAAAAGCCTTAGCCGGCGTGACGGTCGACAGCAAAGAATTTGACGGCCTTGTTGAAAAGGTCGTGAAAGCGTTGAAGTGGCAAGGCCCGCTGGAACTGGAACTCATGAAAAATTCCGATTTGAATAAGACCTATTTGATCGAGATCAACTCACGATTTCCTACTTGGGTGTCTGCGACCTTAGGCTGCAATTTGAATCTTCCCCTGCTGAATCTCAAACTCGCCTTGGGCGAAACCCTGACGCCCCAGCTTGCTTACAAAAAAGGCGTCATGTTTATCCGCGTGATTGGAGATACCTATTGCAATTTCAGTTACTTGGCTCAGCTCAACCTCAAAGGGGAAATCGATTGGGCTCAAGCCAAAAGCAAAAATAAAAACCTGATGGAGGCTGCATGAGCCGGATGAAATTCAATGTCGCCGTCACCGGATTAAGCGCGGGCGAAAATCCCTGTCCGGGAATCGGAGTGATCCGAAGCTTGAAACAGGAAGCGGGTGAGAACATCCGGATTATCGGTTTAACTTACGGGCTTCTAAACGGAGGGGTCTACCTGGATCAACTGGTGGACGAGGTCTATTCGGTTCCGTTTCCTCAGGACGACGAGGAAAAATATTTGTCGCGGATACGCGAGATTGTAAAAAAGACAAAGATTCATGCCTTCCTCCCTAATTTGGATTTTGAGATTCCTGTCCTATCGGGCTTAGAAGCCGATTTAAAGGATTTGGGAATCCACCTCCTCCTTCCCTCAGAGACTACGCTGGAGCTGTGCAAAAAAGAGAAACTTCCGCGATTAGGCGAACTTGCGGGAATTAATGTCCCCTTTACCGTCGTCTTATGGGATCGAAGAGAGATCGTCAGCAGCGCCTCCTATTTCACTTATCCGTTCCTTTTGAAAGCCGCGACCGGGGATGGAGCCTTCGTCTATTCTTTGGAGGAAGCCATCGTCTTCGCCAATCGCCTGTCAGCCAATTGGGGATGGCCTTTGATCATGCAGCAATATATCAAGGGCGACGAATTTTCCGTGGCCGCCCTTGCGGACCGCCGGCATGAAGTAGTCGGGGGCGTCTGCATGAAAAAAATTCTCAAATCGAAAAATGGAAATACCTGGATCGGAAGCACCATAAAAGATGACAATTTGATTAAACTCGTCCGGAAAATTATCAAAAAGACGAAATGGGAAGGCCCTCTCGAAATGGAATTCATCAAAGATTCCGATACCCGAGGCTATTTTCTGATCGAAATCAATCCGCGCTTCCCGAGCTGGATTGAACTGGTCTCCAAGGCCGAATGCAATCTTCCTATGGCCGCGGTCAAGATCGCGCTCTCCCAAACGGTGAAACCTTTTTTAAGCTATCGGACGGGCATCTTATTCGCCCGAAGCGGAATGTACACAACCTGTGATGTAACCCGCTTAGGCCAACTCGCAACAAAGGAGGAACTTATTTACCATGGCAACAACCATCAAAAAAACTGAGATTCAGGATCCGCTTTCTTTAGAAGCGAACTCTAAAGAAGCGAACTCTAAAAAAAGACGAAACGGCAAGGTTCCGGTTCAGGGGCAGGAGGAACGAAAAAAAACGGTCAATCACCGCCTGACCTATGAAAAGCCCCTCATCACGATGCACTCCCTGGGGGCAACGAACAAGTATACGGGACGGGCCCTCAGTTCGATTACCTGCCCGGAGATTGACGGTGTCAATGTCGCCCGGCTGGTAAGCAAATTCGGCTCGCCTTTGTACGTGGTCTCGGAGGAAAATCTACGGAGCAAATACAAGGAATTCATTCAAGCCCTCCGCTCCTTATATCCCGAGTCTTATATCGCCTATTCCTATAAGACCAATTATCTGTCCGGGATTTGCAGCATTCTTCATCAAGAGGGAGCTTGGGCGGAAGTCGTTTCCGGCCTGGAATACGAAATGGCGCTGGAGATGGGAATTGATCCTGCGAAAATCGTCTTCAACGGGACGCATAAGACATCGGATGATTTGATCCGGGCGATTAAGGGAAACTCGATGCTCCATATCGATTCCTTTAATGAAATTTACCAGCTTGAAAGCCTGGCGATCTCCAAAGGCAGGCCCGCAAATGTCGCCATAAGAGTCAATATGAATGTGGGTTATCCTCCCTGGAATAAATTCGGCTTCAACCTGGAATCCGGGCAAGCCTTTGAGGCCTGCCGGCGGATTGTTTCGTCGGGCTCCTTAAGACTCAACGGCCTGCATTGCCACGTGGGAACTTATATCGCCGATAGCGGCCTTTACCACCAGGCGATCACGAAGCTGATTGATTTTGCTCTGAAACTCGAGAAGGATTTGAATATCCAAATTGAGTATCTCGATTTAGGCGGAGGGTATGCTTCCGCAAATACCCTGCATTCCCAATTCTTGAGCGGGGCCGCCATCATCCCGACCTTGGAGCAATATGCCAACGCCCTCTGCCAGCCCCTTCGCAAAAGGGCGGGTGAATTCAAACGAAAGCCGAGGCTCATCTTGGAACCGGGCCGCGCGCTCGTCGACGAGGCCGTTTCCCTGGTCACGACCGTGGTAGCGACCAAACGTTTTGCGGATGGAAGGAAAGCGATCATCATCGACGCCGGGGTCAACATTCTCCCGACGGCCTACTGGTTCAAGCATGAGATTGCCTCAACGCAGGATATCGGCTCCCCGTTAGAGACGGTCAATGTCTATGGCCCCTTGTGTATGCAGATCGATGTGATCCGGACCGAGGTCAGGCTCCCGCCTTTTCAAAAAGGGCACGTCCTCGTCATCAAAAATGTGGGGGCCTACAACATCACCCAATCGATGCAGTTTATTTATGCCCGGCCTGCTGTGGTATTGATTCATAACGGAAAGGCCGATTATCTGAGGCTGCCGGAGAGCGCAAAAGATTTTCGCCATCTGGAGGTTATTCCCGACCATCTGCAAGTTAAGAAATAATTTCTATGGACCCTTGGGCTGGCTGGAATGACCTGGCGCGTAAGAAACCGTTTTTCCGTTTTGCCGATACCCTTGCCAAAGGATACGCCCAAGTCCTCTTCTGTCTCCATCCCGGCACGGGTCTTTTTCTTGCCGGAGCCATTTTTTACATTTCACCCGCCATCGGATCGCTCACCCTGTTGGGAGTTGTCTATTCCACACTGACTGCCTTTCTCGTTCGCGCCAGGGCTCTGCATATTGATTCAGGCGTCTACGGCTTCAATGGCGTGGTCTTAGGAGTGGCCTGGGGATGGTTTTTTAAATTGAAACCAGCTTCCGTGGTGTTGCTCATTCTGGCCGCGATTCTTTCCTCCCTCTTGATGAAATTTTTAAGCGGCCTGAGCGCGCGAACGAGAACCAACGTTCCCGTTTTCAGCCTTCCTTCTCTTTTATTGATCTGGAGCCTCCTCCTGGGGCTTCATACATTCTTTCCCCGCACGGACCTCCTCGGCCCTGATCAACGGATGGAAGAATACTTTCAGGATTTCCAAAATCATTTCCTGGCCCTGAGGAATTATTTCACCGGGTGGATGTTTTTCTCAACCTTTCAACGGCACCTCGTGGCAATAGCCCTTATCCTCTTCGGGGTCTATCTTCACTCGTGGATTTCGGCCGGCGCTGCCGGAATTTCTTTTCTGCTCACCCTCGCGATGATCTTAGGATTGGGCGGGATCGGCGAGATTGTGAACATAGAATTCTACCTCTACAACACAATCCCCTGCGCCATTGCTTTGGGCGGTATCTTTCTGGTGCTAAACCGCAGGGCCGTCGCTTTGACCGTACTCGGGGTCGTCCTCGTCGGCCTTCTGACATTTGCCGGAATCAAGTATTTCCCCTTCCCCGCTTTTGTCGCGCCCTTTAATTTTATCACGATCCTCTTGATCGCAGGGGTGAAGGCAGGGACTTTCGCTAGAAAATATGGCCTTCATGCCGTTCCCATGGAACTGATTTCCACTCCCCAAATGGGAATTCAATGGTACCAGGGAGAGCGTTACGCCGTCCGTTTTTGGCAGGAAATCAGCAATCCTTCGGCGAAAATTATAGGGAGGAAAGGTTGAAAAAGGAAAAGGTTTCGGGAAAAAATAAGTTTGAGCAAGCCGGGCGGATGATCTTGTCTGCGGAGAAGATCGTCGCTTTTACGGGGGCCGGAACTTCCACCGACTCGGGGATTCCCGATTATCGCGGAATCGGCCGGGATTATTGGACAAAGTATGATCTGAAAGATTTTACTTTTCACCAGTTTCTGGCCAGCGAGGCGGCAAGAAAAGAGTGCTGGCGGATGGAGCAAGAATTCTACGAACTGGTCCTCAGATCGGAGCCCAACGATATCCATTACGCCTTGGCGGAACTCGAGCGCGCGGGAAAGCTCCTGTCCATTATCACCCAGAACGTTGACGGCCTGCATCAGAAATCGGGCAATTCGCCGGAAAAGGTCATCGAAATCCACGGGAGTATTTTTACGGTCAGCTGTTTGCAATGCTTTAAGAAATACTCGCGCGAAGAAATCTACCAAAGGATCAAAAGCGGAATCGATGTCCCGTATTGCGCCTTTTGCTACGGAATTTTGAAATCCGACACGATTTCCTTCAGCCAGCCGCTCCTGCCGGAGATTTGCGCGAGGTCGCTCGGAACGACCCTGCAAAGCGATTTATTTATCGTCATCGGCTCCTCACTTCTGGTTCAGCCCGCAGCCTATCTGGTGACGAAGGCAAAGGAGGCCGGAGCGAAAGTGATCATCCTCAATTTCAGCCCGACTCCTTATGACTTTTGCGCCGATCTGGTGATCTATGAAAACGCGTGCCGTGCAATGGTTGAGATCATGAAGGATCTCCATACGCGAAGCGGGTCAAGCCGATGAAATACGGCCGGATCCCACGCACCGATTTAGAGGTCTCCTGCCTGGGTTTGGGAACCTGGGTCTTCGGCGGCGACGTTTGGGGCGGGGCGGAGGAAAAGGAATCTCTGAACGCCATTCAGACCGCGCTGGATCAGGGTATAAACTTTATCGATACGGCTCCGATTTACGGCGACGGCCTGGCCGAGAGTATCGTCGGCAAGGCCATCAAGGCAAAGCCCGGCAAAGTGATTCTCGCAACGAAATGCGGTTTAAGGCGCCGCGGTAACGGAACGATCAAACTCGACCTCTCTCCTGTCGCCATTCGCGGTGAAATTGACGAGTCCCTCAGACGGCTTGGGGTTGAGCAGATTGATTTATACCAATGCCACTGGCCCGATCCCAACACTCCGATTGAAATGACCTTAGAAGCATTGCTGCAAATCCAGGCGGAAGGAAAAATCCGGCATATCGGCGTTTCCAATTTCGATCGCGGACTTCTTGAAAAGGCTTCCGCTTCTGCGAAGATCGTCACGCTCCAGCGGCATTATTCGCTCCTCGAACGAACTGTCGAAGCTGAGGTTCTAACGTATTGCCGGCAGAATGCGGTCGGTTTTCTGGCTTATGGATCGCTGGGGGGCGGGATTCTTTCGGGGAAATACCGTTCGCCGAAGCGATTCAACCCGGAAGACGCGAGAAACTTTTTCTATAAATTTTATGAGGGCGAGGGCTTTAAACGAACCCAAAAATTAATCCAACGGCTCGGCGCGTTCGGACATCCCATCCATGAAGCCGCCCTGAATTGGGTCCGGCAGCAACCGGGAGTGACAAGCGTCCTTGTGGGGTGCCGGAATTCAGAACAAGTGAAAGCAAATCTCCTCGCTCTGGACTGGGATTTATCGGCTCAGGAGTTGGATCGAATATCCTCCAGGGAGAAGGAAAAAAAACTAAGCGGCGTCGAGCTTGGCAAGCCCCGCCAATGAGTTTGCAAAATTCGGGTCAAGGGCGATGGCCTTGTTGAACATTTTGCGGGCTTTTGAGAACTTCTTATTATTTTTAACGCTCCCCTTTTTCACTTCGCCGACCGAGTAAAAATAACTCCAGCCGATCTTATCGTAAACCTCAGGAGTCGCAGCGTAATGGAGCGCCCTTTTGTAAACAGGAATGGCCTTGTCATATTTCTTGAGAGCAAAGAGGCTGTCTCCCAGCTTCATACGCGCGTCGTTCCAATCAGGGTGAAAAAGAACCGCGGTCTTAAAATGACGGATCGCTTTGGGGTAATCTTCCCGGGCGAAGTTCAGATAACCCAGCCCGCGGTGCGCCTCAGGCTCGGTTTTGACGCCCCCCGCAGATTGATACCCCATTCCCTTTCTTAATGAATTCTCAAAATAGCGCTCCGCCTTCGTGACATCATTTTTGCGGAAACTGGCCCACCCAAGCCCCGCGTAGGCGTCCGCGGAATGGCGGTTCACTTTGAGGGCTTTTTGAAAAAAAGAAATCGCCGTGTCGTAATTGAGTTTCTTAAAATTGCCCCACCCCTGCCCGGTATAGGCTTCCACGGCCTTGGGATGCTCGGCGGCGAGCTTCTCAAATGTTGCCAGCGCCTTGTCGTACTGATCCAGTTTGAAATAGGTCCACCCGGCCATCGTTAGAGATGCCTCATTGTCCGGATCTTTCTGAAGCGCCTTTTCGAGATATTCGGCCGCTTTTTTGAAGTCATTCTTCCCAAAATAATAGCTGGCAAGCGAGGAATAATTTTTCCCGATTAAACTTGCGCAGCCGGGGAGAATCCCCAGCGTCAATAGGATAAAAAGACAAGATCTAAAAAATCGCCGGCCGCCCATTGCTGTGTCGTTCATGGTCAGATCCTCATCTTCAGAAGCTGATGTCCAAGCCCGCTTCGAGCTGATAGGCCACGTCGGCCTTTCCATCCCTGCGCGGGGTCGGAGCAAAAATATTTGTGGAAGAATTGTCTCCTCGGCGCTGCTTGTAGTAACGCCCAGGAATAAAGTAGCCGCTCAAAACACTCAATTTGATATGCTTTGTCAATTCGTAACTAATGAAAAAATCAATCTCATTGCCCAGATCCTTGGGAAATTTTGAAATCTGCCCAAGGTCGTTGCGTCCAAATCCCGCCTCTTTGGAACGCAGGTACCAATAATCGATGCCGACATAAATTTTATCATAAGGGGTAAAATCAAAACCCGTCGTATAGGCGTAGAGATTCTCAAAAAGAAAAGGATCGCCGAAAGTGCCCGGCCTTTGAACGCCGAAATTGGCCGCGTACCCTCCCGCCATCGCAACGAAGGGGCCGAATTGCTTCGGGTAGTGGCTGTCCGTAAGATTTTTATTGTTCGGCGAGAAAACACTAAATGCGCGATTCTTCTTTCCGGGGAGAGTCGGCGAAGCAAAGTTAGTCTCATCCAGGCGGTTGCCTGAGGTCACAAGCCATTTGAACTTGGGTTTAAAACTGCCTAGGTTCACGCTAACATCGGAAATGTAAAGATAGCCCTCGTGTTTGACGTCGCCGGTGCTTGAAAAACCCGCCCCAAAATTCCGCGCCGCTTCAAAGCCAAAACTGAATCTGCCGAAATTGAGATTAAGATAAAGCCCCGGGGTGATCAAGGCTTCACTATCGACTACTTTAGTGAAGGCATTCGCCCTATTCGGCGTTGATGTCCAATCCGCAAGCCAGCCGATGTAAGGCTGGAACCGATGTTCGAGATTTTTGCCGAATTTCAAATTCAGATCGGCGGCCTGAAAGAAAGCATCGGTGTCGTTGTACCGGTTCACTTTGTCAAAGTCGATGACTTTCCCCAGATGGATCCGGTTATTGATATCTTCAGCCTCCCAATGAAGGTTCCAATCGACGCGCTCACCTTTACGAGCAAGTGTAAAACCGTAGTTTTCGTACTTTCCGCCCATCACCATCCGATTGCCGATTTCTCTGCCGTAAGGGAACAGCCCCACTTTCAAAGTGTAGCTGCGGGTTCGATTCAAAGGAATTTCCGCCCACAATTCCCTGACGCGCGGAAACATATCGGTGTAGCGATAATAATGGTACTGTCCAAAAATTGTTTCAATCGAACGGCTCCCCCACAAAGGCGAGTCATAATCCGCGCGGCCTCTTCTTTCGATAAAGCCATAAACCTCGACGCCGGAGATATGCCGTATGTCGATCGTAAAGTCGTAGACATAACCCAAGTATTGAACCTCGTCCGCGCCCTTATTACGATCCAGGTCGACTGTGTTTCCAAGGAGGTTATAGGAAGTGCGGAGGTGAGTGCCGAAGTGAAAGGCCCAGTCGTGTAATTTTTTGGTATAGTCGTCGGCGGCGCTGGGAGAAATATCCTTCAGATACGCTTCCGCAAAGGACGGGGCCGGAAATAGGATAACGCTAAGGAGAAACAGGACTGCCGGGAAGGTGGCTCTCATTGTGAAACCTCTTAATGATGTCGTCATGCAGCGGCTCATTGTTGAGTTGGGTTCTTTCTGTCGGACATTTATCGTCGCGCCGTCTTTTTTCTTTAATCCACGCATTTTCCAAATTTCTTCCGGCTTTGGCCTGAGCTATAAATGATGTGCATGATATAAAAAATTTTCTATCGCTGTCAAATGTTTTTTAAATTTACGAATTGACTCAAATTGAACATTCTCCGAAAGCTTGCGGGCAACGATAATCCCTGCGGCTGTCTTCGGCTTATTCGGCGGGGGTTGTCTTCCGAATGATGCGGATCGCGTGAATCAACGCCTCAAACACTTGATCTTGGCCGAGCTCATTGAATATTTCATGATAAAAATTTTCGAAAATTTTCATTTCTTTGACCGGCGCGCTTAACTTTTCAAAGAACCCCCGGGTCTTTTGCGGGTCGACAACTTTTTCTAACCCTGCCGCCAGAATAAATACAGGAAACGGCAGCGTCACGCTTTCCAATCTTTCCAGATGTTTCATGTATAAGATCTCTTCCGAAAGAAGCCGGGCAGACATTTTTCTCTTAATCAGCGGGTCCTTTTTGTAATCCTTGACCTCCTCAGGATTATGCGTCAAATGGGGCGGGTAAACGGGATTCCGGTAAAGGAATTTCGGGGCCCAAGCGCTCAAAAAATCATTCAATTTCAGCAAAAAACCGGGGACGGTGAGTCCCAAACATGGAGAAGAAAGGATGAGGCCTTGAAGTCGCGCGGGAAACCGGATCGCCCAATGGGCTGCCGCCAGCCCGCCCATACTGTGTCCCAAAAGGATGATGTTTCGGCCGATCCTGTGTTTGGATTGTAAAAAATCGAAAAAGGCGGAGACGTCTTCAAGATATTCCTCGAAAGAGTCAACGTAAACTTCATCGCCCTCCGAACGTCCGTGCCCGCGGAAATCAAACGCCGCGATTCCCAGTTCTTCGTTCTGCAGAAATTTGGCGAACTTTTCATAGCGGCCCGAATGCTCTCCGTGACCGTGCAGAATGACAAGGATCGTTTTGCCGGGCCAATCCTCCGGAGGCAAATAAAGGCGGTATAAAAGTTTCTTGGCGTCAAAACTAAGAAAAGTCCCCTGCTCATACCGGAGGGCCATCAATTAAGGCTTGCGCTGCAATTGTTCCGGCAGCTTCGGCGCGGGCGCGGCGGCGCGGCGGTAAAGCGCTTCGATCAAATCAGCGTACTTGCTCATGACCTGTTTGCGTTTGATTTTCAAGGTGGGGGTCAAGTCGCCGGATTCAATGCTCAATTCCTTTTCAAGGAAGCAGAAATGTTTGATCTGTTCATAGGCGGCAAGGGGCTGCATCCTTTGGCGCAGCCGATCTTCGACCCACTGATAAAAAAGCGGGTGTTTTAAGAGTTCGGCCCAGCTTGAATATTCAAGCTGATGATCCCGGGCGAAACGCTCCGCCTCGCTCCGGTTAGGGACGATCAAAGCGACCAGATAATTCCGTTTATCGCCGATGACCACGACCTGCGAAAAGAGCCTGTCGGACATCAGGAGATTTTCAATATTTTGAGGCGCGATATTCTTGCCTCCGGAAGTGACGATAATATCTTTTTTGCGGTCCGTAATTTTTAAGAAACCGTCCTTATCGAATGCCCCGATATCTCCGGTGTAAAACCAGCCGTCCCGAATCGCTTCTTGGGTGGCGGCCTCATTCTTATAGTAGCCCGCCATAACGCAAGGGCCCCGCGTGAGGATTTCTCCGTCTTCGGCGATTTTCACTTCCGCGCAGGAAAGCGGTTTCCCGACGGTCCCGAAACGGAAATCATCCGGAGCGTTAACGGAAATTACGGGCGAAGTCTCGGTCAAACCGTATCCTTCCAAGATAAGGACGCCGGCGGCATAAAAAAATTCGGCCAATTCCTTGGCTAACGGCGCTCCCCCGGAAATAAAAACGCGGATTCTTCCGCCGAGCTGGCACTTGATCTTGTTCAAGACCAGCGCCTTGGCAAAAAAATAAAAAACGGAAAACACGAACCCCGCTTTTTTTCTTTGCGTTTTATTCTGCGCGTGCTGCCGGGCCGCGCCCATTGCCCACTCGAATATCTTTCTTTTAAAAGGAGGAAAGGATTCCACATTTTCCGTGATTTTTGCGTAAATCTTTTCATAAAAACGCGGGACAGCCGCAGCCACCGTCGGCTTGACCGCCAAAATATCCCGCGGCACGGTTTGCATATTTTCCGCATAGGCGATGATCGCCCCGTGGAAAATCATAAAATAATATCCGGCCAAACGTTCAAAGACGTGGCAAAGCGGCAAAAACGACAAGGCAATATCTTCCTCGGAAACGCGGATCCGCTCACTGGCGGCTAAATAATTGCAGATGAAATTGCGGTGGGTCAGCATCACCCCTTTCGGAGGGCCGGTAGTCCCCGAGGTATAAATGACCGTCGCGACGTCCTCAGGTTTAACTTGCGAAATCCGTTGAGAATAAAGATCTGAATTATTCATCTCCTCACAGCGACCGAGTTCGAAAAGCCTTTCAAGACTCATCACCTTCTCCGCACTCTGAATGACCGGGTCAAATACAATCACCCGGCGGATTTTTTGATTTGAAAACAGGATAGGCTTCAGCCGCTCAAGGTGCTCATGACACGAGACGAACAAGACTTCGAGCTCCGCGTTTTCAACAATATAAGCTACGTCCTGAACGGAAGAAGTGGGATAAATCGGGACGACCGCCGCGCCCAAACTTAACGCCCCCAGATCCGCAACGGTCCATTCCGGCCGGTTTTCTGAGAGCAGCCCTATCCGGTCGCCCTGCCGGACGCCCAAAGAGTGAAGCCCAAGGGCCGCATTCTTGACAAGATAAGCCCAGCGATTCCAACTCAGGGAGGTATACTGCTTGGGGCCTTGGGAAGGATAAAAAAGAAGGGCTGTTTTTTGGCCGTAGCGCTTGACTCGATCAAGAAAAACCTGAATCAGCGTCCGGTCTCGTTCAAAAGGATTTTCTTCGTGGAATGTCATTGGATATTTAGATTAGAGCGCGCGCTCGAAACTCGAAAAAAAGTTGCTCCGCCTCACGAAGAATTCCGTCTGACCTCTTCAATTCTGGGCGTGGGCGTGCTTTGCGCCTGCCGGATAGGCTGGCTCAAAAAGCGTGCGTTCTCTTGCTGGCGCAATACTTCTTGGGACCGGCGGATACTGTCCTGGCGCAGAATCTCTTGAGCATTTGCCGCTGTCCAATGAATGGGTTGAACGACGGGAATTTCGGGCTTTCTCAAAAGCATTTGCTGATTTTTAACCTGCTCGCTTAAACGCAGAACCTCCGCAGCCTGGCGCGGATTATTAGCCTGAAGCATCGCGTTTAGTCGAATCGTTTCCTGGACTTGCCGTTGAATCTGAAGCACCCCAAAGTCTTGCGTTTGCCGCAGGATTTTCTGCTGCTCGGCGGCACGCCGCGCTGCCTCTGTTGTCAATCGCCGCTGCCGTTCCCGCTCCTTGTTTTCTTTTTGCAGCTGCGCCGGCGTTTTCTTTTCTTTCTCCAAAAAACCGGCTTGTCTGTCTTGACTTTCCGCCCTAGATTCGTCCGTTTCTTCTGGTTTCCGCTGCCGGATCGAGGCGGAAACGGGCAATGGGCTCGTATCCTCTTGAATATCACCTGAGAGATTTTCAGCCCCGTCTTGTTCGGCCGGCTCTTGTTTCTTCTGATCCCAAGGCCAGGTAAAGGCCGACGTCAGGAGAGCCGCTAGAAAAATAAGCGCTGAAACTTTCTTAGGGCTCATCAAAGCACCTCACAACCCTCATTATACTTGATACTCAAAAATATTGCTCTTGCTTGACCGGTCATTGATCCTGAAACTTGGGCTGCCTTTTTTCAAGAAAAGCCCGGACGCCCTCTTTCATATCCTGGCTTTGGGCCGTTTTGCCGAACATTTCGGCTTCATAGGCGAGCCCTTCCGATAAATCCTTCTTGATCCCTTCCCGCATTGCCTCTTCAGCGCAATTTAACGCCACGCGGCTCTTGGAAGCGATTTTTTTAGCCAGGCCCATCGTCTGTTTAAGGAGTTCCCCGTCGGGGACCACGCGATTGACCAGGCCGATCCGCAGCGCCTCTTGGGCCGTGATCACATCGCCGGTCAGAATAAGTTCTCTGGCCTTTGCGAGGCCGGCCAGGCGTGCGAGGCGCTGGGTGCCGCCAAAGCCGGGGATGATCCCCAAATTGATTTCAGGCTGGCCGAATTTAGCCCGTTCGGAAGCGATCCGGATATGAAAGGCCATAATCAACTCGTTGCCTCCTCCCACGCAAATCCCGTGAATGGCCACGAGCGAAATTTTTTTTGAGCGCTCAATTTGATTCAAAACAGCTTGGCCGTCCAAAGCAAGCCTCAGGGCCTGCTCCGGCGAGCTGATTTGCGAGATTTCTTTGATATCGGCTCCGGCGATAAAGGCGTTCGTGCCGGCCGCAGTGAAAACAATCACCTTGACCCGCGAATCCTTTTCTAAATTCCCGAACACCCCTTTTAACTCTCCCATCACCTGGGAGGTCA
Organism: Candidatus Omnitrophota bacterium; assembly: GCA_023247035.1. Lineage (GTDB taxonomy): Bacteria > Omnitrophota > Omnitrophia > Omnitrophales > Aquincolibacteriaceae > JAHFHG01. The sequence goes on from JAHFHG010000013.1 coordinate 30,247, forward strand.
GGATATTGACCGGCGGATGATCCAGCGTCACGACCGCGATTTGATCTTCAATGTTGACTTTCAAAAATTGAGGCTCTCCCATTCCTTTTCCTCTTCCTTAAATTACAGGGTTCGATTACGCCGTATATTCGAAAAATCCACGGCCGCTTTTTTTCCCTAAAAATTTCGCGCCGACCATCCGTTTCAAGCGCGGGGACGGCCAAAAACGCTCGCCGTGTTCGAGGCGCAACTTCTGAAGGGTTTCCAGGATATGATCCAGCCCGATTTCATCCGCATACTTCAAAAGCCCGCCTTTGGACTGCGGGAATCCTATCCCGGCCAGCATGGCAATGTCAATATCCTGGGCCTTGGCCACCTGCTCTTCCAAGCAGTAAGCCGCCTCGTTGATCATCGGAAAAATCAGGCGTTCGGCCGAAAATGGCGCGCCTTTCCTTTTTGTCCGCGCCTGAACGTCACGGATCAATTCGGGAAGGATATCCTTTTTGTCGGCCGAATAAGAGTAAATTCCTGCGCCGGTCTTGACGCCAAAATATTTTCGGTTATAAAGCAGATCCCAAATCCCGGCCGGTTTCATACGATTTCCGAACGAATCCAATAAAACCTTTGTGGCATCACAGCAAATGTCGATGCCGAGCTGGTCAACCAGCGTCAAAGGCCCCATCGGCAGTCCAAAATCCCGGGCGGCGGCGTCAATCGCTTCGCGCGGGGCCGATTCTTCCTGGAGGCAGTAAGCCGCTTCATTCAGGTAAGGCAACAAAAGCCGATTCACGAGAAATCCGGCGCATTCGTTGACCCGAACCGGGATTTTCCTTAAAGATTCACTGAAGCTCATGACATCGTCGGCGGTTTCCGGGGAAGTCGCAAGGCCCGGAATCACTTCGATCAATTTCATGACCGAGGCGGGATAAAAAAAATGCATCCCTATAAATTTTTCAGGGCGGCGGGTGGCGGCGGCCATTTCGGAGATCGAAAGGGCGGAGGTATTGCTTGCAAAAATAGTCCCTTCAGAAACGCAGCGCTCGAGCTCCCCAAAGACCTGCTTCTTGAGCTCCATTTTTTCCGGGACCGCCTCGATGACAATGTCCACGTCTTTGAAATCCTCGTAACGCGTGGTTCCCGTGACAAGCGACAATTTGGAAGCCATTTCCTCGGCGGTCATCTTGCCTTTATCCACCCGCCTTTTATAAATATTCCGTATCCGTTCAAGCCCCTTCTGGACCAGCTCTTCGGAAATATCTTTAAGAAAAACAGGAAGCCCTGCGTAGGTAATGACCTGTGCAATTTCAGCGCCCATCGTTCCCGCGCCGACCACTCCGGCTTTGTAGATATACATTTTAACTTCCTGACCCCTCGTTATTTTCTTTCCAGGACAAGTGTCCCGCCGAGCCCTCCGCCGACGCACATCGAAACCAGGCCGAGAGCGAGATTCCTTTTTTTCATTTCATAAAGCAGCGTGACCACAACGCGCGTCCCCGTCGCGCCCACGGGATGACCGAGCGCGATAGCCCCTCCGTTGACATTGACAATCTCCCGGTTCAGCTTCATTGATTTTTCAACCGCGAGGTATTGGCCCGCGAAGGCTTCGTTAATTTCCAGAAGCTGAATGTCTTTAAGCTCGCACTTGGCCTTCTTAAGCGCAATCGGGGTGGAATGAGCCGGGCCGATCCCCATTCGTTCCGGCTCGACTCCGGCAAATCCGTATCCCCGAACCGTCCCAAGGATCTCAAGGCCGAACGTTTTTGCTCTTTCGCGCGTCGTCACCAGGACCGCAGCGGCCCCGTCTGAAATAGGGCACGAATTGCCCGCGGTCACGCTGCCTTTTTCTTTAAACATCGGAGGGTATTGCGAGAGCGTTTGAACATTCAAGGCGGGATTGGGGCCTTCATCTTGTACAAAACTTTCCGGCGGCAGGTCTTTTCCAAATACTTTTTTGGGGATCATAATTTTGACAATTTCATCTTTGAATCTGCCCTCGCGGGCTGCACGGAAAGCGCGCTGGTGGGATAGGACGGCGAATTCATCCTGATCCTTCCTTGAAATTTGGAATTCCTCGACAAGATTTTCCGCGGTCATTCCCATAATCAGGCCGGAAACCGGATCGGTCAGGCCTTCCCAAATCGTATCGATCAAGGCCGAATGCCTGAGGCGCTTTCCGAACCGGAGGTCACGATTGACAAAAGGAGAGGAAGACATCACCTCAACGCCGCCGGCGATGACCAGTTCGGCATCCCCTGCGGCAATCGTTTGACAGGCGCTGACAATGGCTTGGAGACCCGAGGCGCAGTTCCTTCCGACGGTGTAGGCCGTCACCTCTTTGGGCAGTCCGGCCATCAGGGCAATCACCCGGGCCGCGTTGGCGGCATCCGATTGCTGGCCGACACAGCCAAAAATGACCTCGCCAACGGCCTTCGGATCTATTTTAGTTCTTTCCAGAAGGGCGCGGACGATAAGCTCGCCTAATTTTTGATTGGTAAATTCCTTTAGGGCGCCTCCTAAGTTTCCAAGCGGAGAACGCACAGCGCCGGCAATGACAAGTTCCACGATTCAACTCCAAGTTTGAAAGATTTTGTTAATGAGAAATTCAGATTATCCGGTAACTTTTTTACCGCTATTCCGCCAGCAGCCGTTTAATTTCCTCAAGCTGCTCCAGCGTTCTTTCTTCGCCGACCTTGATAAATTTATCCGGAGAGTAAAATTCCGCCCAATGCGCCTCGCGGACAATGGGATGAATCATCACATCCGCCCGCGCGCCGGAAGACTCCGCCATTTCATATTCCATAAACTGAATCGTGCTCATGATCACATTGAAAATATTAACGGCATAGCGGTCGTAGACTTTATCTAACCCTTGGTTTACCAGCCGGTTCCAAATATTTTGCCGGGCCAGATTCTGCTTGCGCTGAAGACGGCTTGCTTCCCGTATCTTATTTCTTTCGATACGATCCTTAGGACCGGGCAAAACATTGACGGCAATAATTTTTTTGATGCCCATCGAAGTCAAGACATGGATGGGTAAAGGATCAATGACCCCGCCGTCGATCAGGTGCCGGCCCTGGTAAAAAAACGGCCGGAAGATTCCCGGAATCGAGATGCTTGCCCGGATGGCGTCTACCACGCTGCCCGAATCCAGGACGATTTCTTCGGAGGTAAAAAGATCGGTCGTTACAATCTTAACAGGCATTTTCAGGTCCTGAAAAGTTTTATTTCCTAAATAGGATTCCATGAACCGGGCGACCTGATGGCCTTTGAAAAATCCGTGATGCGCGATGGACATGTCCTGAAATCCGAGAAGCTTGAAAAAACCGCTGCGTTTATCAATCGACCGGCAAAGGTCAACAAGCTCTGCGGCACAATAGCCCGAAGCCCAGAGCGCCCCGATCAGAGCGCCGATACTGGAGCCTGCCACGACATCCACTCCAATGCCTTCGCGCTCTAAAACCTGAAGCACGCCGATGTGTGCAAGCCCATACGCAGCGCCGCTTCCCAGCACAAGCCCGACCAGAACACCCGAAAGCTCCTTGGCAAGGTAAGTTAATGTGGCTTCGTAATGTTCCTTCTGAGCGGTCCGCGAGGGTAGAAATGAGAAGATGCGGAATCCCAGCAGCGTTTCTTCTCCATCCAAAGGAACTGTTTTTTTGCCTTCGACCTCAGGGACAATGATTTTGATCTCATTGATGCTGAATCCGAAACCCTGCTGGAATTCTTTAGCCGCCGCGGCGGTTTCAGCCAACTCGACCGACGAGGCGCCCGAATAAATATAAACGGCGTCCGACTGCTTGAGCGCCTTAAAAGTCGCGTCATTAATCACGCCGGGGAATCGAAGGAGCAGGTATTCATACCGGTAAGTCAAGAAGGTCAAGAGCCCCATGATTTTTTTTTCATCTTTATCCCTTTCGTTCATGGGAACGTGCAAATAATGGAACCCGCCCGTTGAAGGGTGCTTCGCCAGATGATCTTTTAGATCCGCATCCAAAACGGAGTTTGAGCTTCGATTGAAAAACTCAAAGCTTGGAAGAGATGAAATCTGGAACTCCTCCCGGACCAGCGGGTCGGACGGGGAAATAAAATCCACAAGGATCACTTTTCTCTTGGTCTGCTGGGCGAGGGCATTGGAGAAATCCAGCCAAAAACGCAGAGACGCCGGAGAAATCTCTTTAGAAAAAAGGGTGACGATTTTGACTTCGTGCTTGGAATGGGCGTCGACGCTGCGGGTCAGGCGATGGCCGAGCGAGCGGTTTAAATGCAGGGAAATCGAAGGCATCTCATTGACGAACCTGAGGAAATCTTCCTTTTCAAGCTTCAGGACCAATCCGTCATGTTTGGCTTCGATCGAGGCGCTGTGGGTGCGGCCGGTCAAAAGGGAGGTCTCGCCGAAATGATCCCCCCGGTAAAAATAAATCAACGTCTCTTCAGTTTTTCCCGGCCGGGCCTTTATAAAAAGCCGGAACCGACCCGAAACTACGACATAAAAAGCGTCCGCCGGCGTTCCTTCTTCATAAACGAGGTCCCCTCTTTTGTATTCGATGATGCGGACTTTTTTTTCGATCAGCCGCTGCTCCGAGGCCGTAAGCGAAGCAAAGATGGGGATCTCTTCTAAGGAATATTCTTTCGCGGGATCGATCTTGCGTCCAAATTGGAATAAAGCCACAGCTATTTATCGGCAGGATTTAAAATTTTGCAAGCAACCGGTTCATTTCGCTTTTCCATTTCGCGCGCAGGCCTTTTATTTTCGGCCGGCTCATCCGGGGCAGGAACCGGTCGAAACTGAATTTTTCATCGATTGATTTTAAAGAGGGCCAGAGGCCGAGGGCCTTTCCCGCGAGCTTTGCCGCGCCCCAGGCAGTCGCCTCCGAAACGCGCGATACCCAAATCGGGATGCCTAAAAGGTCGGCTTGAAATTGCATCAGAAATTTATTTTGGGTGGCGCCGCCGTCGACTTTCAAGGCGCGGATGGGAATCCGGGTTTGATCCTTGATCCGTTCCACCACGTCAGCCGTTTGGTAGGCAATCGACTCGAGGGCCGCTCTGACGATATGGGCGCGGCGGGTCCCCCGCGTAAGCCCCGAGATGATTCCGCGCACTTGAGGATTCCAATAAGGGGAACCCAATCCTGTAAAAGCGGGAATGAGAATAACGCCTCCGGAGTCTTTGACGCTTTTTGCCAACGACTCGGTCTGCTTGGCATCTTTAAAAAACTCCAAGCCGTCGCGGAGCCACTGGACCACAGCGCCGGCAATAAATACCGAGCCTTCAAAGGCGTAAGCGCTTTTCCCCTCTTCATCGCAGCAGAGCGTCGCAAGCACGCCGAAGGGCGGTTTCTTAAAAGCGCTCCCTAAATTAATCATGATAAAGCAGCCCGTTCCATAAGTATTCTTGACCTGTCCCGGGCCGTAACAGGCTTGGCCGTAAAGAGCGGCCTGCTGGTCTCCCATGATCGAAAGGACAGGGATGCCGGGCGGGAGGAATCCCTGCGCGGCGGTCTGTCCGAAAAAAGAGCCCGAATCCTGGGCCTTAGGCAAGATCGCCGGAGGAATGTCCAAAATCCGAAGCAGCCGGTCGTCCCAGTGTCTTTTTCTGATATTAAAAAGCAAGGTTCTCGAAGCGTTGGTATAATCCGTCGCGTGGCTTTTTCCCCCTGTTAATTTCCACAGAAGCCAGGAATCGATCGTGCCGAAAAGGATCTGCCCCCGCCGCGCTCTCCGGCGGGCGCCCGGCACGTGATCAAGCAGCCAGCGGATCTTCGTCCCCGAAAAATAAGGATCCAAAACCAGGCCCGTCTTTTCTCGAAACTCATTTTCGTGTCCTTCCCTTTTGAGTCGCCGGCAAAATTCCGAAGTTCTGCGATCTTGCCAGACAATAGCCCTGTGGACAGGCCTTCCGGTTGTTTTATCCCAAAGGAGAGTTGTTTCGCGCTGATTGCTCATTCCAATAGCGGCGATCTGCCGGGCAGGGATCCTCGATCGTTCAATCGCCTCACGCATGACCTGAAGTGTCGATTGCCAGATTTTCTGCGGGTCGTGCTCCACCCAGCCGGGGGTCGGAAAATATTGCTTGAATTCACGGTAGGCGGAGGCTAGAAGGTTTGCCTTCCGATCATAGAGAAGGGCGCGCGTTCCCGTCGTTCCCTGATCAATGGCCATGACAACTTTTTGCTTCATGCTGATTGAATGAATGAAGGGCAGGCTCTGTCGCAAGTGGCGTGAATATCTAGACGGTCTGCAAAGGAAAAAACTAACTTACTTCAGAGATTTCTTCGGGATCGCTGTAATCATTGATCTTTGTTTCCAGCCAATGATTATAAGCGTAGTCCAAAACTCGAAACTTGTCGACCGGATCCATCATCAGGAACCGGACTCCGTGATCAAATCCCTGGTTTTCTCCCTCGGAAGCGTGAGACCACATGATTTTAGCGGCCGTGTGCACCGGCTTGGCGTCATCGGGGATGTTAATCTCCAAATCGAGCACGGTTCCTTCTTTTAACTCCAAATTGGAGTTCATCTTAAGACCTTCGCGCGATAAATCTTTGCTCAGGCTGACACCTTTAACTTCCAGCTCTCCGGGAGACTGATACTTAATAGTCATATACGCATCAAAACGTTTAAATTTTCTTTTTTCTTTTTCCATTTGATACCTCCTTATCCTCGCGGGGGGTTAATGTTTCATTGGGAGGTTAAAGACTTTCATAACTTGTTAAAATAACTGGATATACGGAAACAATGCTTAGTTTTGTTCCAAATATAGCACAGGGTCTTGGGAATTACAATAGCCGGGAGTAACTTTTTTAACGGTAGTTGGTGAACTGAATTGGAATATCGGGAGGCTGGGAGTTCAACAGGGTAATGACCCCCTGTAAATCATCTTTACTCTTTGAACTCACACGGATTTGGTCTCCCTGAATGGCCGCCTGAACTTTAATTTTACTTTCTTTGATTGTTTTAACGATCTCTTTGGCCTTCTCCGAGGAAATCCCTTGGACCAAATCAATTTCCTGCCGCAGGGTGCCTTCAAAGGCCTTTTCAGGAGTCTGGAACTTTAACCCTTTTAAGGGTACTTTCCGAGAGGCCATTCTTGTCCTTAATATATCCTGGACGTTGCGCAGTTTTAAATCATCATCGGCAATGATCCGGATTTTATTCTCCGTCTTCAGGAGCTCGATAGAGCTCTTGCTGCCCTTAAAATCAAACCGGGACTTCATCTCCTTGAGGGCTTGATTGACGGCATTGTCCACTTCTTGCAGGTCGATTTGGGAAACAATATCAAAGGAAAATTGTTGCGCCATAAGTTTAAACCGAGGCCGAAGGATTAGCCCTGTGCTTTCAAATCAGCGTGCTCTTGAATAAGCCGGCGAAGGGCCCCATCGGCTTCTTCGCTAAGGTTGACAAACTCAATTCCAATGTCATAAGACGGCTTTGTCTCTTTGGCATCCTTCTTTGTAGGAATAATCCAGACCACTTTTCCTGTGCAGTCAATAGGGGGAAGCGGGTCATTCAACTGCAAGCGCAAACGGCAGGTTGAAAAACGCTCTAGCGGTTTAGGAAGCAGGATACAAACTCCGCCCGTCCCGAGATTTTCTGTCACAGCGGAAATAGGATTTCCTCTTTCCGGATGGACGACAATCTCACAACGGACGCTCATCCGGGGAAATTTTCTTTTATTAAAGCCATCCCACATTTCTACGACCCACGTCAATGAGCGCGCAATATTGCGCCTGTTTGCCGGCGCGGCGGGAACAGGCTGAGAGGCAACGTGCGGCGCGAATTGATCCGCCGCGATTTGTGGCGGATATCACCCAGCTAAAGCGATCGAATGAAAGCATCCTTAAAAGACTTCGCAATCTCACGCTTCCTGAACTCTATCAGCGTTTCTTGAGCTTCACGATGAGTTTTAAAACTGCCCATAAAAACACAGTAGTAAGCCCTTCCTCCCGGGCGGTTCAGCGGGCGGACAAAAGCCCGCAAATGTTCCTGCTTTAATCGGGAAGCTAATTTTTGGGAATCTTCTTGAATTGCAAACGTTGCGACTTGAATCACAATTCCCTTCTGCCCAGCCTCTTCCAACTCCCCGGCAAGGGACGCTTGAGAGGAAGGCGGATTGGCCGGCAACGGGAGCGGCACGGGCAGTCCGGCGCTTTTTTGTTCTTGCTGTTTTGCCGCACCCTGATCCTTATCTTCCTTTGCCTTTGAGACGGGAGGTTCGTTTTGCAGCCCGCCGGATTCCGCTCCCTGATGGGGAGATTGGGGCTCCGCGATGGGCGGAAGTCCCGCCAGGGAAGGTAAAATGGGCGGATAAATTTTAGGCTTCCGAGGCCTATCGAGCTTAGCAGCCGGACGCGGCGGCTCTTTCATTGCCGCCTCTCGCTTCATATTCAAGGTGTGGATTCCAAAAAAAACCCCGGCCAACAGCCCTAACGCCGTGATCCAATACGCCGCGCGCCGCACGCTCGGTTTTCTAAAATCCAGGGATAAAAAGAGCCGAATGCATCCAACGCCCGCCATTTGAAGAAGCTGAATCCCCATTCGAATCAAAAAAACGATCGCGGATAAAATAGAGGATAAAATTCCCCCCGGAAGAAATCGCATTTTGCCGCTTGCGGATTTTTCTTTCTCTCGGGACAAAGCATCCGTCCTCATCTTTTTTTCCAGGCCGGCATTTTCCTGTTTCACCCAGCGCGAAATTTTTTCCTGTTGGCTGGATACCTTCTCGTCCCCGGAAGATCCCGGCAAAGCGGAAGGATTGCCCGATAAGTTAAGGCCGTTCGAATTTCTTTTATTCTGACTCTGCGGGGAGGACGATGAAAAATGAGCTGGCGTCGAGGAGGGCGAGGGAGCGCTCGCCGGTTGACCTTGGATCGTAATTTTAGGCTCTGCGCCGGATAAATGTTTGAGAACCGCCGGGCTGTCCCGCTCCTCGGAAACAACGCCTTCGGGACGGAGGTGGCCGTAAAGTTTACTTTGAATTTCTTTTTCTGTAAGCGCCCTCAGCGGCTCGCCTGGTTTTTTTTTATTTCCAAACAGAGGCATCGGGGCCCTAATTTTTTGACCGGTTCATTCCGTTGCGGATAAAAAATGCGAATTTCATGAGTTCGACTTCCCTGAGCTTGATCTTTGCCCGCTGCACAAACCCCTTTTTCTGGCAAGCCTTGATCGCGCCTTCCATTTGAGAAGTTGTCTTAAAAATAACTTCGTCATAACCCACTTCGTCACAAAACTGAAGGGCGTGCTCAATAAGTTTCAGGCCGATCTGTTGCCTCCGGTAAGGAGTCGCCACAAAGAGGCGGCGCAACAGGGCGACGCGTTCGTCTTCTTTTTTAATCCCGACCGTGCCGATGATTTTATTTCCATTGATGGCCACAAAAAAAGCCTCGCCGAATCCTCCATAGGAATGCGGGATATTTTCAAGATCCCCCGTAGGATAAGCGGATTGCGAATCTGAAAACTCCGCGTTCATGATCTGGGAGATCAATTCCTTAACCGGAGTCCCGTCTTCAGGAAGACAGCGTCGTATGCTCATCATTTTTTCGGTTTCTCAGCCTTTGCGGCTGCGCCCGTTTTCGGAGCCGATCCAGAACCCTTTGCAGCCTTAGGGGCCTCGGCTTTCACGCCTGCAGCCGGAGCGGCGGCCGTCCCCGCAGCCGGGGCAGCGCCCGGGACCGCTGCTTCCGTAGCGACGTCTTTGGATTTCTTCACCTTGATCTTCATCGATTTAACCTTCGGAAGGCCGAAGATGGAAGATCGATCCTGCCATTTGCTTTGCTCTTGAAGTTTTTTGATCCGCTCAAAACGTTTAAGCACGTTTCGATGCTTTACGCCAACACTGTCAACCCTAAGACTTGGATGTTGCGACATTGCCTTTAGCCTCTCTTTGACTGAAATGGCCCCTCAAACTGAATTCGCTTTCCTGGCCTTTTAAAAAACTGCGTAATTATACCCATCCTTCGGTTATTTGGCTAGATGAAAATCATAGGGAGCGATTTGGGATAAGACTCGAGAAGCTTGATTCGAAAACAGCTAAAACATTAAAGGCGCTGGCGCTGCGCGGTTTTAGAAGATTTCCCTAAGTGAAGCGTGAAACTCAGGCAGCCTCAATTTTTTTCAAGCCGCCAGCCTTACATAAGCATCCGGAGGTGCGATCCCGCGCATTTTCAAGTGTCTCAAGCTGTCCAGCGCCTTTTGACGGGATTCAAAAGAATCCACACAAACCTGCCAAAACTTGCCTGCAGGAATAAGGAAGGCCTTCAGGCCTTTTTCGGCAAACTTTTTCAAGGCGTTCTCGGCGGAGGCTGAGGAGGTAAAAGTGATGACCTGAATCGTATATTTGTTGGCCGGGCCTTTCGGGATCCACTTTTCGGCATTGACCGGCACAGGGAGCCGGGAAACGGAAGGCAAGGCTTCTGGTGAAGACGGCCGGGGAAACGGGTTGAAATTTTCAAGACTGGGAAGCTGTCCCGGCGGGACGATTGCGGCTTGAGGATCTCGGCGGTCTAATTCCGCCTCCTCGTGCTGAGCTTTTAGAAAAACTTTCCGGCTGAGTTCCTGAATCATAATTTCCCGTTTGGCACGCTCTGCTTTTAATTCGGCCATTGCGTACCGTTTGCCGGTTTCCACGCCAAAGGAGAAAACCAGGACATAAACGATAAGCAGCAGGATAAAGGCGACGATGACCTGATCCAAGCGGAATGAAAACCGGCGGCGTTCCAGAAAACCTATTTTTTGAATCGGCGCGGTTTCAATGGCGGATCCCCCGAACAAATCCTTTTGCATAAATTCCTCCCCATTTATAAAGCCTATTTAAAATTATTTCTTTTCAAATTCGCTCATTATCTTTCGGCAGTTTTCCGTCAATACCTGAGCGCTTTCCTTGATTTTTCGCGACTGATTTTTGTAATCCACCTCGACGATGCCGAACCTCGGGTCGAAACCGTGCGCCCATTCGAAATTGTCCAGCAGGGACCAATAAAAATAGCCCAGGACCGGCACGCCGTGTTTCATCGCGCGCCGGAGCGCTCCCAAATGATCGAGAATAAAACGGCTGCGCTGCCCGTCATCCTGAGTGGCGATCCCATTTTCCGTGATCATAATCGGGAGATGATAACGATTTAATCTTAAAAGCACCTCGTAAAGGCCTTCGGGATGGACCTCCCAGCCCATCATCGAAAGTTCCTTGACCTCCTTTTGATGGTGGGCTTTATCGCAGCTGACGCCGAGGCTATTTTCACCGAACCAGCTTGAAAAACGGATGAAATCGCGGGTGTAATAATTCATCCCGATAAAGTCAAGGCTCTTGCGGCCCGACAGGAATTCGGAGTAGATCCCGGGGAAAAAAAGAAAACCGCTGGTGGCCGCGTTTAAAAAAAGCTCGTTGAAAAACCAGCTCCGTGAAAAAACCGCCCAACGGTCTTTGAAAGAGCCCGGACGGCAAGGAGTAAAATGGCCGACATGGGCCGCTACCGAAACCCAGACCTCGGTTTTCAAGGCCGTTTCATAAATATGATGGATCGTTCGGTAGGCTTCGACGTGCGCCTGAAGCTGGTGGCGCAATACTTTCATCGAGGCGCGGTAGGATTTTATGCCCGGAGGCCACAGGCCGGCAAAAAACGAGTGGTAAAGATAAACCAGCGGTTCGTTAATCGTAATCCAAAAACGAACCCACTTGCCATAAGCCGTGGCGGCCCGGCTCACGTAACGGTTGAAATAAAAGGAGGCCTTTTCGCTTAACCACCCGCCCTGATCGGCAAACCACTGGGGATTGGTAAAGTGGTGCAGAGTAACGATGGGCTCTATTTTGCGGGCATGAAGTTCCTTGAAAATTTCCTCATAATACTTAAAGGCCTCGTCGTCCCACACACCTTCCTGAGGCTCGAACCGGCTCCACTCGAGTGAGAATCGGTACGCGTTGTGTCCGAGTTTGGAGATTAAATCGATATCCTCGCGGAAGCGCCGGAAGTGATCGCAGGCGAGGCCGGAAGCCTCTTTTAATTTCCCCGTCTGTTCCCAGGCCCACCAATCGTTAGCGCTGTTATTGCCCTCAATTTGGTGAGAGCTCGTGGCGGTTCCCCAAAAAAAAGGCAATCCCGCGGACAAGGGCTTCATGCCTTTATTTTCGCCCGTTTATTTAACGAGCTTAACGCGCTTTGGAGGCCACCAAATAAAAAACGCCTTTCCGATCATATTTTTCTTCGGGACAAATCCCCAGTTCCGGCTGTCCGAAGACTGCGCGGAATTGTCCCCCAGGACGAAATAACGCTCCGCCGGGACTTCGATTCTAAGCCCCTCCTTGGCAAACTCCCAATCCTCCCGATTGTAATAGTAGTGGTCTCCAAAAGGAGAGCCTTCCAGAGTCTTCCCGTTGACAATCAATTTGCCGTCCCGGATTTCAACATGATCGCCCGGAAGGCCGGCCAGACGTTTCACGAAATCCTTTTTTTTGTCTAAAGGATATTTAAAAACCACGATATCCCCGCGCGCGGGAGAATGAAAACGGTAGGAAAGCTTATCGACAAAAATCCGGTCTCCTTCCAAAAAGGTGGGACGCATCGAACCGGTTGGGATCTTATAAGGGCCCAGCAGGAAAGTGCGTATCAGGAGGGCCAGCACGGCGGCGATAAGAAAAGGCTCGCCCCAGTTTTTCCATTTGTCATAAAACCATTCCTTGCGCCGCGCGCGAAAAAATTTCCACTCCTGGGCAAGCTTATGACGGTAAAAATAGGCGCCGATCATCACCGCAAGAGGAATGAGCAGTTTCATTGATCCATCCTCAGGATGGTGATAAAGGCCTCTTGAGGCAAATCGATTTTCCCGATCTTTTTCATGCGTTTCTTCCCTTCCTTTTGTTTTTCCCAAAGTTTGCGTTTGCGGGTGATATCCCCGCCGTAACATTTCCCGGTTACATTTTTCTTTAAAGGGCCGATCGATTCGCGCGCGATAATTTTGCTTCCGACAGCCGCCTGGATCACCACTTCGAAGAGCTGCCTCGGGATCACTTCTTTTAATTTTTCGGCCAGCACCTTTCCCCGGTTGTAGGCCTTTTCCTTAAAAACAATGCTGGAAAGCGCGTCCACCGCTTCGCCGTTGATGAGGATGTCCAGTTTCACCAGATCGGAAGGCTGATACCCGATAAAATCATAATTCAAGGAACCGTAGCCCGCCGTCATTGATTTTATTTTGTCATAAAAATCCATCACCACCTCGGCGAAGGGAATTTCGTAGACCAGGACCACGCGCTGGGCATCCAAGTACTCCGTGCTTTTATAAATGCCGCGCCTCTCTTGGCACAACTGCATCATCGGCCCGGTGCTTGCGGTAGGGATCAGAAGATTCGCAAGAATATAAGGCTCTTCGATCCTCTCGATCGACTGCGCAGGCGGCAATTTTGTGGGATTCTCAAGCGCGGTTGTTTTTCCTTTTTGATCAACGACCCGGTACACCACAGTAGGCGCGGTAATAATCAATTCCAGGCCGAACTCGCGCTCCAATCGCTCCTTGGCAATCTCCATATGAAGAAGCCCCAAAAATCCGCAGCGGAATCCGTATCCCAGCGAGACCGAAGTCTCGGGCTCATAAATAAAAGAGGCGTCGTTGAGCCGGAGTTTTCCCAGCGCGTCGCGGAGCGAAGTAAAATCCTTTGTATTGATGGGATAAAGCCCGCAGAAAACCATCGGCTTTACTTCGCGGTATCCTTCAAGGGGCTTGGGGGCAGGATTTTCGACAAGCGTTACCGTGTCGCCGATTTTGACCTCCAAAACCTCCTTGATATTGGCGGCGACATACCCCACCTCGCCGACCCCAAGCTCGGATACGGGTTCCGGATGAGGATTAAAAATTCCAAGTTCCTCAACCTCGTATTGATTGCCGCCGGCCATCATCATGAAACAGCTGGCTTTTTTAATCAAGCCGTCAAAAACGCGGATATAGGCGATCACGCCTTGATAAACATCATATTTGGAATCAAAGATTAATGCTTTCAGCGGCTGGCCCAAATCTCCCTTGGGCGCGGGAATCCGTTCAATAATGGCGCTGAGGATTTCTTCCGTGCCCTGCCCCGTTTTAGCGCTGGAAAGAATAATCTCCTCCTCTTTGACGCCCAAAAAATCTCTCACTTCCTTTTTCACCTTTTCCGGATCGGCAATGGGAAGATCAATCTTCGTCACCACCGGAATAATCACCAGATTGCGTTCCATCGCGAGGTAGAGATTGCTGACGGTCTGCGCCTGGATTCCCTGCCCTGCGTCAACGAGCAGCAGCGCGCCTTCACAGGCCGCAAGGCTTTTTGAAACCTCGTAAGTAAAATCTACGTGCCCCGGCGTATCAATCAAATTAAGGATATAATCTTTATGTTTGATCCGCACGGCGCGGGCCTTGATCGTAATTCCCCGCTCGCGCTCCAAATCCATATCGTCCAGGATCTGCTCGCGAAATTCACGCTTTGAAATCGCTCCCGTATCCAGAAGCAGCCGGTCCGCGAGGGTCGATTTTCCGTGGTCGATATGGG
>JAHFHG010000014.1 GCA_023247035.1 Candidatus Omnitrophota bacterium
TTGAGCTTGGCCTCGGGCATATGCTTATGAAACTCGCCCCAATCTTTGATCCGCTCCGTTGGCGAGCGGTCTTCAGGCAGCTCCCTCGGAATCTCAATAAATCCTGTGGGTTTACCCATTGTGATTCACCTTTATGCCGAATACGGCCTTATGGGAATGGATACGTCCTGCTTCAATATCCGCTTCTGCTCGTTTGAGTGATTTGACCGGCTCGGCATCCGCAAGAATTTCCAAAGTCTCACGGTCTTCGTTCATTTTATTCATATCATTTATCAATACGCTTGACGCTTGCGGAAAGATAATTTTCCTTTTTATCTTCCTTGATTTTCTTGATGATTCCAATATCCCGCAAATCCTCAAGCTTCTCCGATTGATCCATTTAATTCACCTTTAATCCGAAAAAGGTTCTATCCATTTCCTAATAAGACCAAGGCCGTCCGCCGGTACGACAATTGGAAAATCAACTAGTGATGCGATTCCGCGGGCCATAAAATCACGAGTGTTCCATGTGACAAAAGTCGATACTTTAGCCAACGATGCGGCACAGAGAATTAAAGCGTCACCTTTAACGAGTTTCTGTAAAAACGGCTGAAGTTGGTGAGCCCCCGGATTGGGTGCGATCTCAGGACTTAAATCCTTCCAAAATTGACGGCTTTGCTGAACCAAATGCGGAAATTTCTCCGCTGTAACTCGATCCACTTCCGTAACCACTTCTTCCGAAACGACCATGCGAATCAGCTGAACTTCAGATAACCTTAAGAGTTCTCTTGCGGCGCCATCCGGAGAACGCAAGCCCGCAATATAAACGCTCGTGTCGAAAAAAAATCTATATTGCGGAATGGCCATTACTTTTTCTCGCGGCGCATTTTCCTCAAGTCTCTGAGCAGATCCTCTAAAGTGATGCCTTTTTCCTCCGCAGCCTTTTGAAACCTGGCACCAAAAGATTCAACAGCCGAAGGTTTTGGAATAAGCAAAATTCCATTTCCCGCTTTAACGATTGACAATATGGAATCCTTTGACAAATGAAGCGACTCCCGAATGTCCGACGGAATTGTGACCTGCCCCTTTTCCCTCATGCGTGTCACCATGGCCTTCCTCCTATTTTCCTACTATTTCCAACTTTCCTACCAAATAATACCTTAAGAAACCGGCCTTTGCAAGTCCTTTTTCTCCGCTCGGCCTGTCCCGCGGAGCGAAATTATTCACACTTTTTGAATCGTTATCAATCTACCACTGGCATCCAGTCGCACATACAAAAACCTTGCTTTCCATTTTCAATGGAATTTGTACATCCATTAAACGGCAGAGGCATTTTTTCAAGAGCCTCGTCAATTGAAAGCTTTTTACCGTCCAACTTGGAGCATGCACTACACAATCCTTCACCGCCTGTACTGATTCCCACCTTTTCGACAAATCCCTCTTTTTTATAACTCAGCAGTCTCATTTTTGCTGATTGCCGTAATAGCTCTGAATAATCTTTTCCCTCGGAGTTAAGAAATAGAGCCGTCGAATAATAAATCATCCGTAATGCATCTAAATCTTGGCTATTTTTCGCAATCAAGTCATTAAAAATCGCCCAAATTGCATCTGCGGATTTTGCTTTGCCACCAAACTTTTGGGAAAGCTCCGTTCTTTTGTCCAAGAAATCTGTCGATGTAACCCCATATGTCTCTAATTGCTTAAGTTGATCGGCCGCCATCGCATCTTCACGTGTAAGAAGACTGGATTCAAAAACTTTTTGGGTTGACCTCACATACATCTCCTTACCGCAGGATCGACACTTAATTTTTCGAGAAGGCATTTTTTCAAGCGTCTCATTGCAATAAGGGCAAGTCGGATAAGGCTTGCTTGCCAAATCTATTTTTAGCTCCATCCGAATCTTTCTTTTAAAAGAACAACGCATTCGTCAGGCGTCATAACTGATATTTGTTCAATTTTTAATTCCGTTTTGTGTCTAATAAAATTACCATCGTCTGTTAGAAATATATCCGTAAGATATTTCCGATGCGCAATGATATGCGCAATATCCCTGCGCTGTTCCTTATTGAGGTTTGTAATTGAAATTGTAGGAAATAATATCTTCCTGAATTTTTCAAAAAGCTCTGGGTAGTTATGCCCGGGCCTTAGACACTGAACAATATACTTTCCCTGCTTGTGATACTGCACACTTCCTTCGGTTAGTTCTTCCTCCATTACATCGTTGACGAACAGACATATTTTTTCCTGATCATGCCATTCTTCCAATTTATTCATTGCTGAAAGCATGCCTTTTGCGTTTATCACGTTTGTATCTATCGTTATGCTTATAGACATGCCCCATCCTTTATAAAAAACCGCCTCGGCTCCGAGTGGAAGCGGGACGTTAGATTTTATTTTACCGAATTCGGAGAAATCCAAACTACTTTGCCGTTTCGCCACACCGCAAGCGGGCGGCCGGTTTTTTTGTGCCTTTCCACGACTCCCCGAACGGCTTCTTTTAACGCAGCGAACGCTTTATCTTGCAAAGTCATCCTCTTTTTCACGGATTCCCTCACTTTAAGAAGTCGTGGTTGGTTCAGAGCACGCAAAGGAGAGAAGTTTAATTTCCGCCGACGCGGGAGAGGTCGCGGGCGTTCTCTTCAAAAGCGGCCATGATCGCTTCATCGCCGCTCAGCCCCTTGCTTTTGACGCGTTCAAGTGTTTGAATCACTCGTTTGTAGTCTTTGGGCAGGACCTTCACAAACTTAGGAATCATCTCTTCCCACAAATCAAGAATCTGCTTCGCGCGCCGGCTGCCCGTGTAGTCCGCGTGGCGCTGAATCATGCCGCGGACTTCGTCCCTCTCTTCTTTCTGATCTAAAGACCCGAGTTCGACCATTTGCTTATTGCAAAGCTGGGGGAAATTTCCCGCCGTATCCAAAACATAAGCGATGCCGCCCGACATTCCCGCGGCAAAATTCCGCCCGGTCGCGCCCAGCACCACGACGCGGCCGCCCGTCATATATTCGCAGCCGTGATCGCCGACCGCTTCGACCACCGCATTCGCGCCGCTGTTGCGGACGCAGAAACGCTCCCCGGCCATTCCGCGGATATACGCCTCCCCGCTCGTGGCGCCGTAGAATGCGACATTGCCGATAAGAATATTTTCCTCCGCTGCAAAAGTCGATCCGGCAGGCGGATAAACAATAATTTTCCCTCCGGAGAGCCCTTTGCCGACGTAGTCATTGGCATCCCCTTCGAGCTCAAGGGTAATTCCGCGGGGGACAAAGGCCCCGAAACTCTGCCCCGCAGATCCGGAAAATTTAAGATGAATCGTATCGTCTGCCAGTCCCGCTGCTCCAAAACGCCTTGTCAGTTCGCTTCCCAGCATTGTGGCCACGACGCGGTTAGTATTGCGGATCGGCAAAGAAGCCTTCACGCGCTCGCCCCGAAAAAGGGCAGGCTCGCACATTTTGATCAGCGTTGTCCGGTCCAGGGATTTGTCAAGCCCGTGATCTTGAGGTATCTGGCAATACCGGCCCACCTCAGGAGGAAGCTGGGGCTGATAAAGAATCTTGGAGTAATCCAATCCCCTGGCTTTCCAATGATCCACGGCCTTTTTCGACTCAAGCCGATCGGTGCGGCCGATCATTTCATTTAAGGTTCGCAAGCCGAGTTCGGCCATCAGCTCGCGGACTTCCTGGGCAATAAAACGCATAAAATTAACGGCGTGGGCAGGATCGCCCGTAAATTTTTTTCTTAATTCAGGGTCCTGCGTGGCTACGCCCACAGGACAAGTATTCAAATGGCAGACGCGCATCATAATACAGCCGAGGGCCACAAGCGGGGCTGTTGCAAATCCAAATTCCTCGGCGCCAAGAAACGCTGCAATCACCACGTCGCGGCCGGTTTTCAATTGGCCGTCTGTTTCGACGGCAATACGGCTGCGGAGATTATTTAAAACGAGAGTCTGGTGAGTCTCCGCAAGCCCCAATTCCCACGGAATTCCAGCGTGTTTAATACTGGAAAGAGGTGAAGCGCCTGTCCCGCCGTCGTGACCGCTAATTAAAACAACGTCTGCGTGGGCTTTGGCAACTCCCGCAGCAATCGTTCCGACGCCGACTTCGGCGACGAGTTTCACACTGACACGCGCCTGGGTGTTGGAATTTTTCAAATCGTGAATCAGTTCCGCCAGATCTTCAATCGAATAAATATCGTGGTGAGGCGGCGGTGAAATCAGCCCGACTCCCGGCGTGGCGTGGCGCACCTTGGCGATCCACGGATAAACCTTCGCGCCCGGAAGCTGCCCGCCTTCCCCGGGCTTGGCGCCCTGGGCCATCTTAATCTGAAGCTCTTTAGCTTTGACCAGATAAAGACTCGTCACTCCGAACCGTCCGGAGGCGACCTGCTTAATCGCGCTGTTCCGCGAATCCCCGTTCGAATCGAGCTGATAGCGCGCGGGATCTTCTCCCCCTTCCCCGGTATTGCTCTTGCCGCCGAGCCTGTTCATGGCAATGGCCAGGCTTTCGTGCGCTTCTTTACTGATCGAGCCGTAAGACATTGCGCCGCTCTTGAAGCGTTTGACAATGGACTCCACGGATTCGACCTCTTCAATCGGAATGGATTTTTCCGGCGATTTAAAATCCAGAAGCCCGCGCAGGGTGCAGAAATGCCGGGACTGCTCGTTCACAAGCCGGGAATATTCCTTGAAGACTTGATAATTGTTTGTCCGGACCGCGAGCTGCAACTTGTGCACGGTTTCGGGATTGAATAAATGGTATTCGCCTTCGCGCCTCCATTGATACTGCCCGCCTGGATCTAAGGTTTGGCCGTTGACCTGCCGGTCGGGAAACGCGTGGTAATGCCGGCGCTGGACTTCCTGGGCGATCACGTCAAGTCCGATTCCTCCGACTCGCGAGGCCGTCCACGTAAAATATTTGTCCACCACGTCGTGATTCAAGCCGATCGCTTCGAAAATTTGCGCGCCGCGGTAGCTCTGAATCGTAGAAATCCCCATCTTGGACATTGTTTTGACAACGCCTTTGGAAATCGCCTTCGCATAATTTTTCACCGCGTGTTTATGATCAATCTGAGTAAGAATGCCCTGCCGCAGCATATCGTCGAGGGTCTCAAAGGCAAGATACGGATTGATGGCGCCGGCCCCGTAACCGATCAAGAGCGCAAAGTGGTGGACCTCGCGCGGCTCTCCGGACTCCAGCACAAGGCCCACTTGCGTCCTCGTCCCCTCCCGGATCAGATGATGGTGGAGTGCGGAAACGGCAAGGAGCGCGGGAATGGCCGCGTGCTCACGGTCAATGCCGCGGTCCGAAAGGGCCAAAATATTCGCCCCCTCCCTAATCGCGCGGCTGGCTTTCTCGAAAAATTCCTTTAAAGTCTTCTCCAATCCCGCTCCGCCTTCGGCGACTTTGTAAAGCATAGAAAGGGTCACGGATTTGAATTCCGGATGATCAATGTGCCGCAGTTTTTCAAATTCTTCATTGGTCAGGATAGGGCTTTTTAATTTAATCTGCCGGCAGCTTAGGGGTTCCGGAAGAAGTAAATTCCGTTCCGGTCCGATCGTTGTTTCCGTCGACGTAATAATTTCTTCGCGGATGCAATCGATCGGAGGATTGGTGACTTGCGCAAAAAGCTGTTTGAAATAGTTATAAAGAAGCTGCGGTTTGTCGGAGAGCACGGCGAGCGGCGTGTCGGTGCCCATCGAGCCGACCGGTTCCACGCCGTCCTTGCCCATCGGGGCCATAATGATGCGCAAGTCTTCAAAGGTATAACCAAACGCCTGCTGGCGAAGGAGCACGCTCTTATGATCCGGCTCATGAACGTGCGCGGCCTCGGGCAGTTCTTCCAAGGTCAACAAATTCTCCTTGAGCCACAGACGGTAAGGGTATTCACTTGCGATTTTATGTTTGATCTCCTCGTCCGCCACGATACGGCCTTCTTCCGTATCAATCAGAAACATACGGCCGGGCTGGAGGCGTCCTTTTTGGAGCACGCGCTCCGGCGGGACGTCAAGCACTCCGACTTCGGAGGCCATAATCACGAGATCATCTTTGGTCACGTAATAACGCGAGGGCCTCAGGCCGTTGCGGTCAAGCACCGCGCCGATTTTAATTCCGTCCGTGAACGCAATCGAGGCCGGGCCGTCCCACGGTTCCATCAGGCAGCTATGGTATTCATAAAAGGCCTTTTTCTCATCGCTCATGGATTCGTGATTCGACCACGGCTCCGGGATCATCATCATCACGGCGTGCGGAAGCGAGCGGCCGCCCAGCACGAGAAACTCCAGGCAATTGTCGAACATCGCCGAGTCGCTGCCGTCCGGAGAAATCACGGGCAGGATTTTTTTGATGTCGTCTTTGAAAAGATCGCAAGCCGCCTCATTGCCTCTGGGAAGGCACATCGCCTGCCGCGCGTGCATCCAATTGATATTGCCGCGCAGCGTATTGATCTCGCCGTTATGAGCGATGTAGCGGTACGGGTGCGCGCGATCCCAGCTCGGAAAGGTGTTCGTGCTGAAGCGGGAATGGACCAAAGCGAGCGCGGTTTCTACGGCCGGATCGGCAAGCTCAGGAAAAAAGAGCTCGACCTGCTCCGACATCAGCATTCCTTTATAGATAATCGTTTTGTAGGAAAGACTGGAAATATAGAAAAATCCGCCGTCCTTGATAGGGGAATACCGGATCGCGTTTTCCGCCCGCTTGCGGATCACGTAGAGCTTGCGTTCAAATGCCTCATCGTCCTGAATTTTGGAGTTTCTTCCAATATAAATTTGCCGCACGACGGGTTCACTTTTTTGTGCTGTGGGCCCCAAGGAACTGTCCACGGTTTTAACGGTCCGCCAGCCCAGCACACTTTGGCCTTCCTCGGCAATAATCTTCTCGAACATTTTTTCACATTCGCGGCGATTCCGTTCGTCCGGAGGAAGGAAGATCATTCCGACGCCGTATTCCTTAGCGCCGGGCAGCGAAATTCCGACCTTCGGGCACTCTTGCTTCAGAAAAGTATGAGGGATCTGGAGGAGGATGCCCGCGCCGTCGCCCGTGTTGGCTTCGCATCCGCAGGCGCCGCGGTGGCGCAGATTCAAAAGCACGGTGAGGGCCTGTTTCACAATCGTATGAGACTTGCGGCCCTTCACATTGACGACAAATCCGACACCGCACGAATCGTGTTCGTATCGCGGGTCGTAAAGGCCCTGGGTTTGAGGGCGTAGAGGATGAGTATCCATAGGCTTTTTAAAATTTATCTTTTTGGAGCGGGACATTTTTCTGTATTTTATTTTTCCTGTCAATCTTAAAGACGTTACAGCCTGCGCCGTTCGCCTAACCGGCAATCACGGGCTAAGTTACGAGCATAAATCTACATTACAATACATCATTAGCCCATAAGGGTAAACAGCTTTTTGCGGAGATCGGGGCGCTTTTTGCGTCCGCAGGGTAACGCCTGGAAGGGGAATTGCTTTACCGCGGATTTAAATCAAGTTTTCTCTTTGGCGTCTAAATGGGAAGCGATTTTCTGGAGCAGTTCTGCGGCGTCGAAAGGTTTTAAAATATAATCCGTAATCCCTTCAGCCTCGAACAGGTCTTTCATATTCACATAAGCCGTCAGCACGATAATAGGAATGCGCTTAATTTCATCAAGCCGCTTGAACCTTCTCAAGAATGTGAAACCGTCCACTTGAGGCATTTTGATATCCAATAAAATCAGATCCGGTTTTTCGCTGGGTATCTTTTGCAGGCCAGTTTCCCCGTCCGAGGCAAGGATGACTTCATAATGAGCCTGCAGCCGGGTGCGGATAAGATTCAAAATTTCCGCGTCGTCATCAATCACCAATACTTTTTTCATAATGTTTCAGGCCGCTTTTTCTGAAATGTAACGGCAGTTTGAAACCCGCCCGCGCACGGGGCAAGCACGCAATGTGTCTCTTCGCTTATCTTAAGATGAACGATGAGAAAATCGGGCTAATAAGATTCCAATATAATTTCGACATTTCCGGACAGTTCTAGATGCCTTTCTTAGGTTTGAAAAAATTCGCCCTACTCTGTGGTTTTCCAGCGGTTGTGCATCCAGCCCCACTGGCCCGGATAACGGCGGATCATCTCTTCACAGTTTTTCATCCACTGCTGCGTGGATTCCAAGATTGCCGCCTCGCGCGTGGTTTGGATTGCCGGCCTGATAATCTCACCGATCAGGAATTGATACCGGCCCTTGGGGCGGCGGATCACAAAACACGTTATGATCGGCGCTCCGGTCCGCAGAGACAACCGGACCGGCGCAATGGACGTGTGCGCGGATTTGCCGAAAAAATTCACGAAAACCCCTCTTAAGTTGGAAATATCCTGGTCCGGCAGCAGGCCGATCACTTCTCCCCGCCGGAGCAATTGAATAATCTCGCGGGGAGATTCGCTGCGGTAAATGGTTTCAAGCTGGACAGCCCGTCGAAGGTTCTCAATCCACTTATTGTAAGGTTCGTAGCGGACCCGGCGCGCCACCGCTTTTCCCGGAACTCCCTTTAATTTCAAAGCAGCGGCTAAAAGCTCCCAATTCCCCAGATGAGAGGTAATGAGAATAATCCCCTTGCCTTCCGCCAATAGTTTTCGGAAAGTTTCCAGCGCATCTCCCATTTCCACCCATTGGTCGAGCTTTTTGGGATCCATCTTTTGGAATAATAAAACATCCGCGTAAGCCTGGGCGAGATTTTCAAAGACTTCGCGGGCGATCTTGCGGATTTCGGCCTCGGATTTTGTTCTTCCGAAAGCAAACCTCAAATTTCTGAGCGCGGCTTCGCGATGCCTGCTTACCAAAGAGTAGGCAGCCCGGCCGAGACCTCGGGCGATGAAAAGCAAAACAGGACGCGGTAACGCGGCTAAAAACGCCGCGGTCAGGCGCGCCATCAAATAAATAAAAAATCGGTAGGGCTTGTTTTTTGCCATTCCGTGCAACGGACTTTTTTCAAAGGTTCCGTTGAAATTAAATCGAATAGTCCTCTGTAAACACTTTGACCTCTTTAGGAATCGCAAACACGGCCGCGTCCTTCTTAAGCCCTAAATATTGATAACGCTCGTGAGAAATTTCAACTTGCACGAGGGCATCCCACTCGGTGGTCAGTTCGACTCTCACCAGAGGCCCGGCTGCGTTAATGGATTTGACTTTAGCCCGGAAATAATTCCCGTTGGCCGGGGCGCTGTATTCAATATCCAGAAGATGGGGCCGGATGTAGACCGTTGCATTCCGCGCCTCTTGCTTGCCCTCGGTTTTGCCGCTATCCGCCGGAGCGTTTCCGAAAAGTATTTTTCCTCCTTCAAGGCGGCAGTGAAACAGATTGACGCTGCCCAAGAAATGAGACACAAAGGGGCTGGCTGGATGATGGTACACTTCATCGGGAGTGCCGATCTGCTCAATCTTTCCTTCGTTCATCACGACGATCCGGTCGGCCACTTCGAGGGCCTCTTCCTGATCGTGCGTGACAAAGACGCTGGTCATGTGAAGCTTATCGTGAAGCTCGCGGATCCATTGGCGCAGCTCCTTGCGGACTTTCGCATCCAAAGATCCGAACGGCTCGTCGAGGAGGAGCATTTTCGGCTCGATCGCCAGGGCGCGCGCCAAGGCAACGCGCTGGCGCTGTCCTCCCGAAAGCTGGGAAGGATACCTTAACGCCATTCCTTCAAGGCGCACGAGTTTCAATAATTCGAACACTTTTAATTTAATTGCTTCCTGGGAAGGCCTCACGCGGCGCGGCCGCACGTTAAGCCCAAAGGCCACATTGTCAAAAACGGTCATGTGGCGGAACAAGGCATAATGCTGAAAAACAAATCCGACCTGACGCTCCTTTACTTTTCTCGACGAGACATCCAGGCCGTCAAAAAGGACCGTCCCGCTGTCCGGGATTTCCAGGCCCGCGATAATCCTCAAGAGGGTTGTCTTGCCCGAGCCTGAAGGCCCGAGCAGGGCGACGAGTTCGCCCGGAGCGATTCGGAAGTTCACGCCGTTAAGCGCCGTAAAGCTGCCGAACGTTTTGACAATGCGCTGGACTTCGATACTCATTTACGATTCCTTTTATTCCAAATTTTTTTTCGAATTTTAAAAATATTGAATTTCGAAATTCAAAATCCCTGCGTCGTCTCCCCGCCTTCGGTCTGGCGGGCAGGCGAAACGAAATTTCAAACCTCAATCTTTCCGTGAATATCGAGCCTTCGAATTTCGAGTTTTGAATATTGTCATTAAAGACCGCAGTATTCCTTCCTGCTCCGCCGCTCGATCCAGTGTTTCACCACGAGCGTCACAAAAGCCAGAAACATCAACAGCGAAGAGACCGCAAACGCGGCCGTAAAATTGTATTCGTTGTAAAGAATCTCCACGTGAAGCGGGATCGTGTTGGTCAGTCCCCGGATATGCCCGGAGACCACGGAAACCGCTCCAAATTCACCCATGGCCCGGGCATTGCACAAAATGACTCCGTAAAGAAGGCCCCACTTGATATTCGGCAAAGTGACGCGGAAAAAAGTCTGCCAGCCGTTCGCGCCGAGAATCACGGCCGCCGTCTCCTCTTCATTGCCCTGGGACTGCATCAAGGGAATAATTTCCCTCGCCACAAAAGGAAAGGTCACAAAAATAGTGGCGAGCACGATCCCGGGAACGGAAAAAAGGATCCGAATGTTGTGGGCTTGAAGCCAGGGGCCGAAAATCCCCCGCGCTCCGAAGAGGAGCACAAAAATCAAACCTGCAATCACGGGCGAAACCGTAAACGGCAGATCGATCAAAGCCAGCAGGATTTTTTTTCCAAAAAAATTGAATTTCGTAACCGCCCAGGCGGCGGCAAGGCCGAAGATCAAATTGCAAGGCACCACAATCGCCGCAACCCACAGCGTGAGCCGGATCGCGGAGATCGCCGCAGGTTCGGTAAGGGCGCGCCAATAGGGCCCGATCCCTTTTCCGAAAGCATTCAGAAAGACAACAAGAATCGGGCCGAAGAGAAAAATCCCCAGGAAAAACAACGCCGTACCGATCAGCCCGCGCTTGATCCAGGGACTCTCCGAAAAACGCGCCTTTTGAATTTCTATTGTTTTCGATTTATTCACGATTATCCGGCCCCTCGGTTCGTCCGGTAAAGGCAGATTTCAAACCGGTCTCGAGGACTCCATAAATTTTGCTGCAAATTTTCTCAAACCTCTTGATACCTTTGGCTCCAGGCGTGCAAAAAATTAATCGCAAGCAAGAGGATAAAAGAAATCAGAAGCGCCGCACTGGCCACCGCCGCCGCGCCGCTGTAATCGTACTGTTCCAGCTTGGTCATAATCAGAAGCGGCAGGATTTCCGTTTTAAACGGCATATTGCCCGCAATAAACACAACGGACCCATATTCTCCCAGCGCCCGCGCAAAAGCCATTGCCGATCCGGTCAGAAGTCCCGGCAGCAGCATCGGAAACACGATCCGGCTGAAGGTCTGCCAGCGGCCGGCCCCCAAGCTAAACGCGGCCTCCTCAATCTCAACATCCAGATCCTGCAGAATGGGCTCCAGCGTCCGCACGACAAAAGGAAATCCGATAAAAGTCAGCGCAATCACGATTCCAACCGGGCTGAAGGCGGATTGAATCCCCAATTTATAAAGACATTTTCCGAACCAGCCGTTGGGCGCGTAGAGCGTCGTAAGGGCGATACCGGCCACGGCCGTAGGCAGCGCAAAAGGCAAGTCCACCACGGCGTCGGCCAATTTTTTTCCTGGAAAATCATACCGGACTAAAACCCACGCGACGAGCAATCCAAAAGCTCCGTTGATCAAGGCGCTGAGAAAGGAGGTCATCAGCGTGAGCTTGAAAGCCGCAAGAGTCCGCGGGGATCCCAGGACGCGCAGAAACGAGGCCCAATCCATTGCCGAGGTCCTCCAGAAAAGCGTTAAGAGCGGGATCAAGGCCGCCGCGCTCAAATAGAAGAGGGTAAAACTTAAGGTCAGGCCGAATCCCGGAAGAACACTGTGGCGTTTGAATTGTTTTGTGATCATGATCTCTAAGAAATCAGGCGTCCTGGAAAAAGGCTCAAATAAAATACATGGCATTCAAAGATAATTCCCTTGCCCGCTCAACCTTATCATTCAAACTCGTTCCGTCCAAAATTTTCGCGGTCGCTTCCCTCACCTCTTTCATGACCATTCGCAATGAGCAGGTATTTTCATCTTCACATTCTTCGCAGCGCTGGTAAGCCGTCTGGCTGATGCAAGGCAAAGGCGCAAGAGGCCCTTCCAAAATTCTTATGACGCTGCCCAGTATAATTTTTTCCGGAGATTTCGCTAAGTAATAGCCTCCGCCCTTGCCCCTTTTGCTATGCAGGATTCCTTTATTCTTCAGTTCCAGCAAAATAGCTTCTAAAAATTTTTTAGGGACGCGGCCCCGTTTGGCCAAATCCGCAATTAAGAAGCGGCGCCCGCCTTTGATAGTCCTCAGTCATTTTTGTTAAGGCAATTAAAGCGTATTTTATTTTTTTGGATATCATAGTCCAGAAACCTATAGAATTACTGGATAAATAACACAACTTCTTTAAAATAGGAAGGTTAAATTTAAGCTAGAGATAGCGCTCCGAGACAGGGAATGAGGATCTTCTCTTCTTTCCAATTAAACCTTTTTGCATTTCTGGCGTCTAATAGGGTGAAATCAAAAAAGGAGGCAACACCTCATGAATGACGAAACAATGTACCGAAAAAACAAAAGCAGTGAGGTAAAAAAGATCGCGGGGTGGATTGTTGCTTTGCTGGTCGTGTTCCAGGGAGCAACCCTTCTCTATGCGGAAGATGAACAGAAGCAAGGCGACGCAGCAGCGCAAGTCTTGCCAGGGAAAGTAATCAACGAAAATGTAACGGAGGATGCTTCGGGCATCCATAGCCAAGCTCATCCTTATTCACGCAAAGAGAAGGTTGAGAAATGGCTGGAGGCGCATCCGAAAGCAAAAAAACGGATCAACCGGAATCAAGACGGGACGGTAGATAAAAAGGAATCGAAGCACGCCCGCCAATTGCGGAGACATCATCACCGCCAGCGGAGAGATTATGACAACAATCCTCCCGGGGCATTGGGCGGGCCGGGCGCGAGTCCGAATAGGAGAGGCGGTAGATTCGGAAAAGCAAGAGGATGGCGCAGACGATAAAAACGCCTCCTCTTCCGTTCTCACCCCAGCGGCCTATTGCAGCATCTGCAATGGGCCGTTTTGTTTAATGGCAAGCAAATCTCAAAATCCAAACAATCATGGTGACGCCGCCTCGATTTTCTCGTTTACAAACCGGCTAAAATAAAAATTACTTTACTTGGCTCTGGAAAAAGCCGATATGTTTTAAGCCATTCAATGAAAACACGTTATATAAAAAGTACGGCACTTTTTACGGGGGTTTTTTTTCTAAATTCCTTGCTTTACCCGTCGTCCGCCCTGAGCTGGTCTTTTTCCCTCCCCAAACCTTTGCCGGGCGAGAATATGAGCATTCCTATTTCCGGAAGCACGGTAAGGATTAAAGGCCTGACCCATCAAGCCAATAAAGTGACGCTCAACGGGCGGGAGGTCAGGATTCAGCCGGACGGTTCTTTTGCGGAAGAAATCATAATCCCCATCGGGGAAACGGAACTCGCCGTTCAGGTGAGCGATCCGCAAGGAAAAATCCGCCAATACGCCAAAAAAATCAAGGCCAAAGAGAATAGTTTTTTCCTGGCCGGGATTGCGGACGGGACATTCAATTTTTCGGATTCCAGCCAGGGCTTCCGCCTCGAACGCGACGGCAATCACTATAAAAATGGGTTCGAACCGGACGGCAAAATCTCGTATTACCTGACCGGCAAACTCCAGGGAAAATACCTTTTCAAATCTGCGCTCGATACCAAAAAATCCACGCAGGATAAACTTTTCACTTTTATCGATCCGGACAAGTACTACCCGATCTACGGAGATCATTCAACCGTGGTTTATGACGTCAACAGCCAAGGAAAATTTTACGGGCTTTTTGAATGGGATAAATCCGGAGCGGTTTGGGGGAATTATCAAACGCAAATCGGCGAAGATGAATCCCAGCTTCTGACTTACAACCGCACACTCTACGGGGCCAAGGTCCATTTGGAAACTCCCAAGCGGACAGTTTATGGAGATCCGGTGGCCAAGGCTACGGCCTTTATCGCGGAGGCCAATCAGAGACAGGGCCACAGCGAGCTTCTGGCGACCGGCGGATCGCTCTATTATTTGAGGCACCGGAATCTCGTGGAAGGCAGCGAGCAGGTGCGTATTGAAGTTCGCGACAAAACATCCGGAAGGGTCATCAGTTCCACTCCGCAAGCTCAGGATACCGATTACGAAATCAAATACGACGAAGGGCGGATTTTGTTTCGACGGCCCGTTTTTTCGATAGCGGCTTCAGGCACTCTTATCAGCGCCAGCGTTCTTGAAGGCAATCCTGTTTATGTCGTGGCCAATTATGAATACGCAGCCCAGGAGACCTTCCCCTTTTTTCACGAGGATCTGGACAACCGCGCGGGCGGGCTGCGGATTTCCCGGCATCTCGGGGACCATCTTCGCGCAGGCTTGACTTATGTTCAGGAACAACGGGATGAAAAAAATCACCGGATGGTGGGCGGCGATACCACAGTCAAGATCGGCAATTTTACGAAAGTCACGGCTGAGATCGCCAAATCGGAAGCCCGGACGGCCAATTCCTATTCTTCCTACAACGGCGGATATGATTATGCGGAGGTCGTCACGGGAAATAATCTGGGCCAAGGTACGGCCAGCCGCATTGAGGCCAACACCTCGATTGGGGAATATTTTGGAAAGGAAAAGGGATACCTCGATCTTTCCGGTTACTGGCTGCGGGTCGACCACAATTATGCGGCCACGGATTCGCTTTTCGAAGCCGGCAGCCGGAAATACGGGCTGGATCTTTCGCATCAGCTCGGCAAATCCGATAAGATCAAGTTCCGGTACGAAAAAGGGGAAATCGAGAAAAACGGGAACAATCCTGTTGTCAAAAACCAACTGCAGGCCAAGAGCCTGGAAAATTTCACGGCGCAGTGGAGCCGGCTTTGGAATAAATTCACGTTTACCACGGAATACCTTTATCGGGATGAGCGTGAATCGTTAAGCCGGATCCGCGACACCGGCAAGGGGCACGTGGTGGGGCATTTGATCGGGCACAGAATTTTGTATGATCTCAATGAGAAAACCGCTCTTTCCCTTGGACAGCAGCTCGGAATCACCGACTTGAACGACTCCTTCACGACTTTGGGGATAAGAAGAAAAATCAGCGACAGCGTTTTTGTCCACGCTCAAGTCGGCGCCGGGCCCATGGGAAATTCAGTTCTCGCGGGCTTCGAAAAAGTCGTGGATTCAAAAAACAGCCGCTATATGAATTACACGCTCAGCCGCTCGGAGATCGACGGCCGGACTTCGATCACCTCTTTCGGCTCGAATACCGCCATTTCCGAGACCGCGACTTTACGCCGCGAGCGGCAGTTTGTCACAAGCGATGAGCGGGGCGTGTATGCCGGCAATCTTATCGGCTACGAAAATCAAATCACGCCTGAGCTTGCTTTCGATGCGACGTATCAGAGAAGGGACGAGAAGCAGCATCCTTTTACGATCACGGATTCCGAAGCGCGCGACGCCACCACCGCAAGGATTTCCTATATCAAGCCGGACCGGTATAAAATTTTTTCCAGGGCCGAGCACCGCTTGAATACCGATAATTTATGGCAGATCGTCCTGGACAATCAGGGGGAAGTCAAACTCACCCAGGATTTGTTTCTGTTCGGCGAATACGAATATTCCAAATTCCGCAAGGATCTTTCCCGGATTGATAAAAAGCAGGTCGGCCTCGCCTTCCGCCCCGTGAATTTCGACTGGTTTAACGCCCTGGCTAAATATATCCGTTTTGACGACGACCGGCCCCGGAACCTGACCAGCGCGGACGGCGGATTCACCCAAATGCAATCCCAAAGCGACCTGATTGCCGGCGAGTATGCCCTGGATTTGCCTTTCCGGTTTCAATTTGTCCAGAAATTAGCCTATAAAGATCAGGAAATTTTGGAGGCTAATACTACGAATACGATCCAAACTCCAAGAAACAACAAGGCCTTTCTGTGGATTCACAGGCTCAATTATCATCTGACCCGCCGAATTGACGTCGCCGCCGAATACCGTCACCTGCGGCAGCGCGGTTCCGCTCCCAATAATAAGGAAGCAGGCATTCTTCTGGAGGTGAGCTGCCAAATTATAAAAAATATTGCCCTCGGGCTGGGTTTTAACTTTACTTCTTTCACGGATAATCTGCTGGCCCAAGGCGATCTCACGAAGGATCACTCGAGTGGAAAAGGCTTTTTCCTCAGACTCCAAGGGAAATATTAATTCTCAGATGCCGGCTTGTTCTTGTAAGTTTTTTCGTTTGGCCGCAGCTCTTTTTTTCGCTGTCTCGCTATCCTTTTCTCCCCTTTCCGCTTTCGCTGAACTGCGAAATGGAATGGACGCCGATGTCGTCATCGGCCAGCCGAATTTTGTCACCAATTCTCCCGGGACGACTCAAAGCAAGACGGACACGCTCCAGGGCGTGGCGACCGACGGAAAGCGGCTTATTATCGCCGACAACACGAACAACCGCGAGCTGCTATTTAATACGATTCCGAAAAATTCTTCCGCACCGGCGGATATCGTGATCGGGCAAACTAATTTTTCTTCCAACGGCGCCGGAACCGGAGCCGCCCAACTCAATTCTCCCCGCCTTGCCTATATCGACGGCAAAAGGCTTATCATTCCCGACTTCACCAACAACCGTGTTTTGATCTGGAATACAATCCCTGCCGTCAACGGGGTTCAAGCCGATATTGCTGTGGGACAGCCTGATCTTTCAACAACCGCAGCCGGCGCCGGACTCGCCAATTTGTCGGGCCCTATTGCAGTCGCTTCAGACGGCAGGCGGCTTTTTGTGGCGGATGCCTTGAATTTCCGCATCCTGATCTGGAATTCTATTCCGGCCACAAATGGAGTTCCTGCGAATGTGCTGCTGGGAGAAACGGGCGTGGCGGGCCAAGGTCCGGTTCGGTTTGCTTTGCCCGTCGCCGTTTTTTTTGACGGAAAGAATCTTTTTGTCTCGGATTTCAACAACAACAGAATTTTGATTTGGAAATCACTGCCGGCGCAAAATCAAACCCCTGCCGATATTGTCCTCGGCCAGCCTGATTTTAACGGTTCGGCCGCCGGCACCTCAGCCCGTCACTTGTCGACGCCGGGCCAGATTTTTTCAGACGGCCGAAGTCTTTATGTCGCCGATCTCGGCAATAACCGTGTTCTGATCTGGAAAAAAATTCCGGAATCGAATTTCGCGCCGGCCGATATCGTGCTCGGCCAGCCGGATTTTACGACCGGCACTGCGGGGCTCGGCCGCAATAAAATGGATGCGCCTACGTCGGTCGCCTCCGACGGCCAAAGGCTTTTTGTCGCCGAACAGAACAATCGGCGGCTTTTAATTTTTAATTTAGGCTCCGGTTCGGAAACAAAATTAGGCCCGCATTTTGAACAGGGCAAGAGCGTCGTAGGAAAAGTATTTGAAGACCGTGACGGAGACGGGTGGCAGGACAAGGACGAGAACGGAATCGACGGCGTGAGGATATTCTCGGATACGGGTATTTATGCGATCACCGACGAAGACGGAAAGTATCACTTCCCTTTTATTGAAACCGGCCAGCGCGTGCTGAAGGTTGACGAAAATACCTTGGGAGAAGGCGCCGTCCTCACCACCGAATCCCCCAGGAAAATCGTGGTCACGAAGGGAATGCTGACGAAAGTAAGTTTCGGGGTCCGGCTGCCTGATTATAAATCATTCTTGCCTCAGGCGGCGGGCGGAAAAAAAGATAAAGACGCCCCCTTGCTGAAAATCGCCGTGTCTCAGGACGCCTCTGCTTTAAAGCCGAGGCTGTCGATCTCGGCGGAGCAGAAAAAAGAAAAGGCGCAGGCCGCCGATAGAAAAATTATCTTTACGATCGACTGCAATTATTTTCTGCTTATTCATCGGGCGGAACTAAAGTTATACGATGGCAATAAAAAACCGGTCCAAACGATCAATCTGCCGAGCCCGCTGCCTTTGAGATACGAGATGCCGCTTCCGCTGGGACGATCCGCGGCGCGGTTGTGGAAGGATAAAGAAACGCGGGAAGACGTTTTTTATTATCAGCTTTCCGTCTTTGACAAGCGCGGCCGTGAGGACAGGACCGGCATCGGCAGGATATCCTTACAATAAAATTGTTACCTTCCGCTCCCTGACCTGCCCAGGCCAGAGAGCGCGAAGGTTAGAGTTGCCGTCTAAATCAGGCGCAGCTCTTCTTGCAGCCCGGACATAATCCAAGGCAGCTGGCCAAAAGGACCAGCCCTGAAACACCGACCCCAACATAGACCATCCGCGTTAATGACGTTCCCAATCCAAAAACTTTTTCGACCAAATTGATTCCCGCCGCTCCCACCAGGCCCCAATTTAAAGCGCCGATAATCGCAATCAATCCGAAAATGTTGCAAAGAAAGCAAGCTTTTTTGAGCATATCCCCTCCTCAGGTTCGATGTTAAGGGCTCAGGGAGTTTGGCTCCCCTCCTCCCTCTAGAAAATTAAGGTCACCTTGCATCATCCGCCAAAAACCGGCGGATCCTTAAACCGGCCCCTTGGAAAAAGCTCCTAAGGATTCAGCCGTCTAGATCATCGGCCAAAAGGAAACGGAAGTGTACCGGAGTTTACAATAACGAATTTGCAGCGGCGGCAGCGAATGGAGATTTCGTCTCGGGGGTCTTCAGAGGCAGCGTGATATAAAAAGTTGCCCCTTTTCCCGCCTGGCTTTCAACCCGGATATTGCCCTTGTGCTTCTTGACGATCCCGTAACAAAGACTAAGCCCCAGCCCCGTCCCCTTTCCAATCTCTTTGGTCGTAAAAAAAGGCTCAAAAATCTGATTGTAATTTTCAGAGGCAATGCCTATCCCGTTGTCTTGCAAAGCGATCAGGAGGGAATCTTTATCAGGTTTTACCGAAACGGCAATTTCGCGGCCGTGATCGAGGGGTTCAAGGGCGTCCCGCGCGTTTTGAAAAAGATTCGTGAAAAGCTCGCGCATTTGGTCATGATCAACTTTGATCTGGATAAGATTTTTCGGGTAATTCCTCCGGATATTGATTCCCATTCGCTCAAAATCAAGGCGAAAATTGGCGATCATTTCATCGATGACGATGCAAAGATTTATCGGCTCCAAATTCAGGGGGCGCCGGCGCGCGAAGGTTAAAAGATCCTGCGCAATGCGGTGGCAGTGGGCAGCTCGTTTTTCGACAATCTTGAGCGAATCGGAGGTCTGCGAATCCCGGTTGCCCTCAAGCAAACGCCGGGCGTGGCGCAGGATAACGATCAAGGAACTGTTCATCTCGTGGCTCAGGCCGGCAATGAACTGGCCGATCGAAGCCAGCTTTTCGGATTCCAGGAGTTTTTCCTCAAGACGCTTGCATTCCCGCATATCCAAAGCCACACAAACGTATCCTTCCGTCCGGCGGTTTCGATCCTTCAGCGGCGCGCCGAGGAAAAGAACGGGGATTTCCATCCTATTTCTCGCCCAGTAGATCATTTCGACAGCCTGGGGCGGCGTGCCTGCATTCTGTTCCGCAAGGCTTTGAAGAAGTTCCTCTTCCTGGCGTTTTCCAAGAAAAAATCTTGCGGGCTTGCCCAGCAATTCCTTTTCCTGATAACCCAAAAGCGCGCACATACTTTCGTTGGCCATTTCGATTTTTCCTTCGGGCGAAATGACGGTAACGCTGTTGAGCATACTTTTAAGGACATCCTGCACATAAGATTTCGTGACGGTCGTGGCTTTGAGCGCTTCCGCCATTGTGTTAAAAGATCGGGCCAGGTCGCCGATTTCATCGCGTCTCGATACCTCAACGCGGGCGGACAAGTCGCCCTCCGCGATTTTTTTGGATCCTTGGACGAGCGCTTGAATGGGGCGCGTAATCCTGTACGATAAAAGCAAGCCCGCAAAAAGAGCCGCCGCCAGGATGACCCCTGTGATCAAGAATAAACGCCGCTGGAGGATACGATAAAAGGCGCGTTCCTTGTCCAGAGAACGGGCCAGAATGTAACTGGTTTCTGATCCTTCGCTAAACGGCACCTTCACGTGCAAATAATCCTCTCCTTCGACAGACGTGAGCACCACCTTGCGGAAGGGCGCCGATCCATCTGAATAATACTTTTGCTTTAACCCTTCAAATAAGGCTGCGGAATCCGCCATTGCGACCCATTTCTCCCCGGCATTGACGGCCACACGCGCATTGGCCATTTGCTCAAAGGTTCGTATCGCGTCCGCATTCAAGACAAAGCCGCTCACCAGAACGCCCACGATGCCGTCTTCAAAGGCCAGAGGACTTAAGACCAGCTGGAGGACGGCTTCTTGAGTCGGCCAAATCCCTTGGAAAGGGTTTCCTTTTAAGGCTTCGCCAATAGCCGGCGCTTGGGCCATTCCGGAATCAAAAAAAGATTTTTCTCCAGCGCCTCCCAGGGATTTTCCTGAAGGATCAAGGATGAAAGTGAAATCGCTCTGCAGGTTTCGCCTTATGCTTTCCGCAATATGCTCAATCAGCGCCGGATCCAGATCGGAGGTGATCGCAAGAGCTTTCAGAAAAGGCGCCTGAGCCAGGAGTTGATTATTCTTCAAGAGCGTGCTGAGACGGAAATGATGGAAACGTTCCAGAACTCCCGCGGCGGTTTCAATGTCCCGGCGAATTTTCTCTTCAACCGCCCGGCGCGTCGCCCAGTCGACAATCGACATCACGGAGACCAGCAGCGCGGTGACAAGGATGAAAATGCCAACTGAAATCTTATGCCCCAAACGCATCGCTTGTTCCTTCCTAAGATTTAGGGGGCCTCGGGATAAGCGCGCCGGCCTTCTGCGGAACGCCCGTGAGCGCGGCCCGCGGATCTTTTCGCTTCACGAATCTGCGCTGCAACCCTCGAAGCCTCTCTTAAAATTTCCTGGTTCAACCGGTCCGCTTCGGCCCGGTTCAAAGTTTTGTCCAATCCGTTGATATATAAGGCCAGCTCAAGCTGCGCAAAATAACGCTCCAGTTCTGCGGGATTGGAATCGGAGAGATTTCCCGGGCGTTTGCTGATGACGCTTTTAATATAAGAAGAGCCGTTCATTTCCGCCAAGGGTGCGGAAGCGCGGAAAAAAAGTGAGCTTAAAATGGCGAATCCGATCCGGACGAGCGATTTTGCATACCTCTTCACTTTGAAGGTTTGCTCTTTAGCGAACCCTTCCGGCTGCTTCATGCTGCGGATCCTTTCCCATTTTTTGCGGATTTCTAATAATAATAAAGCTTAGTCGGCGGGATAAAGGAATTCAATTGCAAGTTTTGAAATTTGAGGCCCCAAAAGCGCGAAATCAGGACTCTTTTTTGAGATCCAAAAAAAGTCTGAACTCACGATAAATTAAGGACTAAAACCAAATGCCCGGCGACGGAGGGAAGCCTTTTGGGGCCTTCTTTAAGGCCGGCTCAAGCGGAGGCTTCGGCAACAGTTCTGCCAACTGCTTTTAATTGTGCGATCATCTCCATTTTTTCGCCTTTAAGAATCGCCTAGCTGAGATTCACTATGAATATGCCTATATAGTATCTGCCCTCATTAAGGAGATTTTTTTCATGTTGATGTATTTTTGTGGATAGGGGCGAAGCGGTTTCGAGGAAGAATGGCCATACCCTTGGACACGAAACTCTGGAAGCGATGCGAAGGACGGCTGTTCGGATGCAACAGCAAGGGCATGGTGTCGAGGATATCGCCTCGTGGATGCGGCTGCATCGTTCTTCGGTTTTTCGTTGGGTCGAGACGTACGGTCGCAAAGGGATCGAAGCCTTGATATCCAGGAAAGCGTCCGGAGCGCCGGGAGTGGGAGCAAGACCCTCAAAAAATTCGTCAAGGGCAAAAAGGGATGCCGCCCCAAATTCAACGCTCAAAAGCGCTCAGAGCCTTACGCGCTCCGCAAAAAAAACCTGAAAAAATAAAATCTTTCTTCGAAATAGAGTCCCCTTAATGAGGTCGGGCGCTATACAAAACTTTTTTAAAAATTTTCTTGGCCTAAATCGCAAAGGCGATTATCATAACCGCTCGATGAGAAAAAAAATTCAAGGACGCAATCCGGCGGCGGACGATAAAAACCGCCGCAAGAGCGGCGAATACGGCGACGGTTTCCGCCACGGCTTCAAACCGCTTGAATCGCTCGACTTATCCCAAATCCATTCGATTGACGATCTCGTGCGCGGGATGTCGAAGACCTCTTTCGGCGGCCGCTCGGTCGGCGAGGCGGCGGATATCCTGGAAGCGATGGCCCTCGATCCCGAATGTTTCGTGATCCTCACTTTATCCGGCGCAATGACGGTCGCCAAACTGGGGCTCGTCGTCTGCGATATGATTGAGCGCGGAATGGTCCATGCCGTCATCAGTACGGGCGCGCTGATGGCGCACGGATTCGTCGAGGCTGCGGGCATGAAGCATTTCAAATATGAAGAAGGCATGGACGATCAGGCGCTCTACAAAGCCGGATACGACCGCATTTACGATACCCTCGAGCTGGAAAAAAATCTGGATGACGCGGAAGTGATTGTGACGCGCGTGCTGGACCGTATTGAGCGGAACACTGTCCTTTCAAGCCGCCTGGTGAATGAAAAACTCGGCGAATACCTTTCGAAAAACGTGAAAGGCCGCGGCGTGCTGCGAAGCGCTTATGAAAAAAAAGCACCGGTCTACGTGCCCGCCTTTACGGATTCGGAATTGGGGCTGGACGTTGGAGTTTACAACCGGCACGCCGTTTCGCAGAATGAAAAACCTTTTGCTTATAATCCCTTTCTCGATCTCGAACATTACACGGAAACCGTAAAGGCCCAGAAGAAATTAGGGATCTTCACCATTGGCGGCGGGGTCCCGCGAAACTGGGCGCAGCAAGTCGGCCCTTACCTGGATATCATTGACCAGCGCCTCGGATTTGGCGGCGCCTTTAAACGTTTTCACTACGCGGTCAGGATCTGCCCCGAGCCCGTGCACTGGGGAGGCCTGTCCGGCTGCACTTACTCCGAAGGCGTTTCCTGGGGCAAGTTTGTTCCGAAAGAAGAAGGCGGAAGATGGTCTGAAGTGATGGCCGACGCCACCATTGCCTGGCCTTTAATCGTCAAAGCCGTCCTTGAACGGCTGGAAAATAAAAAGATCAACAAGAAAATCCTTGAAGCGCCTTCCTCTCGCCCGACCCGGCGCAAAGCCGCTCTCACCTAAATTTTCTCTTTAAAATCTGCGCGGAATATCAGCCGCAAGGCGTAGGATCTCGGTTCAATCCGAAGTAGGACAAAATCAAATTTTTTAGCGGGACAGCATCAAATCGTGGCCGATGATGAGGGTAAAAATAAGGCTGAAGGCAAGAGGGGCCAGCGCGACGAGGGTAAGGAGAATCTTTTCGAATTTCAAATGCATATAAAACATCGCCACCAAAGAGGCCTTTACGATGGCAAGCCCGACCAGCATCAGCGCGATAGGAAGCCTGGCCAGCGGCAGATTGGCGGTTGCGAGTTCGAGGATCGTGAGGACAAAAAGGCCTAAGAAAATTGCGCCGTAACGGCGGGAATGGCTTTCTTCGCTCATATCAGATACACAATCGTAAAAAGGATGATCCAAACCAAATCCACAAAGTGCCAGTAAAGGCCCGCAATTTCAATGCCCTTGTGTTCCTCTTTCGTGTAAGCCCCGCGCATCGACCGCAAAAAAACAAAAATGAGGCAGATCACGCCGACTAAGACGTGCATTCCGTGGAAACCCGTGAGCGTGAAAAAACAGGCGCCGAAAATGCTCGAGGAAGGCGTGAAGTGTTTTTCATGAATGAGTTCGTGATATTCGTGGGCCTGAATGCTTAAAAAAAGCGCGCCGAGAAGCACGGTGAGAAAAAGCCCTACCTGCATTCCTTCCCGGTCTCCCTGCTGGGCAGAGGCAAGCCCTTTGACGAGAGTAGCGCTGGAGCAGATTAAAATAAACGTGTTCAAAGCCGTGAGAGGAATATTGAGAACGGCGCTCGGGACCGGCCACTCGGGCGTCACCTGCCGGATCACAATATAGGCCCCGATAAGCCCCGTAAAAAACATCACTTCCGAGGCAAGGAAAATCCACATCCCGAATTTCCGGTTCTCGATGCCCAGGTTTTCGTAAGAAGAGGAAGAAGCAGCGGCGTGGTTCATATCAATTTTGTATCTTACCGGTCCTTTTTTAAAAGTCAAATTCGTCTTCAAAGCATGAAGGATAAATTTGATCCGCCAAAGTAATTGAGTGGCGGATCATCGCCGAAGCTTATTCTTTACGAGGCGAGAGAGACGTTGGGACTGCGCTTGATCTCACAACTGACGAGGAGTCCGTCCGCCGCCCAGCGCGAAAACCAGGCGGCAACCGGCAATTCCTCCTCGCCGGATACATCCGCCAAATCCTCGCACACCTCGCCCAAGGTCCGGCCCTGGAGAAGCCCTTCGAGCAGCTTGTGCTGGGCGGGATTTAAAAGCTCGCACCGGACCTGCGCATCCCGCCTTCCGATCAGAAGATGCTGAGGCGTTTTCTGAAAAACCCATTGGCCTTCATGGCTTCCGGGATCCTGTTTCTTTTTCCAAATATCCAGAACAGGCCAGGGAGAGAAAAAAATCGCGGACGAAGGCTGGAAGACCACTTTGGCGTATTCCCAGTCTTCAAGAGGGATATCCGCTAATTGGGCAGGAACGAAAGGCGGCTTGTCAAAAGCGTGAAAGGCCTCGGCCATCCTCCATTCCAGTTCTGCCAAATCCGCCAGAAAAGGGACATCGTCCAGGCCGGGAGCGGTCCGAATGAATTCCGGAAAATGGATCCCGATCCGGCTCAGATTATAATGATGGGAAGGATAAGCGGCGGCGTAAGCCTCGCCTAACGCGTTAAAACGCTCCGGCCCCAAAATAAATTGCGTGGCCTCGTACACATCGGCCAGGCCTTCCTGAACGCGCGCGACATAGCCCCCTGCGTAAACCGACATCCGCTCACGGCCGGCGACTCCCCCTTGCGGATTCAGCAGATCACTTTCTTCGCGAGCTTCGCGAGGGCCGGCCTTGGAATCGGATAAGGGCCTTACGTAAGCCTTCATTCGATTGAGGATTTCGACCAAGGATTGAGGAGAAGCGTCACGCGGCGGATTCAAACTTTCCCGCGCGCTCGATGCCGCAACCTCGGGCGGATTCCAATTTTCGAACCGGCTGTAAAAAAATTTCGCGCGCGTGCACTCCTCTTCCAGTTTAGAAAATTCCGGAATGTTTTCATCCCACTCGACCAGCGTGGGAATCTGCCCCCATTTTTTCAAGGCCTCGCGGTAAAGCTCCCAGACAGGATCAATGACAGGCGCGCTGTGCGTATCGAAAAGAAAAGATCCCATATCCGTGTGCCCCGCCAGATGAAACTGTCCGACCTTTCCGGCGGGAATGTCCGCCAGATAAACAAGGGGATCAAACCGGTGGTTGGCCGCATTGACGAAAATATTATTGAGGTCCAGGAGGATGCTGCAGCCGGATCTTTTGGCGATCTCGGAAAGGAATTCCCATTCGGGCATTGCAGAATGCGCATAAGTCACGTAGGTCGATACATTCTCAATCAAAATTTGCCGGCCCAGAAACTCCTGGACTTGCTGAACGCGCGAAACGACGTGCGCAATCGCTTCTTCGGTAAAAGGAAGGGGAAGCAAATCGTGGAGATTTTCACCTCCGATGCCGGACCAGCAAAGGTGGTCGGAGACAATCACAGGATCGATCCGGTCGGCCAGGGCTTTTAAGCGTTTAAGGTAAATTAAATTGAGGGGATCTGTGGATCCTACGGAGAGAGAAACGCCGTGAAGCGCTACGGGGTAGCGGCTGCGGACTTTTTCCAAAATCTGAATCGGGCGGCCGCCGGTATCCATATAATTCTCACTGATGGCCTCAAACCAGTCCACTTTCGGCCATTGCTCAAGAATATAGGAATAGTGCTTGGTCCGAAGTCCGACCCCGCAACCCAATTTCGGCTGCCTGGCTTTGCCCGCTGCCGCTGCCCCGTTGACGCTCATTATATTACCTGAATAAATCAGACGGCAGGAGCAGGAACAACCTTACCGCCTGCGGCCTCGCACTCTTTCGCTGAGGCAGACTTCATCCAGCCCTCTCCTTTGCAGGCATTCTTTCCTGCGCAGGCATTGCCTTTTCCGCCGCATTCACCTTTTCCTTTGCAGGCATTGATGCCGCTGCAGTTCACATCGGCATAAACAGTATTCGCTCCCGTCAACGCGCCGGTCAAGGCAAGCAATCCTGCAACCGAGGCAGCCAGCAGCATTTTCTTTTTTGTATTCTTTCTTTCCATTCGATTCTCCTTTTTTTTGTTTTATTGACTACTTCACACCTCGCGAAACGGCCTCCGCTTTAAAACTTCAGAAGAGGCCTTCCGCGTTCCACCACTTTATATCATTCCTTAAGCATCCCCTCGATCTCCAGATTTATTTCAACCTCATCGCCGACCAGCGCTCCGCCGGTTTCCAAGGCTTGGTTCCAGGTCAAGCCGAAATCCTTCCGGTTAATCTTCGTCGCCGCGCTAAATCCGGCCTGGACATTTCCCCAAGGATCCTTGCCGGCGCCGTGGATCTGCAAATCGAATACCACAGGCTTTTCCACGCCGTGAATGGAAAGAAGGCCGTGAAGTTTGCCTCCCTCCTCGGTAGGGTTTTCTATCTTAGTGCTTTTAAAAGTCAAAGTGGAAAATTTTTCAGCGTCAAAAAAATCGGCCGAGCGGAGATGTTTGTCGCGCTCTTTGGCATTCGTATTGATGCTTGCCGTCTGGACCGTTGCCGTCACCTTCCACCGCTCCGGCTTTCCGGGTTCATATTCGATCGCGGCTTCAAATTCCCCGAAATTTCCCCGAACGTAGGAAAAAAGATGCCGGATTTTAAATCCGACACTCGAGTGATCTTTGTCGACGGTATAAGCCGCTCCGTAAGCGAAACTGTTGGAAAATAAAATTCCCAGCATGAGAATAAAAACCAGCTTTTTCACAAGAAACCTCCTCAGATTTTGTCCGTAAGCCTTTGAATAGAACCGGGGGGATTGATTACCCTATTTTTTTGTGGCCGGCAATAAATACAAAACTGTGCTTATTATTAATGAAAATCCGTATTTTTCAAGTTCAAAATAATTTTCCAGAGGATTCCTGAATTTTTCATTGTCAGTCAAAGAAGGCGGGGCGCGGGACAACTTTTGTATTTCAGGGGGAATCCATTTCTAAATCTTTAGCGTCAAAGTCTTCGCGCGCCAGGGTATCGTGAATTTCTTCAAGGAATCTTTCGCGGAATTCGTTTGCGAATAGAATCCCGATCTGAGTTTTTAGAAGTCTCAAAGAGGCTAAATCCAAGGGGTGCTCTTTAGCCAGCATTTGGAGCTTCTCCTCTTCCCTAAAAACTTTAAACGCCGGGGATCCTGCGTCCATCATCTCGGGCTGCTTCGATTTGCCCAGTTGCCGGGCCCGCAATGATTCGTGCAGGAGCTTCCATTCCTGATCCAATTCGTTCTGGTTGAGGGCCGCCTTTTTTACAAATTCCATATAGCGGATTTTATCGTTTGTTTTTTCCGCCTCATCCATCCCTTTTGATAAATCCTTGGCCTTGAGCCCCAGCTCGTTAATTTTCTGGTCGTGCATTTCAATGACGGGATCGCGCCAGCCGCTTGTTTGATGGGTCCGCCACGACCGGTAAACAAGGCCTGCGGCCAGCAGGACAAAAATAATGACCCCCATCCAGCGCTTTTTATTCCCTGTCTTTTTTTTCACTTTTGCGGATCTTTCTTTAGACTCGTCATAAGATTGAACGCCCGGAAAAACCTATTCTTTTTTCGGCAAGAGGCGAGAAAATATCTAGAAAAAAATGGGGGCGTGTCATGTCAACCTTAGGAATGGCCTGACATCATGAGAAGTCTGCGGACCCTTTCTTTGACCGGCGGGTGGGTCGAAAACCAGTTGAAGACGGCCTCCCCTGAAAAATGGTTCACGATATAAAGATGCGCAAAGGCAGGCTGCATATACCCCAGCCTGCTTTCCCCCTGAAATCTTCGAAGCAGAGCGGGATCGGAAATTTTTTGCAGCGCGGAAGCAAGGGCTTCGGGATCCTTGGAGATGCGCGCGCCGGATTCATCGGCCATAAATTCGCGCGTTCTGGAGACGGCCATCTGAATAAGGGTTGCGACTAACGGGGCGAGCACAATCGTCAAAATGAGCGCGAGCGGATTGCTTCCCCTGTCGTTTTCTCGAGAATCCCGGCGCTGCCCGCCCGTTATTGCCGCCCATTGAAGCATATGAGACAGATACATCATTGCCGAAGCAAGGGCCGCGACAACGGTCGAGACCAGGATATCCCGGTTGCGGATATGGGAAATTTCGTGCGCCAAAACGCCGCGCAATTCCCGTCCGTCGAGC
This sequence comes from Candidatus Omnitrophota bacterium, assembly GCA_023247035.1. Lineage (GTDB taxonomy): Bacteria > Omnitrophota > Omnitrophia > Omnitrophales > Aquincolibacteriaceae > JAHFHG01. The sequence goes on from JAHFHG010000014.1 coordinate 28,467, forward strand.
ATCCGCAGGATCCCTTCGGTTACGGCGACGGCCGCGTGCTCCGGATTCCTGCCCGTGGCAAAGGCATTCGGAGTCCCTTCCTGGATCACATAAACTTTCGGCATGGGAAGGCCGGACTCCCCCGCCAATTCTTGAATGATTTCATAAACGCCGGAAGGATGCTGCGGGCCGATCGGCCGGGCGCCGTGCATGGACAAAACAATTTTATCCGAAAACCAGTAGGCGCCCGCATTCATCAGGAGCGACATCAAAAAGGCATAGAAGACACCGGCCCGTCCGCCGAACGCGTATCCGATCATAAGAAAAAGCCCGCTCAGCAACACGAGCAAAAAGACAGTCTTTAATGAGTTGTTCATTTCGCGCCTCCTTGATAGACAATCCGGATATTTGACTACAGTGCCACAAAAGCCGTTTTATAATCAAGAGATTTCATGAGCTTTTGATTTTTTGGAATTGATCCGAGAGGCGTTTCAATAGTGAAGGCCGCCCCTGTCCCCTTCCGCTTCGTTCAGAATCATTGAATCTCCACGGATTTCACCTTCTCCTTTCATGATCCGTCCACCGCCCGAGCGAGCTTGAAAACAACCCGTCCGTTTCTTCCTGCAGGTCAGCGATCCCTTTCAAAGGATCCCACCCTTCTTTGTTGTTTCGACGCATGAGATTCATAACCCACTTCCTTAATCCGTAAAAATTTTTTAATTATTCGACGTGTATTTTTTTAGGAATTGTCCCCTCGGATTTTTTGAAACAAAATTTCATGAAGAAACCTGACTTTCAATCAGTGTGAAGAAAAAGAAGGCGAGCTGAAATAAACTTCCGAGCAGGAAGCGAATTCTCGGGGCGGAAAGATCATTGCCGGATGCCGGCCGGCATGGGTTTCCATCTCCGGTGCGCCCAAAGCCACTGGTCCGGATAACGTTTGATTTGTTCCTCAAGCAGCCGGTTGAGCCGCTGCGTCAGCTCGCTTTCACTCGACCCCTCCGCCGGAACAGATTCGTGAATCTCGATCGTGTAAAAACCGGGCGAAGTTCGGATGCAATAAGCAGGAACGATCGGGCTCCCAAAGCGCAGCGCCAGCCGGGCAGGGACGGAGGTCGTCGAGGTAGGATGCCCAAAAAAAAATTTCCAGATCCCTTCGCCGCCCGCCCACTGGTCGATCAGAATGGCGACACCGTGATTTTGTTTCAGCTGCCTGACGGCTTGTTTGATCGAGTCTTTTTTGGGGATCGGATTTACCGTCATCATTCTTCTTAAATCATTTATATTCCGGTTCAGATAAGGATTCCGAATATCCTTCACAATGACGGACCATCTTGGCTTCTGTAAATACGGCAGAAAGGAAAGGTATTCCCAGGATCCCAAATGCGAAATGGCCAGAATAACTCCCCTTCCTTTCGCAAAGGCCTGTTCCAAAAAATGGTAATTCGAAAAGCCGAAGCAGGAGCGGGCGCGCCGGATCATTCGAGGGACCATAAAAAGCTCCGTGGCAGAAAGCGTCATATTTTGAAAGGAGCGGCGGGCGATTCTTCTTTTCTCTTTCGCCGGCAAGGAATGGCCGAAAGCTGTGTCCAAATTTTTTAATGCGATTTTACGGCGGAAAATCAAAACAAAATAAAGGAGTCCGCCGGCGCTCCGGGCCAGCCGCGCGACGAGAGAAAAGGGAAGAAACGACAGGGCCCAAGCCGCCGAACGGATCATGAAACTCAACAGATAATCCATGCTCTACAACCTACGTTGAAATTAAATGTTCCACATTTTAAAAAACAACAGGTTTTATATGCTGGATATTCGAGGCGCGGTCTGCTTTTCCTTAGGGTAGCGGGATTCTTACGCTGGCATTTTAAAGAGTTGAAACCTGAAGTTCCTTAGGTCTTTGAGGCCGGCGCTCTTTTTAGTCTTTCACGCCGGCAACTTCCGTCCTTTTAATACTCGGATCTTCTTTTTCCGTACGGTTTCCGTCCGCCGGAGTTATCCTCAAAATTTTTCTTCGGAGGCCTGGCTTCCGAGACTGTAATGTTGCGCCCCATCAGCGCGTTCCCGTTTTCCGCAAGCGCCTTTTCAGCGTTGGCTGAGTTTGACATTTCAACGAAGGCAAAACCTTTCGATTGTCCCGTATATTTATCTTTGACCAGATTGACCGAGATGACATCGCCGTATTTCTGGAACAAGGTGTAAAGGTCGGATTCAGCCACACTATAATTCAAATTTCCAACGTACAATTTGGATTGCATATCAAATTCCTCCTAGGGTTTCTTGCAACGAACGCACTGCAACGGAGCGGAAAAACAGAAGTAAGACAGCCGGGTGAGAGCGTTCTTAAGCCCGTTTAGTCCAGCTTCCCCATCTTTTCAGAATTTTGAAAGCTTAACATCCTTTAAACGAAGATACAACCAAAAGATATGCCCAACGGCTGAAGTAACGGCGCATAAATCTTTTGATACGGTTCCACCCGGCCGCGCTGAATCCCGGCGTGACAAAAAGAGACGTGCCGCCGCGGGGATGCGCCGGCTTCGTGCGTACCGCAATAAACAATCAACTTGGAGCATTAAATCCGAGGAGTTGGGACATGGTTAAAACTCCCCGACCCCTCATCTAACTGTTTTGCGCTTCCCCAAAAATTAACACCTGTCAGACGATAAATTGAGATGAGATAAATATTATCAGTCATAATGCCTATTTGATTTTCCCTGGATTTTAAAAAACTGTGCTACTGAACTTTCAGAATCGAATGGATACGCTTTCTCAGAGGGAAAACGTGTGTCCATTAATTTCCGAAACGTCAGTAATTCTGCCGCAAACAGCCTTATCGCCACGGGAAATCAACGGAATCTGATCCGGCGCTTGAATAAGGTTTAGATTTGTCCGAGATTCTCCTTGCTTTTAAATTGAAAATTCGCTACTTATATCCTCGAAACTTGAGCGAAGGAATCTGCAATGGAAAAAATGCGCGCGGCGCTTTTTGAAAACCACGGCGGAATCGAAAAACTCGAATACGCCTACACCGAAGTCCCCTATCCGGGCCCTCACGAAGTCCTCATCAAAGTGAAGGCCTGCGCCTTGAACCACCTCGACCTGTGGACTTTAATGGGAATGCGGGGCGTCAAGATTCCGCTGCCTCATATTTTAGGATGTGATATTGCCGGCGAAGTCGTCGAGCGGGGATCCAAAGTCAAAGGCATTCCTCTCAACCGTCCGGTGATTGTGTGCCCGGGAATCTCCTGCGGCAAGTGTGCGTTCTGCAAAGACGGCTGGGACAGCCTTTGCAGCGATTACAAAATCCTGGGCCTGCAGAGGAACGGCGGCTACGCGGAATATGTGAACGTTCCTGAGCGAAATATCATTCCCGTTTCTTCCCAGCTCAGTTATGAAGAATGGGCGGGCGTCCCTCTTGTTTTTCTGACCGCCTGGCATATGCTTGTGACGCGCGCGGCTCTGAAGAAAAAAGAAAAAATCTTGATTCACGCGGCCGGAAGCGGAATCGGAAGCGCGGCGATTCAACTCGCAAAACTGCTTGGAGCCCACGTCCTTACAACGGTCGGAAGCGATGAAAAGATAAAACGCGCCAAGTCACTCGGCGCGGACGAAGTCATCAACTACCGGAAAAAAGATTTCTCGATTGAAATTAAAAGGATCACGCACGGCCGAGGCGTGGACGTGGTGTTCGAGCATATCGGGCCGGACACCTTCGCCAAAAGCCTCTCGGCGCTGGCTAAAAAAGGCCGCCTCGTGACTTGCGGAGTGACAAGCGGCTCCGTGGTGAATCTGGATTTGCGATTTCTTTTTGTCCGCCAGATCTCCATCGCGGGCTGTTATATGGGAGGCTTTCGCGAGCTTAAAAAAGTCGTCCGGCTGATCAAAAAGAAAAAATTAAAACCTGTCCTGGATAAGGTCTATCCCCTGCGTGAAGCCCCAAGCGCCCTCGAACGGATGCGGTCCCGGATCAATTTTGGAAAAATCATTTTGGTTCCTTGATCTTCCAATCTCTTTCTCTACATTCTCCGCGAAAGGATCCCTGTTGCGGAACTCAAGTCTATCGTAAGGGCACAGAGCACGCCGTGCCCTTACAGACAGTAACGTAAATATGAAAAAAATAAACTTCTCCAGACTTAGCGATAATCCATGAAACGATCCAGGTCTCATCTTTCGGGAATCGCGCTGATGTGCAAGGCCTCGTTCGCTTTTTCTCTGATGGCCTTGTGCGTGAAATTTGCGAGCCAAACGCTTCCGAGCCTCGAAATTGTTTTTTTCCGGAGCCTCATCGGCGCGCTGATGATTCTGACGCTGATCCGTGCCAAGAAGGTCTCGCTTTTCGGGAAGGAAAAATTCCTGATGATCCTTCGCGGCCTGTGCGGGTTCGCCGCGCTTTCCCTTCACTTTTATACGATCGCCCGGCTCCCTTTGGGGACCGCCGTTCTTCTGAATTACACGGGCCCGATCTTCGCGTCCCTCTTCGCCGTATTTTTTCTTAAAGAAAAACCCGGGATTCTTCTTTTCGCAATGGCGCTGATCTCGTTCACAGGCGTTTACTTTTTGACGCAAGCCGACTTCCGCGCGGCCGGTCTTCCGTTTTTCCTCGCGCTGCTTTCCGGGGTCTTCGTCGGAATCGTTTACGTGCTCATCCGGGCCATCCGGCGCCGGGAATCCCCGCTGACCGTTATTTTTTATTTCACCGCCGTATCGACGGCCGGTTCCCTCGGATTCCTTCCCTTCGGCTTCAAATGGCCCGGTCTGTACGAATGGCTGCTGCTGGCGGGCGTCGGCGCCGGCTCTTTCTACGGCCAGCTTTGGATGACCACTTCGCTTCGAAGGGCCCCCGCGGCCCTGGTCAGCCCTTTCTCTTATCTTGCTCCGCTTTTGTCGTTCGTCTACGGTTTCATTTTCTTCGGCGAGGAATGGACTTTCCAATCCGCGTGGGGGGCTTTTCTGATTATCCTGGGAGGTTCGCTGATTTCTTATTTTGAAACACTGCCGGTATCTAAAAAAAATTCTAAGCTCGAACGGCAAGTTTCCAATAGCAGATTCAAACTTACATAGGCTATGGATTCAACTCGGGGCGATTTAAAATTTACCCGGCTCAGGAAGGAGCGATTTTTTCTTCGGTCAATTTGATCCCGAGGAAGAGGTAGATCGTGGTGAGGAAAAGGGAGCCGGCAAGACCCAGCGACAGGGGCAGGGAAGGAAAAGCAAGATCCAAAAGTTGAATCAGGAAAACCGGCGTCAAGGCAAAGAACGAAACATTCAGGACCGCGGAATAGGCGAGCTTTTCTCTTCTCATCCGATTGATCAGGAGACCGGGGAGGGAATAAAAAATCGCGGCGAGCAGTTTCCAAATGAAGAAAAGAGGAAATGACGCCGCGAAAATGAGAAAGGCAATCCATCGGTCGAAAACTTCCCCAACCTTCTTCAGCGTTTCATTGACCGAAACAAGGTTTCCCTGCCGGCCGGGCCGAGCAAGAGGATAAACCCGCATCTGCCCTTTTGGGGCGACCACGTAAAGATTTTTTTTCGTCACGAAAATCATGGCATTGCCCGCTTCCTCGGCGGAAATATTGTCTTTGGTCATATCGAAGGTGATCGTTAAACCGTATTTCGGATTGACGATCGTGCGCGGGCTTCCGGCATTCATGGTAAGGCCCTCGGGGGAATAGGCCAGCGGAGGCAGATTCCCTTGCAGCCATTGATTCATCTCCCTGAATTCCGGCTTTCCATAAACGTGAAAAAGCAGGGCGAAGGCCAGCGCAGCCAGGAAAGAAAGGTAAGCGAGGTACGCCAATCCTTTCGAGAGCGAGGATAGGACGGCCTGCCGGTAAAAACGGAGACTGAAAAGAGAGAATAGGGGCGCTAAAAAAATATTCATGAAGGACGCAAAATTTTTAGGATCTCGTATTTTACTTTCCCCGCGGGGATCTGAATCTCGGCAGTTTCCCCCGCGGATTTTCCCAGCAGTCCTTTTCCGATCGGAGAAGTGACCGAGATTTTTCCTTTTTGAAAGTCCGCTTCGTCTTGAGCCACAAGGGTATAGCAAAAGATCTGCCCTGTCGCAAGATTTTTTATTTCCAGGCTCACGCCCAAAAAGGCCTTGCCCTCGGGGATATCTTGAAGGTCGACAATTTGGGCGTTCGACAATTTCGCCTCAAGGCTTGCAATGCGGGACTCCAGCTGATGCTTCGCCTCTTTGGCTGTCTCGTACTCGGCGTTCTCCCGCAAATCCCCGAGCGAGCGGGCGAACTCGAGCTGATTGGCGACTTCCCGCCGTTTTTTGGTCTTGAGGAAATTAAGTTCTTCTACCAGTTTCTCATAACCTTCACGCGTTAAGATCATCCGTTCCATTTTATTTTTCGCCCTCAGATATTTTCCATCTGGATTTGAAGTTTTTCGAGTTTCCCGATCCCAAAATGCGAAGAGTTTACGCTCCGATATACCGGCTGTAAAGGTTTCTGGCCTGGTCGGGATTCTCCGTTCCTTTCACAATCGCGCGGCCGTTGGAGAAAACGGTAATCTCATAAGACGCCAGGCGGTACTGCAAAAGATAATCATTGAATTTGACTTCCCCTTCCAGCGATAACCTTTGGGCAAGCTGCTTGAAATCGATCGGCCCTGCCGCGGAATGCCCCAAAATCTGCACGGCGTTTCGTCCGCAAAGGGTCACGGTCCGCGCGCCTAACCGCCGGTTCAAATAAGGGTATTCGCGATTTTGGCAGCCGCTGCAGGGCGCCTCCTTTAAATGCTCGACCGAAATCGTTTTGAACTGGCGGCTCCAGAGATCCACCTTCCAAAGGGCGCGCTCGACCGCTTCAAAATGACGCGCCAGAATTTTAATGGCTTCCATCGTTTGAAAGGAGGCGATCAAGTGGGCCACGGGCGCGAGGATTCCAACCTGGTCGCAGGTCTGAATGCTTCCGGAATCCGGGGCCGCGCCGAAAAGGCAGCGCAGGCAGGGGCCGTCTTCGGGAAGCGTCACATAGGACATCCCTTCGGTGCGGATCGCGCCGCCGTAAATCCAAGGAATTTTTTTCTTTAATGAATAATCGTTTAAAAGATAACGTGTTTCAAAATTGTCCGTGCCGTCAATAATAAGATCGACTCCGCTCAAGAGCCCCTCAATCGTTTCGGGATTGAGATCCGCCGTTTCCGCTTCAATGGTAATTTCGGAATTAATCCCCCGGAGTTTTTGTTCGGCGGCGATCGCCTTGGGGAGATTGTTTGAAAGATCCGTTTCATCAAAAAGAATCTGCCGCTGCAGATTATTGATCTCGAGATAATCGCGGTCAATGAGTTTAAGGTAGCCGACGCCGGCGCGCGCAAGAAGATTGGCGGAAACCGAACCCAGCGCCCCAAGGCCGACCGCGGCCACGCGGGACTCTTCTAAAAGCCGCTGGCCCTCGCGCCCGATCTCTTTGAGGATCATCTGCCGCGAATAGCGGGAATATTCTTCCATAGGATTATTTAAAAAGCACGACCGATCCGTACAGCACGCCAAGGGCCAGCATCAGATTCAATCCCATAAGCCTGACGTACGTACGGTGAAAACGGTTGAAGCGGACTTTTGCGCTGTGATCCGCGGAAAGGGCATCGAGCCCCGGCGTTTGTTCTTTGATTGAATCCATTTGAGGCGTCAAAGCAAAAGTATAAAAACCCGCGATGCAGGCCATAAGCAAGATCACGCCGATCATGACCCAGCAGCCTTCCTTTTTGAACTGGATAAAACGGAGAGCGGAAAAACTCGTGACGATTAAAATAAGGCACGCGGTGAGTTCCGCGCCATTGAATTTTTTCAGCATATTGCCGACGATCTGGCCGGCCACGGATTTTGCCGCCATTGAGCGGTGCGCGGCAGGCGCGGCGATACTGCTCAAGAAGGTGATCCCGCCGATCCAAACGGAGAGCGCGAGAAAGTGGATCCACTGAATAAAATGCCATACGTCAGATGCGTCCATAACTTCTTTTAACCCTTCCGTTGTCCTTTGTTATTCCCGCGTCCGCCGGCGGAAAAGAGGGAATGACAAAGGGACGGCCCCCTCCAAAGTCAGATCACCCCGCATATTGATACGAACTATCCACCAGGCGCGGCTCGTACCCGGCGGAGCGGATCAAATGTTCGAGCTCCTGCCGGCTGAGATCCACAGGCGTTTTAGATCCGGCGTCGTGGACGATCTTTTCATTCAGATTCGTACCGCCTAAATCATCGACGCCGAAAGATAAAGCGACCTGGCCCAACTTAAGGCCCGTGGTGATCCAATGCGCTTTAAGATGGGGAATATTATCCAGAAGAAGGCGGGAAACGGCGCAGACTTTTAAATCCAAAAATCCGCCGGCCTCGCCCAGCTTTTGCATCGGCGTATTTTCCGCGTTGTAAGCCAGAGGAATGAAGGAAAAAAATCCGCGCGTCTCGTCCTGCAGGGCGCGAAGCCTTAAAACGTGATCCACGCGGTCTTCGTCATTTTCAATGTGGCCGTAGAGCATGGTCGCGTTGGTGCGGAGCCCCAATTCGTGGGCCAGGCGGTGGATCTCAAGCCAGGTGTCCGCGCTGATTTTATCCTTGCAGATTTTCTGCCGCACGCGCGGATGAAAAATTTCCGCCCCGCCGCCCGGAAGGCCGTCCAATCCGGATTCTTTCAGAGTGAACAAGACGTCGCGGTAAGACATCCCCGAACGGACCGCGAGGTCATCAATTTCCGGCGCGGTAAGGGCCTTAATATAAATCGTTTCGTTGGCACGGCGGATCATCCGGATCATCCGGACATAATAATCGAGCCCGAGATCGGGATTGTGCCCGCCTACGATATGAATTTCGTTAATCTGCCATTTCTCAATCGCCTGCTTCACTTTGTCCTGGATTTCTTCGGGACTGAAGGTGTAGCCGCCCTCTTCGCCCGGCCTCCGGGCAAAGGCGCAAAAAAGGCAGCGCAACGTGCAGACGTTGGTGTGATTGAGATGAAGATTGACGGAATAAAAAACGCGATTCGCGTTTAAACGAGTCCGGACCATTTGAGCGAGGGCCCCAAGGGCCGGGAGATGATTGGAGCGGTAAAGGCGGACGCCGTCTTCGAAAGACAAACGCTCTCCGGCCTTTATTTTTTCATGAATATCGGAGAGAGCGCCGAAATCAAAAAACTCACTCATTGCTCGTAGATCTGGGAGCTGGAAGATTTTTCTGAAGGGGAGGAGTTTTGATCCGGATCGGAAGGCCCTTTCCGGCGTGTTTCGATTTCCTTGAAAAGTTCATCGACAAGCTTGGCTTCGTCCACCACGCGGCGCTGCTTGCCGTCGATATAGATCATTCCCTTGTCCTTGCCGCCCGTGACGCCGAAATCGGATTCGTGGGCCTCGCCCGGGCCGTTCACCACGCAGCCGAGCACCGAGATCGTCATCGGGTCTTTGATCTGGGCCATTGCGCGGCTCTCCACTTCATTGGCAAGTTTAAAGACGTCCACTTCCGCCCGCCCGCAGCTTGGGCACGAAATCACGCGCACGCCTTTTCTCAAGCCCAAGGCCTCGAGAATCATTTTCCCGACTTTGATTTCCTCAACCGATTCGGCCGTGAGCGACACGCGAATCGTATCGCCGATACCTTCCTGCAGAAGCGTTCCGATTCCGATTGCATTGTAAATACTGCCGCGCAAAAGGGTGCCCGCCTCGGTCACTCCTAAATGAAGCGGATAATCAAAAATTTGGCTCGCCAGACGGTAAGACGCCACCATTGTCGGCACGTCCGAGGCTTTGAGGGAAATAATAATGTCGTGAAAATCAAGCTCCTCCAGAATCGCGACGTGGCGCTTGGCGCTTTCGACAAGGGCCTCGGGTGTAGGCCCGAATTTTTCCATTAAATCTTTTTCAAGGGAGCCGCCGTTGACGCCGATCCGGATCGGCACGCGCATTTTTTTTGCCTTTTCCACGATCTCGACCGTGCGGTCTTTTTTTCCGATATTACCGGGATTGAGACGAAGTTTGTCCACGCCTTCGTCAAGGGCGATCAAGGCAAAGCGGTAATTGAAGTGAATATCCGCGACGAGCGGAATCTTGATCCGCGATTTGATTTTGCCAAGCGAGCGGGCGTCCGCTTCCGTAGGGCAGGCCACGCGCACGATTTCACAGCCCGCCTCGGTGAGCTGCTGGATTTGATCCACGGTCGCGTCCACGTCGCGCGTGTGCGTGGTGGTCATCGATTGAATGCGGACAGGCGCTCCGCCGCCGACCGTGACGGGGCCAATTTTAACTTGGCGCGTATTTTTACGCGGAATCGAAGTCATACAATCGAGAGCATTCTTTCAATGGGAAGGTAAGCGCGCTGGGCGAGTTCCGGAGGAACTTTGACTTCATATTGCAAATTCTCTAAAGAGGCCACGATCTTTTCCAGGGTATTCATCTTCATATAATTGCAAACCGCGTGCACGCTGGCCGGAATAAAATTTTTCCCGGGGTTGTCCTTACGCATCCTGTGGAGCACTCCCGTTTCCGTGGCCACGATAAATTCCCTGGCCGGCGATTCTTTCACGTAGCGAACCATTCCTTCCGTGGAAAGAATCCGGTCCGCCAGGTGCATGGATTTGGTGAGGCAGCCGCACTCGGGGTGCATGATAAATTCCGCGCCCGGGTGGCCGGCGCGCAGCTTTTCAATATCTCTGGACTGGATCAGCATATGCGTCGGGCAGTAACCGCGCCACAGCTCCATATTTTTTCGGCCCGTCCGCTGCTTGACGTAGGTCCCCAAAAAGAAATCCGGAATAAACAAAACGTCCTTATCTTCGGGGATACTGCGAACGACCTTTTCCGCGTTCGAAGACGTGCAGCAATAATCAGATTCCGCTTTCACTTCAGCGGAAGTATTGACGTAACAAACGACAAGGCCGTCCGGATGTTCGGCTTTCCATTGGCGGACATCTTCAGGCCGGATCATATCGGCAAGCGAACAGCCCGCCTCAAGATCAGGCACGAGGACTTTTTTGTCCGGACACAAGATGCTCGCGGTCTCGGCCATAAAATGGACGCCGCAAAAGAGGATGACTTCCGCATTTGTTTTCCGCGCTTCCTGGGCGAGCCGCAGGGAATCCCCCGTAAAATCGGCGGCGTCCTGAACCTCGCCGATTTGATAATTGTGCGCCATAATCACGGCGTTCCGCTCTTTTTTCAGCGCCCGGATTTCTTCTTCGATCGTTCCGTAGATTGCACGACTCATTGTTTGCCCTTTTTGATGTCATCCCTGAATGATTTTATCAGGAATCCAGTTTGGTCGCCCCGCATTTACCCACTGGATTCCGGCTCGCCCCCGGATTAAATCCGGGGTTGGCCGGAATGACAAGAATATGAGCTTCTTTTCCCATTTATATCTTAAGCCTGAAGCAGCTTCTGATGCGTCTGGTCTTTTTGGGACTGGCGAAGCTCCTGATTTTCCTTGCCGAGTTTGGTCAGCTCCTGGGACAAATGCATCGAGCAAAATTTCGGGCCGCACATCGAGCAAAATTCCGCTTCTTTAAAATAATCGTCGGCCAGCGTTTCATCATGGAGCGCCTTGGCGTGCTCAGGATCAAGCGAAAGCGCGAATTGTTTATTCCAATCAAAGGTGAAACGCGCGCGAGAGAGTTCATCGTCACGGTCCCGCGTTCCCGGACGGTGCCGGGCGACATCCGCGGCGTGGGCGGCGATTTTATAGGCAATCACGCCCTGTTTGACGTCGTCCAAATCCGGCAGCCCCAAATGCTCGCGAGGCGTGACGTAACAAAGCATGGCCGCGCCGTGCTGGCCCGCAATCGCCGCGCCGATCGCTGAAGTAATGTGATCGTAGCCCGGCGCAATGTCGGTCACCAGCGGGCCGAGGACATAAAATGGGGCCTCGTGGCAAACCTTGATTTGTTTTTCGATATTCATCGGAATCTGATCCATCGGAACGTGGCCGGGCCCTTCGACCATCACCTGAACGTCCTGCTCCCAGGCCTTTAGTGTGAGTTCTCCCAAAACTTCTAACTCCGCAAATTGGGCCGCGTCGCTGGCATCGGCAAGACAACCCGGCCGGAGCCCGTCGCCGAGGCTGATCGTAACGTCGTAGGTTTTGCAAATCTCAAGAAGACGGTCGAATTCCGTATAAAGAAAATTTTGTTTTTTGTGGCGCAGGCTCCACTGGGCGAGAATCGCGCCGCCGCGGCTGACAATTCCCGTGATCCGGCGCGCGACCAGAGGAAGGGTCTCAAGCAGAACGCCCGCGTGGATCGTCATATAATCCACGCCCTGTTTGGCCTGTTCTTCGATCACATGAAACATGATATCGGGAGTTAACTCCTCCGGCTTTCCGTTGACCAGTTCCAGCGCCTGATAAATCGGTACGGTTCCGACGGGGACGACGCTCGCGCCGAGAATGGCCTCGCGTGTTTCATTCAAATGGCTGCCCGTGGAAAGATCCATGACCGTATCCGCGCCGAACTTGACGGCCATTTCCAATTTTTCGAGCTCTTTGGGGATATTCGAAGTGACTGCCGAGTTGCCGATATTGGCGTTGATCTTGCAGCGCGCGTTGATGCCGATCGCCATCGGTTCGAGGTTGAGATGATTGAGATTGGCGGGGATCACCATTCGTCCGCGGGCGACTTCGGAGCGGATACTTTCGGACGTTACCCCTTCGCGCCTGGCCACATATTCCATTTCCTGGGTCACAATCCCTTTGCGGGCATAGTGCATTTGCGTTCGGTTTAGATCGCCGTTTCTCTGACTCACCCACGGTTCCCGTAAATTCATTCAACCGCCTCCGTTACTTCGTCCTCAACAAAGAAAAAATTCCTTAAAATTAAAGAAGACCGTTTAAAGAGCAGCCTTTCTCTTTTTTTAAGCTTCACGCTAAATTGGATTCGATGAATTGCAGGTTGTTCATAATACATCGGCCCGCCGGATTTGTCTAGCTGGGAGGAAAATGATCCTAACCGGAGATTTTTCAAGGGCTTATCGGATGCAAATGAAAACCGCTTACACCTGTTCCTGAAAATTGTCCCCGGTGCGGCGCTCGCGGATGTGGTGCCGGACATCAATGCCCTTTTTAACGTAGATGACGTCCTCCGCGATATTGGTCGCCAGATCCGCCACCCGCTCAAAATTGTGAGCCACCATGATCAGGCTCACGCCGGTGCGGATATGCTGGGATTTCTGCTCCAGAATTTTTTGGATCTCATCGTAAATTTTATCGTTGATCCGGTCAATGAAATCATCCCGTTCCAGGATCGCCTTGGCCTTGTCCGGATCGGCGGTCATAAAGGCATCCAGCGCGTCGCGGACCATCTGCCGGACCGCGGCCGCCATTTCCGGCAGATCCTGATAAGGCTTAAGCGGAGGCTCTTGATTAATCACCAGCGCCTTCTCCGCAATGTTGACCGCTTGGTCCCCCATTCGCTCAAGATCATTGGTGATTTTAAGGACCATCGTGATCAGCCGGAGGTCCACGGCGGCCGGCTGATGGAGCGCGATCAACTCGTGGCCCAGCTCGTCAATCTCGATTTCATAAAGGTTGATCTCCTGATCCCCTTTCAGAACTTCCTGAGCCTTCACCGAATCACGATGAAGAAGCGCCGACGTAGCATTCTCAATCGCCTTTTCGACAAGCAATCCCATCCGGAATACTTTTTCTTTTAATTTTTTCAACTCAATATCGAAGTGTCGGTTCATCAATTAGCCTTTTTGTGAGATTGTCATTCCGGACGGCCGAAGGCCGAGCCGGAATGACAAAGAGAATACTTTACTATTTCTGCTTGCGTGCGCTAACTTTCCTTCAACGCCTTAATCATTTCTTTCATAAAAGCCGGCAGATCGTCCGGCTTGCGCGAGGTAATCAGATTTCCGTCCCGGACGACTTCACGGTCCACAAAATTTCCGCCGGCGTGAACCAAATCGTCTTTAATCGCAATATAGGACGTGAGCGTTTTCCCTTTGCAGATTCCGGCTGAAGCGAGAACCCAGCCGCCGTGGCAAATGGAGGCGACGACCTTGCCCCGGTCAAAAAGTGTTTTGACGAAGTCCAGGATTTTTTCGGACAAGCGCAGTTTATCCGGCGCCCAGCCGCCCGGAATAACCACGCCGTCAAAATCAGCGGCGCGGACTTCATGAATCGACTTATCGACCTCAATCGGATAACCGTTCTTCCCTTTGTATTCCTTACGGCCGTTAGGTTCTACGGTCACGACTTCGATCCCTTCTTCGCGGAGCCGGAGGATCGGATACCACACTTCTAAATCCTGATAATAGTCCTCGATGAGAACTGCGACACGAATCTTACTCATGAAATTTTTCCTCCTAATCAAGAAAAATTCAAGGTTCTTTTCTTGTCATTCCCGCGAAGGCGGGAATCCGTTTCTAAAATTATGAATCTTCGCTGCTCGCTTCGTTGAAGACTCAGCAAGTCCGGAGTTAACGACCGGATCCCCGCCTTCGCGGGGATGACAGAAAAAATGTTATCCTTTGATCACCCCGAGCGGGCGGAGGCGGACGACTTTTTTGGCAATGCCTGCCTGGTGCACGACCTCAACCACGTCATTGACATCTTTATAGGCCTCCGGCTGCTCTTCGGCAATACCTTTTTTCCCTCGGCCCATTACAATAATCCCTTTTGCTTCTAGTTCCCTTTCAATCGACCGCCCGCGCGCCGCTTTGACGGCCGCAGCCCGGGACATCAAACGCCCGGCGCCGTGGCAGGACGTTCCGAAAGTTTCCTCTACCGCCTGCTCCGTCCCCACAAGAAGATAAGAATTCCGTCCCATATCTCCCGGAATAATCACGGGCTGGCCGGTTTCGCGGTAATCTTCCGGAAGCTCCGGATGTCCCGGCGGAAACGCTCGCGTCGCGCCTTTGCGGTGGACGCAAAGCGTTTTCTCTTTGCCGTTCACATTGTAGCGCTCGAACTTCGCAATATTGTGCGCCACATCGTAGATCAAATCCATTCCGAGCGACCGGAAACTCCGGCCGAAAAATTTTTCAAACACTTCGCGCGCGAGGGCCGTCAAACACTGCCGGTTATTCCACGCGTAGTTGGCCGCGCAGCGCATTGCGCCGAGATATTGCCGTCCTTCGGGAGAATGGATCGGGGCGCAGGATAATTGAATGTCCGGCACCGAAATTTTATATTTCACAAGCG
>JAHFHG010000050.1 GCA_023247035.1 Candidatus Omnitrophota bacterium
TGATGATTAAATTAAAAAAGATTTCCTCAAGCTGCCGCTTGTTGGCGTGGACACTCACTCCATTCTGCGGAGTTTCCGTGACTTTGATTTTATTCAACTGAAATTCATTGGAAACAAGCGCAAGCACGTCCTGAACTGTATCTTTCAGCAAAACTTTTTCCTGATAATTTTTCGTTCCCATCGGCTTCGCAAAATCTGAAAACCTCTGCATAATATCCATTGCGCGCGTGAGCTGGGAGTACGCAGAAGCTAAGACTTCCTGAGACTTGTGAAGATTTTCTTCACCATTCTTAAAAATTCCTCTTTCGGCTGCGTCCAGATAAGACTCGATTTTTCCCTTGGCGATATAAAGAGGATTCCTCAGCTCGTGATTCAGACTCGCGGCCATTGTCCCGATCACCGCCAGCTTCTCACGCTGGAATGCGTCAGCAATCTGCTGAGGATCAAAAAGACCGTAACGAATCAGACTTATGCCCAAAAAAATAGGGTACAAAGGCATCAAAAAAAGAAGCGGTAGAAAGGCCGTGATATGAAAAACAGGAAGAAACGTCGAACTGCCAGCGGCAAAAGATAAAAGCCACCCGAGAAGAAGATAAGCCAATTGAGATTTTGTATCGCCAATGGCTTTTCGATAAGCCCGAATTAAATGATAAAAAGCGTAAGGCACCAAAGTGAAAAAGACTGCTAAAAACACATAAAAAATAGGCCCCGGCGATTTGTAATAATTAAAAACAGGCACCTGATGAACACCCGTAATAAACCAAGGGGTGGGAGAAAAGCCAGCTAAGATAAAGGCAAGCAAATAATTAAGCTTATAGAAATGTTTTATGGGCTCTTTTTCACCAATGAACTCAAACATAAAGTGAAGCCAAGTAATCGGTATAAAGACTGCAAAGATTTCTGACAGGCGGATAAGAAATAAAATTCTTTCCGTCGGCAAATCTTGGCTTGTCCAAACAGAATAAAGAAATCCCCACCCGCAAACGCTGATGCTAAAGAGGGCAAAACGGATCGCGACAAGGTCCCTTCTTTTAACAAGCGAGAGAATAGCGATCAACGCAACTCCGAAAGAGAACAGTAAAACAGACAACGAATACAAGTTCACCGTTTGAACTCCAGTTCGAAGGTCAGATAAACATAATAGACGAGAAAAAGGGCGAAAAACCCATTGAAGAAGGCGGACGCTCCGTAATAATTGAAATAATTCACGATCGTCCCGGAAGAGGATGAATTCGGGGCGGGCGGTCTTTTTTAAAAAGCGATGAGTTGAATTGTGGTTTGGTATTTTGGGGCATCTATTTTGGATTTCGGAATTCGAATTTGCTCAATATTCTACGTCTTCGAATAGAACAATCCAAGAATTTTTTTAAAATTTTTTGTTGTAACTAATTTAAATTAAATAAGATATGAAAACTTTTAACAGTTTTATTAAAAGTTTTTTAAAGAATATATCACTATCATTAAAAATATCTCTTAAAAACTATGAGGATCAAAACAAATCAATCGTACTCCCTTAGCGGGAGGGGAGCCGCAGAAGAGAGAGAGGTTAAATTTTCTACCGTTCGGCCGAGATTTAGGAGGAGATGACAAACTCTTCTCTAAGATTTGCGGATTCCCGATTGCCGCTGGCGGAAGAGTCGAAAGATGAATTGTATTGATGAGATTTTGAAGCTGCGTCAGGAGAAGCAAAACTGGGAGCAAGAAACAGCTTGAAGATTTAAAGAAGCCAATCAATTCAGAAAGGAACGGGGCTCGATTAGGCGGGAAATTTCCTGCTTATTACTGCTTCCCACTGCCCGGCTCTGCTTCGCCAGGACGGGGGAGGGATTCCATTGGGAGGCAGAAAGATTTTTATTCCCGCGGATTTTAAGTCCGCTGCGGCAATGACGGCGAACCTCCACCACTCCCCTTTTTGAGGGCAATAAAAGATTTCGCCAGCAGAAAAAATTTTTCCTCATAAATAGCGGCGTCAGGGAAAATAGATTGAAATTCTTCCTTTGTGCGCAATTCGACGGAATTCGCAATCTGCAAAGCCTTTTGCTTATCCGGGGTCTTCTCGAACCAGCCTAAACTAAAGCGGCGGATCAGCCGCACTTTTAAGGCTAAAGGAAAAAATTGAAAAAAAGGAACGAAGAAATGAGGCTCAAGGGGAAAATTCCGATTGGGCGTTTGAATGAAATAGCTCTTGCCCACGCGGCGGACCTCCTGTCCCATTTTGAATTGGCGCGCGTAATCTCCAACATGTTCAATCACGGAATTAGAAAAGACGACGTCGAATTCTTCTTTGCGAAATTGGGACATATCCGTTCCGTCTCCAAAAACATAATGGATATTTTCATAACGGGGCCGCAGGGACTCCAGATTGAGCAGCGTAATCGAATAGGATTGATCTCCGGCGATTCCGGCCCTCTCCCAAAATCCTTCCAGCCCGCCCACATCGAGGATCTTAAGAGGCTTGGGGAGGTCTCTAACGAAATCCTTAAAAAGAGAATTTCTCTTCGCCCGGAATTGCGCCGCAAGCGAAGCGGGATCGCGGTGATCAAAAATTCTTTTCAGAAGCAGAAAATGATTTGTCTTATAACGCATGGACTGCCTAATAAGAAGAAACCGAAATGGCTCATTTAGAGATTTAGAAATGCCCGGAGGCGGACAACCGGCGAATGGCCCGGAGGGAAACTCGAACTCCGCAGGGATTTAACTCCCCGACGGATTTCCCGCCGCAATTCGATCAATCAATATTCCCTCTGCCCAGGGCCAGACTTGAACTGGCACAGGGATTTAACTCCCCGACGGATTTTAAGTCCGTTGCGTCTGCCGATTCCGCCACCTGGGCTGAGGGAATGCTAAGTTTCAATGCGGGTCCGCTGATGTTTCAGCAGCGGACGCCTGCCATTCCCTCCTGCCGGCAGGAAAATAAATTTCTATCTGAAATTCAAGCCGGATTATAACAAAACGCATAATTGAAAGGAAGTTTTCTAAAGAGCGCGCGGAGCGGGTCTTTAAAAAATTAAAATATTTCTTGGGTTCTGCGAATTTCCGAATTCATGGAGTATCGCTCTTTGTGAGACAAGCGGTGGTCATTCCCGCTTAACATCGTGCGGGAATGACAAAAATAAAATTGACACCGTACTAGATCAAGGAAGAAAATTCAAACGCTGAAATTTTGGGAACTGGCATCGGTTAGCATTCGATAGCTATAACGAAAAACTATTCTGCCCAAGTTCAATAACGAAAATGGAGGCGCGGGGCGGAATCGAACCGCCGTATAGAGGTTTTGCAGACCTCTGCATTACCACTTTGCTACCGCGCCCTAAACAGAAAGCAAGAATCAAGAAGCAGGAAACAAGTTAAAAAATAAAACGCTGCTAAGAATGTTTCCTATTTCTTGTTTCATATTCCAAACGACGCGCCCAACGCTTTGGCGGACAGGATTAAAGGATGATTCAAAGGAACCTTTTTTGAAATTCCAACGGCCTTTCGAAGCGGCAGGGATTTTATCTTCTGCCCGACCAGGCATACCATCTCACCCCACTTTTTAGCATGAACAAGCTCCACCGCGTGGTGGCCAAAAAGGGTTCCCAAATTCCGGTCAAAAGGCGACGGCGTTCCGCCCCTTTGAATGTGCCCTAAAACCGCGGCGCGCGTTTCAAGGCCTGTTTGTTCTTCAACAGTTCGCGCTAAAACGTTGGCGATGCCGCCCAATTTGAGGGGGTAGGGATTTTTTTTATCTTCATGGGAAAATGGCGGATCGCCTTTCGCGTGCGCTCCTTCTGCAATGACCACAAGACTGAACCGTCTTCCCTTTTGCGCGCGTTCGTTGACTTCCAAGCAAACCTTTTTCATGATAAAAGGGATTTCGGGAATAAGAATGATGTCGGCCCCTCCCGCAGCACCCGCATAAACGGCAATCCATCCTGCGTGGCGCCCCATCACTTCGAGAAGCATGATCCGGTGGTGGGAAGCCGCGGTCGTGTGAAGCCGGTCGATCGCTTCGGTTGCGATCTGGACTGCGGTATCAAAACCAAACGTGTAGTCCGTCCCCCACAAATCATTGTCGATTGTTTTAGGGATACCGACCACGGGTATGCCCTTTTCAAATAACTTTTGGGCGATCCTCAGCGTCCCGTCCCCGCCGACGGCAATAAGGGCGTCCAGCTTCCAATCTCTAAAAGTTTGTACGGCCGATTCGGATTGATCTTCAAAAATAATTTTCTTTCGGCCTTTAGGAACCGCCGCGCGGAATGGATCCGCCGTATTGGAGGTCCCAAGGATTGTGCCGCCCTGGGCGAGGATACCTGAAACATCGTTCCACGAAAGAAAGTGTCCCCTCTTGAAGATTAAGCCTTCGTAGCCGTCTTCAATGCCGAAGACTTCAAAACCGTACTGCTGGATTGCGGCTTTCGTGACCGAACGTATCACGGCGTTTAATCCGGGACAGTCACCGCCGCCGGTAAGAATCCCGATTCTGAAAGGCTTCGCGGAACGCTTCAAAATGAATCAGCGCAAATACTGCAGTTCTTCGCCGGTATTCGGATCATATCGAAAACGCTCCGGAAACGTCTGGCCGGTCCTGGGGTTATACTTGGTGTGGATTTCCTGCGACGGCGGCTGCGGCTGCGGGACCGTCGGGGCGACGCGCTGCGGCTGCGTCCCGGAGTAAGGTTGAGGAGCATATTGAGGCTGGTATTGCTGCTGCATCATTTCCTGCCTGATGTCTCGTTTGATGCTTTCTTTCTGACGCCGCTGGGTCTCGCCCAGTAAAGCTCCCGCCAAAGCGCCCGCGCCCGCGCCGATGGCCGTACCTGCACCTGCGTGCCCTGTCTGGTTGCCGATAATCGCTCCAAGTCCGGCGCCCAGTCCGCTTCCCATCAGCGCGCCCGTTTCCCGTTCTGATAATCCAAGCCCGCCTTCCGTCGCACATCCGGAAAAAATTAGAAATGCGATCACGCCCGAGGTTAAAACGTTGCGGTGAATACTCATCTTTTCTTCCTCCTTAAGTCAAATAGTCCGCCGTAACTTGCGACGGATCATGTTGGTAATTTAAAGGCATAAATGCGTCCTATTATATTCCCTTCGTCAAGTATCGGAATTGATTTTTAACGCGTCGATCCAATGAAGAAGACGGGCGGAAAGCTGCTTTTTTGTTTGCGATTTTAAAAGCTGGGTACGGCCCCGGCGATCGATAAAGGCGGCGGTGATTTTTTGCCTGCCGAAAGGAACGTGCCGGGGGGTATAAAAATTCGCGACAATGCCGTCGAGCCTCTTTTTTTTCAATTTCTGCCGGGCATTCCTGAGCCAGTCCCTGGTTTCAAGGCAAAACCCGATCACAAGCCGGTTCCCTTTCCGGCTCGCTAAGTGCGCTACAATATCGGGCGTCTGTTTTAAAAAAATCTCTTTTGTTTTTGCGCGGCGGATTTTGTGCGTTTTGGGGTTCAGGAAAGTGAAATCGCAAACCGCGGCCGTCATAATCAAAACGGAGTGAGACGGGAAATAGCGTTTGCAGGCGCTCATAAGATCCGCCGCGCTGACCACGGGAACAAACTTAACGCCGGAAGGAGCCCGTCGAGAAGCCGGGCCGCTGATCAAGGTAACGCGATACCCCTTGTCTCTGGCAGACTGGGCCAGGGTATATCCCATTTCTCCGGTCGAGAGATTGGAAAGGAATCTTACCGGATCGAGCATTTCGCGGGTCGGGCCGGCTGTAATCAGTATTTTTTTAGGATCAGGCATTGAAAAATCGCTCGAGAACAACCGGCGGTCATTGAAGAAAATTCTGGAGGGATCTTAAAATCGACTGGGAATCCGAAATATGGCCGATGGCCTCTTTGCCGCAAACCAAATGCCCCTTCACCGGCTCAATAAGGTGGTAACCGATTTTTTGGAGTTTCTTGAGATTCTCCTGGGTCAAAGGATGCGTATACATCCGGTCATTCATAGCGGGCACAAGCGCCACCGGACGGCGCGTCGCCAAAACGATACAGCTGGCTAAATCATTGGCCATTCCGCAGGCCAGGCGGGCGATAAAATCCGCAGAGGCCGGGGCCACGAGGACAATGTCCGCCTCCTCGGCCAGGGACGTATGAAGCACGTCATAAGGAGTCTCGGAAGAAAAAAAATCGTGGTGCACTTTTTCGCCGCTCACAGCCCGCAGGACCAGAGGCGTGATAAATTGTTTGGCCGACTCGGTCAGCACGCAGATCACGCGCGCGCCTTCGCCGCGGAGATCCTGGATTAAATCCCCCGCCTTGTAGGCTGCGATAGACCCTGTAAGGATATGAACAATCGTCTTATGAAGCAGACTTTTTGCTTTTAGGTTTTGTCTCTTCATACCCGACCTTTCCCGATTCGATTTCTTCCAAGGCGATCGTCGAGACCTTCTTCGAAGCGGTTTTGATAAGCGGCTGCGCTCCTTGAGCGAGTTCATTGGCCCTCGCCGCAGCGGCGAGAGTCAGCTTAAAAATGCTCATGCCCTCGTTTTTAAATAGTTTTTCAAGAGAGATGTAGGACATTGATGTTAACTCCTTTCCTTCAAGAATTTTTCGATATGTTCTTCAATCTTCAAAACGGTTTGTTCCAAATTTTGGTTCATGACGGTGTGATCGTAAAATCCGGCCTCTTTAATCTCTTCCTGGGCCAGTTCAATCCGGCGCTGGATTTCGGCCGGCGATTCCGTATTGCGGCCTTCAAGCCGTTCCCGCAGCACCCTGACCGAAGGCGGGAGAATAAAAAAGGTGACGATAGCCGCATTCTTGTCCAGAGCCTTTTTGATTTGCCTGGCGCCCTGCACATCAATGGCAAGGATAATATTTTTTCCCGCCCGGAGCTTCTCCAGAACAAAAGATTTAGGAGTCCCGTAAAAAAAATTAAAAACTCCCGCGGATTCCAAAAGTTCGCGCTGGGACCGCATTTCTTGAAACTTCCGGGGAGTCACAAAATAATAGTCTTTCGCTTCTTTTTCACCGGCGCGCGCCGGGCGCGTGGTCACGGATACGGACCTCACCCATTCCCGGTGGCGCTTGAGCAGCCGGTCGGCGATTGTCGTTTTCCCGCAGCCTGAAGGCGCCGAGAGAATGATCAAAAGGCCTTTGGGCGCGCCGGCGGCTTCCTGCGGTCCCAAGGCAGCGGGCTTACTCGATATTTTGGATCTGTTCTCTGATTTTTTCAAGTTCGCCTTTGACAAACACCACTTCCGTGGAGACTTCAAAAAGCTGGGCCTTGGAAGCCATTGTATTCGCTTCCCGGTTCATTTCCTGGCACAGAAAATCAAGCTCTCTTCCGACTTCGTCATTTGCCTTCAAACGGTTTTGAAATAAATCCAGGTGGCTCTTGATCCGGACAAGTTCTTCGGTGATGTCGCTGCGGTCGGCGATAAAAGCGGCCTCTCGTTCCACCCGCTCCGGGTCCTTGCCGCTTTCCGCCAGAAGCACGGCCAATTTCTCTTTTAATTTCTTAAGGACGCGTTCCGAATAACCCTGCGCGTGATGCTCGATTTTTTTGACAGCCTGAGCGATTTTTTCCAGCCGGCCGGCGATATCCTTAAATAACGCGCGCCCTTCGGTTTCCTTAGCCGCCTTCACCTGGTCAAGGGCCCGCAGGAGCGCCTTTTTTAAAGACGGCCAGCTTTTTCCCGGAGAGAATTGGGACTCTTCGCCGGCAAAGATATTCGGAAATTGTAAGAGATCGGAAACAAGGATCTCGCCTTCCAGCTTAAATTTCTTTTTCAGTTTCCGTAGATGCGTGATATAAAAAGCCGCCGCCGCTTCATCAATCGAGACATTTTTGGAATTCGTGTCCGGGAAATCCCGGCTGACGGAGGCCGTCACTTTCCCTCGGTGCATTCCGGCCCTGACCATCTCGCGGATATCCCCTTCCAAAGCGCTCAGCGCCGGAGGCAATTTTAATGAAAACTCAAAGTAGCGGTGATTTAAAGAGCGGATTTCAACGGCCCATCCGCCGTCTTTGGCGGAGGCCTGAACCCGGGCAAACGCTGTCATACTTCGAATCATAAGATGAGCCGCCTTAACAAAAATTTAAATTTAAAATTCGAGCATTAGGATTTGTTCCGAATTTCCCTTGCCAAGTGAAGGGGGATTATAGGAAGCTCCAGGGAAGGTGTCAAGTAAGGGTGGTTTTTCGGAAAGACTCTTTTTACGCCCGCGAGCCGACAAATTCGGCAATCCGCTGGTCATTCATAAACTTAGCAAGGCTCCTAGGTACAATAAAACCCTTTTGCCCGAACTCAAAACCAGGCAAAGAAGTTTGCATAAAACGGCTGACCTCGCTATGAAGAAGATCGGATTTAAGCAAACTCTCCCTGCCCAATTCTCGGATTCTGTCTGCAAGCTGCTGGGTGCGAAAAGCCGCCAGGACGAGGGCAATCGAACCATTGGGGCCGGGCTTACGAGTGGAACTCGTCTTATCTTTAAAAGCAAAGCGAGGAATTGGGGAAAGATCGACATCGACAGCCTCGGAGGAAGTTTCGGCTCGCCACTCGACAACGCCTCCTCTGTTTTCTTCGATTAACATCCTTTCAATAGCGGCGGCTGTCTGGCCTTTTTCAATTTCAATAAATCGAACGGCCAAATTATTGCGAAGAGCGCCCAAAAGCTCCGGAATCAGGGCGAGGTCACGCCCCTCGGTAGCTTTTTCGGAAGTAACTGCTTTTTCAAGCTGAGTTCGTATCCTTTCAGCCCTTCCTTTTTCAACCACGCTCACTATAAAGGGATTCTTTCCCGTTTTTAGTAGCAGCGCTCCTTGCAAAAAGAGAAATGAAGCCCGCGCATTTCCAGCCAGTTCTTCCAAGGCGTCGGGTTTAAGCAGCAAAATGCCTTTTGTCTCGTTCGCGTCGGTCGGGATATCGGAAGCCCGGCGGTGAGCGCGAGCCAGTTGATCGAAATCAAACACAGGGACTGTTCCCGGACGGAAAATTTCGGCCAATGAATCTTCCTGCGAGAATCTTTCCAGCGCCTCCGCAAATGCGGGGCGCCCCAGCACTTGGCTGACCACTTCAACCAATTCCGCAACGCCCGTTCGTTTCAAAGTTTCGAAAATAAAAAACGGCACAAGCCCGTCACGAAAGCGCCGGATAATAAGCAATTCCTCCGGCCTCAAAACCAAATCCCTCGACTCTGCTTTTAAACTTTCACCCAATCGCACCTCGTAGCGGGGAGCGGCGGCAGAAACCGCCGAGGTCGAAGGCAGACGGCCGAGGGTCGAAGGGATTCCCCTTCCACCTGGTTTTATTGCCCGCACTTCGGACCGGGAAAAAAGATCACGAAGGAAATGAGGCAGGGCCCCATCATGGTCATAATCTTTTCCTAGGAGAGCGACATTCTCGAACTCTTGGAGTTTTCTTATTTGATGCAATGTGAAATTTTCACCGTAAATAATAACCGACGCCTTCGATTCCTTTTCCCGGATTTCGCCGACAAAGGCCTCGGCATCTTCGCCTATTCCTCCCGAATCCGCGATGATCAAATCAGCCTTTTGCAAATTTGGGGACTCAAAAAGGCCTTGGGAATCATCAACGAAAAATAATTCGGCCGATTCCTTAACGGTTTTAAAAATCATTTTGTAATAATTGCGCCACCATTCGGTTTTTTCCACAATCATTATCTTTTCAAGAGGCCGGTCCAACACGAACTTTGAGGATAAGAAACGGCTTTTGATCGAATTGAGAATCCCTTTTCTCTCATTAGAGCTTAAATGAAGATTGCCCCCATAAGCAGAGACCCTCTGCGTCTGCTCTCCGGTTTTCCCGGCTGCAAGCATTTGGATCTGTTCCTCTGTCCATTCATCTAGAACATTCTGAACGATGGCTTCAAGGTATTGCTGCCTTTTTTCTGGAAGCAGTTCAATCAGAGGCGTTTCCTGCACTAATTTCAAAAGATCCCCAGGCAAAATCTGCAGAAAGGATTCCCAATAATCCAACTGGGGTTTCATGCTTTGCCGCGTTACAGGATGATGAACTAAAGCAGTCAAAATTGCCACGAGATTAGGGCGGTCTTCGCGGTTTTCTTTTAACCGGTATTCTCCTTTACCCGACCGGCCTAGCCCCTCTTTAGGTATAACAAATAAAAACCAACGTTTCCCTTGTCCCTTCATTAATTGCGCCCTATATTCTTTACCGCTTGGGCTCCCGAAATCGAAATCAATAGCCTTGTTGTCGGACATCTCACTAACTCGAGTCACTGCAAAACCATTCCGCACTTCAGAGCGCG
>JAHFHG010000015.1:0-20803 GCA_023247035.1 Candidatus Omnitrophota bacterium
GGTGTAAACTCATAATGAAGTGTTTGATAATAGGAAGACGGCGTCTCGACAATCAGAAGCCATCGACCCGATCTGAAATCTTTCCTGATCGTGACTTCTATTCCTTCTTCGAGCTTCCGGAGTCTGATTCCGACTCGATGCTTTTTTCCATTCTCCCTCCAGCTGCCGAAATGAATCCATCCCCCTTCTCCCACGGCCACCTTAAAAGATTCTGACAAAAACGGGAGGAGTTTGAAATCGGCGTAACGGCCTTCCTTCAAAAAATAAGTCAGGTAGCCCTGATCCGTAAGATCGATTTGTTTCAGATGATGCCCTTCCTGAGTGAAACGGTAATAGAAGGTGTTTCCTCCTGAATCTTCTAATCTCAGAATCCACTGAGGCTCAAATCCTTGGGGAGGTTGATCTAAATATTGCTTCGTAAGGGTGACTTCGTCTCCTTTCTGAAGGCGTTCGAGTCCGATTTGGACTTGATGCTGCTTTCCATTCTCTATCCAGCTGCCGAAATAAATAAATCCCCTTTCTCCCACGGTCACCTTAAAAGATTCTGACAAGAACGGGGGGAGTTTGAAATCGGTGTATACCTTGCGGCGTGCGTATTGGGTCAGTTCTTCTGCTGATTCACTCCGCGCTTCGGAGCGGGAAGGAAATTTTTGTTTTAAAATAAAACTTTTATTGTCAAAAAAGGAATTGACGCCGGCAGGAGGAAGTGCTAGGATTCGCCCGCTATGAACAAACCGCCTAAAAAAGTTCCAGGCCCCGAATTCTCTCGCGAGAGAGAATGGGGGGTAATTCTTGAAGATCTTCAAGGCCAATTCAAGGTTTTCGGGGAAGGATTGGGTCGAATGGAACAAAAACTGGACTCCCTGGAAAGCGACATGACCCAAGTTAAGGAAGATGTGGGTATCCTTAAATCTGCTTTTCGGCCATTCGCCCTTCAAGTCTCCAATCACGAGCATCGGATTAACGACCACCAAAAACGGCTGACGGCGCTTGAAAAAGTCCGCTAATTCGCTCCGCGCTTCGGAGCGGGAAGGTTTGGAATCTTTCTGCAGCGTCTTTACTTTCTCCAAAAGCTCACGGTAAACCTCTCCTTCAATGGGGCCTAATTTGGGGCCTAATTTCTGCAATGCTTCTTGAAGGAGTGCGCTAATCACTCCTGCCTGTGGAGCCAGCGCTTCATCCTCGAAACGCTTTAAACTCAAAACAGCTTCAAAACGCAGGGCTTTGTCTCTGAGCAATCCCGCCAAAACGCTGACCGCTTGGGCCTTTGCTTCTTTACTCGCAGCGATCTGCGAAACGGTTCTCACCGCTTGACTACGGACATCAATTTCCTGATCGGAGGAAACCACAGCCAAGACCAAAGGAAAGGTTCTTTCCGCTGCCGGCCCTATATTTCCAAGAGTCGATAAAACGGTTTCCCGAAGATTGACGTCTTTTTCCTTTAAAAATTTTTCCAACTCATCAATCAAGTTTTCCAGTTTTTTAGGGCTGGGGCGAAATATTTTGTCAATCCCTGCTCTTGTAATTCGTACAAAGCTGATTTCGATTTCGTGCGTTGTCTTATTAATGTCGACTCCAATGACCGACCGGAAGCCGCCTACCTGAACATCGACGCGCGCGTCTTTTCGGGGAAGAAACGGACGGACGGGATCCGGATTTCCTTTCGTGAAGTCTTCGATGCCGAAAATATCCTCTTCCGAAAGCAAGAATCTCTTCATCGCATATTCTTTGCTGAATTGTTCAATTAATCTTGCTTGTTCAGCGATGTCATCTAAAAGACGTTTCTTGGGATCTAAAGGAATTATTTTTTGAACACCGGGCGGCAGATTACCGATTCCTTTGGCGAGTTTGTCGTCGAATTCCATTTCTCGCTGCAGGCGTCCGATTTTTTCTAAATCTCCTTGAGGGCGTTGATTGGTAATAATAATTAAAACCGCCAATCCGATAAAGCCTACAGCGCCAGCCCCTAACCATTTAGAAACTCTGCGCCAATTCGTCTTCTTTTTAGGCACTTCCGCCCGCACTTCGGAGCGGGTAATTGGTGCATGATCAACTGGAATTGCTTGAACTTCGACCTTCTGGTTTCGATACGTCATATCCGCCGATGCTCGGACTTCAGATCGGCCAGTTGGAAGCTGACCAACATAAGGGACAAAACCTTTTTCTGGATCAAACTGCCATATTTTTAGAATTCCCTTCGCAGGGAACTCTTTAGGAAATTTCCAATGATCACGAGGGTCAGGTTCCCAATCCTTTAATTTTCCGTCCAATTCAAAGATATAAGGACTTTTTCCATCATTGTCTATTGGAGGCGGAGAGGCGTAATAGCCAGCCAATGAAGGTGTTCCAGATGCCCATATCGCATCCCGTCCATCTTTTTCCGATAATTGGAACCCCTTCTCAATAACTTCTTGGAATTCTTGTAAAGAAAGAGGAAGCCCTCGAAATAAAACATCTCCTATCTTTGCAGGCGGTGGAATCTCAGAGGCTGCAAACATCAATGGGTAATGCCAAACCGATATGTCTCTTTTCTGGTTTAGATCAATCACAATATCGGACTTTTGAACAACGGCATTGTCTATAATCGGGCCATTAGTCACAAAAACTTGGACGCTTTTTTCTTCCTTTAGAGATCGTTCATCGAAAACGATCGTAAGCGCATTACTATCTTCTCTAATAATTTTCCCATCCCTTATCAAACTGTTAGAAACTTGGGTGATTTTTTCAGCAATCAGCTTTCTCTCTGATTCAAGACCCGAGAGAATGATGTATCTTCGACCCTGAGCAGGATGAATGACTTCTGAAAGCACTTCCGCCATTCCTGAGATGGCGTCCAAAAATTTAGGACTTGCTTGATCACTTCGCATCTCGGAACGGCCAAAACCTTCTTCGATGGCAAGTTCGATTGTTACTGGGACACTTCCACCTTGCACAAGTACTTCTGGATTCACAAATTTTTCAGGAATTGTGGAGGGTTTAAGGAGATTCAAAATGTTTTCCTGGGTAATTTGATTATTCGATTGAAGCCTGTGCAGTCCTTCGATAAATCGCTCAACGTTCGCCGTCCACCGGCGTTTTGTGTCGTCCCAGGAGCGAAGCGGCGTGGGATTGCTTCTCAAATTGTTGGCAAAAATTTGTCCGGCGGTTGCAACTTCATCAATAAAAGACGTGTAGCGGCCAGCTTTCGCGACTTCATTCTTATTGGCCAAATCCAGAATGATCTGATCCCTCCAGGATTTGAGGACTCGACCCTTTTCTTCTTTGATTTCACTTAGAAGCCGATCCCTTGTCCCGCGCACAAAGGCTTTGTATAAATTTATCCTGCCATTCTCCACCTCGAAATAATTTTTCCACGAAACTTCGCCCTTCATGTGCTCGCGATAAGGAATATTCTCAGGAATCGAGCCGATCTCGGGCGCCACGAGAACGTAGGAAATATTTGCCTCCTTCAATCTCTGGGTGAATCCTTCCGTGTGAAAGCCGCCAGCAATGAGGATCGAGTTGCGTCTCAATCCGCGCTTGTCTTCCCCGAATGTTTTAAGATTGTCATCCCCGAATGTTTTAATCGGGGATCCAGAACCTGGATTCCCGCTTAAAGATTGCGGGAATGACATGTTCCCTATCTGTTTCATCAGATTTTCAAACATCGCCGCCTCCCGCGCCTCGGCGTTCTGATAAAAGGCGAGGTGAGCAGTCAACAGCGAAGCGTTATCCTGGAGAAAGACATCCTTGTCGTTCCATTCTTTGACTTGATTCCAATCCTCTCGATTGAGCTCCATCTGAGCCAACCGTTCAAAGATTCGCAGCCGTTTAGTCTGTTCATTGAGATTTTTTTGTTCCCCGTTTTGAATCAATGAATTCTTGACCAATTCTGCGTAATGTTCAAAATCCTCGAAGAGTTTTGTCCCTTTAATCTCCTGCATTCTTTTCTGGTTCTTCATCGAGCGGGAAAGCTGGCTGGAAATTTTGATCGGGAGACGGCGCTTCGCCGTTGCTTCTTTGAGGAATAAAGCGAATGCCTGCGGCGTGAGGCGGGAAGTTTGAAATTCCTGATACTTGGCATTGAACTCCGCCAACCGAGATTTTCCGTCTGGGGTTACGGCTTTCGACTTCAAGATTGATTTCACCTTCTGTGCAATCCGTCTTACTTCCATCTCAACGGTGTTATCGTCGACATTTTCTTGTTTGCTTTCGTGAAAAAGCAAAGCAAGTTCTGATCCGGGCGGTGGTTCTTGAATAGCTGCCAATTTCTGAAGGACTTGCAAAAGATAGGCATGGTTCTGGTAAAAATTTTCAAGGATTTTATCAAGCTCCAGAAGCTCTTTTGAATAAACTTTTCCCTTCTCTTCTTCCAGCTTCGACCTTCCTGCTTCCAACTTTTTTAGAATCTCCCCCTCTTTCTCCATTGCTTGAAGATAAAAACCGACACCTTCTTCGTACAAGCCCCAATCTTCGATGCCTTGATAAGCGCTGTCTTTTTCATTAAAAATCGCCGAAGCCGTGCCGCCCGTAAGCTCTCCGCGTTCCTGATATTCCTTAAACACTTTCTTGAGGAGTTCTTTGTCAGGAAAACTTCTGAATATCTGCGGGTCTAACGGGGCGCCGGCTCCTTCGAGAGCAACGAGCGAAACACTGTATTGATTTTGAAAATAATGGATAAGTCTTTGAATATTTTGCTGCGCTGCCGGAATCGCGTGAGCATCTTGAATAAGAATGACTGTTTTGTCCGAGGCGCCTGTAAGGCTAGCTTGTATTTTGCCGATTTCCTCGTGAACTTCGATTTTCGATAAATCAGCGGACAGACCGTTAGGGGAAAAATATTCTGGAGCCTCTGCGGCTGAAACAGGAAATGGGTGAACCGGAAGGGCAAGAGTCCCTATTAAAAAAAAGGCCAGGGGCCGAAAGAAAAAAGGCTTCATCAATTTTTGGCGAACTCCTTGAGACAAAATGGGTTAGACGAAGTATGCCTGGCGAAATCGAAAGAGGCAATTGCTCTGATGAAGGGAATAAGTCAATATTGCTTAAAGAACAAGAATGCTATAAAAAACCCGAGCGGCGCCCCTGAATTCAAGCTGAAACCTTAATCCCGCTTGCTTTGAGCATTTTGAGGAATTTTTTTTCGTCGATAATCTTAATCCCGAGCTCTTTGGCCTTGTCTAATTTTGATCCCGGGCCTTCTCCCGCAATCAGGATGTTTGTCTTTTGACTCACGCTTCCGCTCGGATGCCCGCCGAGGCTGCGGATCAAGGCCTCGGCTTGCCCGCGTTCATAATGCTCAAGCGTCCCCGTAATCACAAAAGTTTTTCCGCTGAACGGCGTGTCCGATTTGACTTGATCCACAATATCAAACCGGACGCCGGCCTTGCGCAATCGATTGAGAATTTTATGCGTCCCGGCCTGGCGGAAAAAATGGCGCGTCGCGCGCGCGGTCACAGGCCCGATTTCGCGGATCACCTGAAGTTCTTCTTCGCCGGCCTCCGCAAGCCGCTCCAGGCTTTTGAATTTCTGAGCCAAGAGATAGGCCCCCCGCTCGCCCACTCCCAGAATCCCGAGGCCGAAAATCAGCCGCTCCAAAGGGCGGGACTTGCCGGCCTCGATTCCCTGAAATAAATTCTCCGTAGATTTCTTCCCCATTCGTTCGAAATTCATGACTTGATCAAAATCCAAGTTATAAATATCCGCCAAATCCTTGATGAGGCCTTTATCGACAAACGCGCTGATCCAGACCACGCCCAGTCCCTCAATATCCATTGCGTCGCGCTGGACGAAATGCCGGATACGGGCTTTAAGCTGCGCGGGACAATCGAGATTGACGCAGCGCACGGCGACTTCCTCGCCGAGCTGCGCCGCCTCTCCTCCGCAAATCGGGCAGCGGTCCGGAAAAATAAATTTTTTCAAATGCCCCTGCCTTTTTCCCTTCATGACTTCCACGACCTTGGGAATGATCTCGCCACATTTTTCGACAATCACCGAATCGCCGATCCGCACGTCGAGCCGCTCGATCTCGTCGCGGTTGTCGAGGCTCGCCCTTGAAACCGTAGTTCCCGAAAGCTGGACGGGTTTTAAAATCGCCACCGGCGTCAAGGCGCCCGTTCGCCCGACCTGGACTTTAATGTCCTCCAAAAGAGTTTGAGCGCGCTCCGCCGGATATTTATAGGCGATGGCCCAGCGGGGGGATTTGGAAGTGGCGCGCAAGGCCCTTTGATAATCCAAACGGTTCACCTTGATCACGAGGCCGTCCACGTCATAATTCAAAGTATTTTTTTTCTTGCGGAAGTCCTCGATAAAGGCCTCGATTTCACGGATATTTTTACAGACCTTATGATGGGCTACTGTTTTTATTCCAAGCTTCGTCAACGCCTCGAATGATTCACTTTGCGTCTTGAATTCCGACGCCCCTTCCCAGACCGCCACTCCGTGAACCGCAGCGTCCAGATTTCTTGCCGCCACCAACTTGGGATCCAGTTGTTTCAGGCTCCCGGCGCACGCATTGCGCGGATTGGCAAACAATTCTTCTCCCAGTTTTTCTTTTTCCTTGTTGATCTTCTCAAAGCTCTCGCGCGGAAGATAGGCCTCGGCACGCACCTCGAGGAGGGAAGGGATTTTTCCGGAAAAACCCGGAGTGCGGGGAATTTTTAAAGGAACTGCCCGAATCGTTTTGACATTTTCCGTGATGTCGTCCCCTGTTTTCCCGTCACCGCGCGTCGCGCCCAGCGCCAGCAGCCCGTTTTCATAAATCAAGGAAAGCGAAACGCCGTCTACTTTTTCTTCGACAAAGTACTCGACATCGTCCCGGGCGAGAAATTTTTTAACCCGTTTGTCAAACTCCACGACCTCTTCCAAAGAATACGTATTGTCCAGCGAAAGCATCGGAACGCGGTGCGTGACGGGTTTAAATCGCTTGACCGGCGCTCCGCCGACTCGCTGAGAGGGAGAATCCGGCGGCCGGAGATCGGGGAATTCCGTTTCCAATTCAATGAGCCGGCGCATCCGCTTGTCGTATTCGAAATCGCTGATCCGGGGCGCCGCGTCGATATAGTATTTTTTATTATGGTATTCGATTTCCTCGCGCAGCTTCTGAATAAGCTTCTTAGCCTCTTTGGCTTTCATTTGAGTCCTTGAACTCCTTTATCGTCTTCTTTGTGATTGTCATTCCGCAAACGCGGCCCCGAAAAATACGAAGCGTTTCCGGGGCTTAAGTCCTGGAAACCGCTCGGCGATTTCACAGGGGAATCCAGAATTTGGATTCCTGATAAAAACATTCAATGACAGAAAAATTAATTTGCTCCATTTAATAAATCGTGCTTACTCATAACAGCCGGTCGGCCAGATAGGCCGGAAGTCCTGCCTTCCGGATT
Organism: Candidatus Omnitrophota bacterium; assembly: GCA_023247035.1. Lineage (GTDB taxonomy): Bacteria > Omnitrophota > Omnitrophia > Omnitrophales > Aquincolibacteriaceae > JAHFHG01. Next base: position 7,359 of record JAHFHG010000015.1, read on the forward strand.
TTTTGCGCGGCCTTCTGATTGTCGTACTCAAGCCGGATAACTTCAAAGGTTTGTTTTTCATCGTCAAAAATTCCGAAGGAAAGCCTCGGGTCTTTATCGCGCGGCTGTCCCACGCTTCCCGGGTTGAGGATATAGCGCTCCCCTTTTTTGAGGGATACAATCCCCGGTTTTAAATAGGATGCCGACTTTTCAGTTTCACAAAAGCAGCGCGGCACGTGCGTGTGGCCGACAAAACAAATCGGCCCGCTCATTTTTTTAAACGAAGGCGCGGCGTCCTGAAACGAAAACAGATACCGGAATTCTTCCGGCTCGCCGGGGCTGCCGTGCGCAAAAGTGACGCCTCGCTCTATTTTTAAGTAAGGCAAATCATAAACAAGTCGCCGCAGGGATTCGGCCATTATTTTCCGCGTCCATAAAATGGCTTCGCGCGCCGGCGAACTAAAATCCTCGACAATCGAGAGGTCGATGAGGGCCTTTTCGTGATTGCCGAGAATATAAATGGAGGCCTTTTGAACGGCCCATTTGAAACATTCATCCGGATTGGCGCCGTATCCGACGGTGTCTCCCAGCACGGCATATTTTTGGATATTCGAACGCTCAGCGCACGCCACCGCTTCTTCGAGGGCCTCTAGGTTCGCGTGAATGTCGGAAAAAATTGCCAGGCGCATTTGTTTGCTTCCTTCCGTAAGGGCGTATCGCAATACGCCCTTACCTTGTTCCTAAACGCTTGAAACCGAAATTAATACCCAATCCCGAATTCCGTAAAATTTCCTAACGCTTCCGACCATTCAATTTCAATGTCTTCAATGTAATGGCTCATCGGCCCTTCGCGAAGCGCTTTCAGAAAATCTACGAGCGCCTGCTCCTCGCCTTCGGCCACAAGCTCCACTTTGCCGTTCGGAAGATTCCGGACGCAGCCCGTAACCTTAAAATGGCGGGCGATCCGCTCGGTGGTGAAACGGAATCCAACTCCTTGAACCCTTCCGCGGAAGCTGGCGTGCAAGCGTTTTTTCATACTCTCGCAGCTAGCGTAGGGGCGGGCCCTTGTGGCCGCCCTTCAAGGGCAGGGACAAGCCCTGCCCCTACATTAGCCCCATGGGTATTCCACTTCAATTGATTACGGATATGATAAGCTGCGATTCCGAAAGCCACAGTGACATTAAGCGAATTCTTAAGCCCTGCCATTTCAATTTCAAGCGCGAGGTCGCAATAAGGAAGCAGCCCCTCCTCCACTCCCTGAATCTCATTGCCGGCTACCAGGCAGACAGGCCCTTGAGGCGCGAACGTCTCATAAGGAATACTTTTCTCCGTCTGCTCCAAAAGCGCAATTTGATACCCCTGACGCTTTAAATCTTTCAGACATACTCGCGCGTCACGATGAAATTCCCACGCCACGCGGTTTTCAGCCCCCAAAGCCGTTTTGGAAATTTTGCTTGAAGGGGGAATCCCGGTAATCCCGCAGAGCCAAATCTTTTCAAGGCCGGCCCCGTCGGCCGTCCTCAATAGAGAGCCTACGTTATAAAGGCTGCGAATATTATTGAGCAGCGCGATAAAAGGAAGCTTCTTCTTCTCCATTTGCCCATTTTGTCTCAAAACAAGTTCTTGATGGGATAATTTCCGGATTTTTTCGCGCGTCATTTTTCGGATGAGATAAGAGATTGTCTCGAGTGTTTTTCGGAACTTCTGCCTTGTATTGTAAGGAAGATTTATTTGAAGAGGAACTCTTTTTTATGATGCCTTATAAAACGCCGGATAAAATTTTTGTCTTCGTCTTCAATCGCCATAAAAGAGACGCCCACGCGCACGGAACGGCTCCGGCCCTCCGCGCGGCCGATCCATTTGACCCGGCCGAGAACGGGGATCTGCTTTCCTTCTTCAACGATATTAATCAGCATTTTGACGGCGGTCCCGACGGTGATGCGGCCCCGGTACCGGAACTGAAGTCCGCCTTCGGATAGGTTGATAATATTGGAAACGCGTTCGGTCGGGCCTCGCGAGGAAAGGTAGTGATATTTGACCAGATTATGAGACCGTACCCGTAGAAATTCCCGTTTGTTTTTTTTGAAAATTTGACTCAGTCCCGCGCCTCCCGCCCAAGGCAGCTTCGTCCATCGAAGGGATAACATGTCCGTAACGCCTCCTCTTCTGAAATCTAAAAAAAAGATACACAACACTTTATTGAGTTTCAAGAGTGAGAGGCTTCAAATCCGCCGGAGATGATTGAAAAACGATTTATCTCTAATCAATAACTTGAGTTCCGCAAATTTTGCTTTTCTTTCTGTCGTTCCTGAATGTTTTTATCAATGACAACCCCTTGTCTTACCAAGAGTGATGCTCCATGAATTCGGAAATTTGCGGAACTCAAGTCAATAACCTTCTTTAAAGATCAATTTTAATCAAAATTATGAAGAGATTTTTATTGAAGATAAGGCGCCGACGTCGGTTTTTTTTAGAGGGTGTTTTAAGAGGGTGAGAGTTGCCGGAAAAAATTTACCGGCGCCTGGACCGGCGCAGGCTGCCGAATGACCGGCGGCGTTTTGTGTGAAAACCGCGGCCGGCCGGGCGAAACTCGAAAAAAAGCTCCGCAGGGAGCTCAGGATGTTTGGATACGGGAAGCGGTTTCTGCAAGAGCCTTTCGATGCTCCTGACTTCGCTGGCTTGATCGGGCGTTGCAAAAGAAATGGCGCGGCCTTCATGCCCCGCCCGTCCTGTCCGGCCGATTCTATGAACATAGTTTTCCGCTTCCTCCGGAAGATCATAATTAATGACCAGTTCAATGCCCGTCACGTCGATGCCCCGGGCCGCAATATCGGTGGCCACAAGCACCCGGTACCGGCCCGTCTTAAATCCTTCCAGGGCCTCGCGGCGCTGGGCAAGCGTCCGGTCCGCGTGAATCTGGGCCGAAGCCTGGCCTGCGGTCTTGAGGAGGCCTGCAACTCTTTTTGCGTCAAACCGGGTGCGGGCGAAAACAAGCACGCTTCCGTGGTATTGGTCAAGCAGCTTTTTTAAAAGCTCCAATTTCCTTTCTTTGGAGACAATGAAAAGTTCCTGGGTCAGGCGCTCCGGCGTGGTCCCGGATTTCGCAATCTCGACGCACACGGGGAGCTTCATACACTGGGAGGCCATCTTAAGAATAGGCGTGGGCATGGTGGCCGAAAAAAATAAAGTCTGCCGGTCTTTCGGAACCGACGCGAGAACCCGCCGGACTTGAGGCTCAAAGCCCATATCCAGCATCCGGTCGGCTTCGTCAAGGACCAGCACATTCACGTCCGCAAGCATCACGGTCCGCTGTTCCAAATGGTCAATCAGGCGGCCCGGCGTTGCAATGATCACGCGCGGCACTTTGCGGAGGGCTTGAATTTGAGGATAGATAGGCGCTCCTCCGATGAGGACTGCGGCCTTGATCCCGCCGTAAAAGGGCAGGATTTTCTGAAAAGTTTCGTTCACCTGTATCGCGAGTTCGCGGGTCGGCACCAAGATCAGCGCTTTGCCTTTTTTAAGGGAAAGCCGCTGGATAATCGGAACGGCAAAGGCCAGCGTCTTTCCCGTGCCGGTCTGCGCGATCCCGATCAGATCTTTATCCTCAAGGATCACGGGAATGGCCTTGTGCTGAATGGGAGTCGGATGTTTGAACTTGAGCCGGTCCAAAATCTCAATAAGCCTGGGAGCAATCCCCAAACCGTCAAAAGTAAGGTGTGTTTCTGTGTGGGCCATTTGCGCATTATATGACGGAATAAAAAAAAAGGGAATTTATCTAAAACCCTCTTTTTATCGCCCGTTTTTATTTATCGCAGAAGGGGGTGTTCTGAAAAAGGCGGCCGTGATAACGACGGAGATTTACCGGAATCGGCCGGCCTTCCCTTGATCAGCTGCAGGGCTGAAGACAGGACCGGCCTTAAAATTTCAAACGCATCTTTCAACGCAGCAGGATGGGCCGGAAGATTGATGATAAGAGAAGTACGGCGAACGCCCGCGACGGCCCGGGATAACATTGCCCCGGGCATTTGTTTAAGACTGGACTCGCGGATCGCCTCCGAGATGCCGGGTATTTCTTTTTCAATCACTTCGCGGGTCGCCTCAGGAGTCCAGTCCCGCGGGCCCAGGCCGGTTCCGCCGATCGTTAAAATCAAATCACAGGACAAAATATCCGCTAAATGGATAAACGTCTTGATCAAAACTTCTTTGTCGTCAGGAACAACCCGGTAAGCGACCACTTCTGCGGGCAGGCTCTCCAGCAAATCCCGAAGCAGACGGCCGCTTGGATCTTCTCTTTTTCCCCCGGAAGAAGGATCTCCGGCCGTCAGGACCGCAGCCTTTAAAGGAATAATCATTTTCCCCACAAAATTGTTAAACCGTACGTTTTTGTAAACTGCCGATACCGTTTTTTACGCGGCGCTTGTGCGCGTGTCAAACTTCAGCATTTTTAGTTTTGCAACATATATGCCAATTTAAAAAATGAAAGAAGTTTGATATTGGAAGAGGTTCTTAGCCCGCTTTTCTCATCGCTGTTAGGCGGAATGTTCAATTTGCCGGCGGACGGCGAGCAGCGAAGAGGCCAGATCGTAGGCCGTAATCGTCCTGGCTTGAGGTTCGAGAGCGGAGAAGTTGATCATAACCACCACGCCTTGGGATAACGAGACGGCGGCAATTGCAATTAAAGCCGCGCGGCCTGAATCTTTTTCTTCAGGCCTTGCGCCCGTTTCAAGATGGAACACCTGATTCAAGTGCTCCACCGTGATTCCCAGCGTGCTTTTGGCGATATTAAGAAATTGCGCGGCAGACTCCTCCGGCGCCTCAAAATATTGGGCGTCGGATTTCAATTCCCTCCGCAATGTGAAAAGTTCTCCGGGATTGCCGAACAAGGCGACCTTGATTCCGTGGAATTGCTCCACTTGGCGCGCCATAGCCTTCATCAGACTCAAATCGTGGATTTTGGGATCGTAATTAAAAAGCACGTAGCCCGAAAGATTTTCCTCTGCCGGATTAGGCAATCGGATTCCCGTCCGCCGCTCGAGCTCTTGCCTGACCTCGGGGGCGCTAAAAGCGCTTGCAAAATGGGAATCCAGACCGGAAATCCGCGAAAAGTATTTTTGAATTTCCGTCGAACTTATTCCCCGCCTGATCTCGGCGGTCTCTTGAAGGGCTTCTCTCAACTCGGAGCGGCTTTGGCTTTTTCTAAGGATAGCGCCCTTACGGCGGGCCGGACTTGATTCCACTGCGCGATTAAAGGCCGCGACCTGCCGGCGGCGGAAATCGGCTTGCGCGGCTTGAGCCTGCGACTGTCTCTTTTTCATCCGAGGAATTTCCGGATGCTCTTTTAAGGCCTGAGATTTTTTCAGATACGGGGCAAATATTTCCGGAACGTCTTTGAGTTTATCCCGGCCATTTTTTCCTATCTCCGCCAGGAGTTGCAAAAACTGGCTGCGCCGGGCATTGTCCCATTTTAAAAAATCCTTTTGCAGCGCCGGGCTCGCAATCTTTTTTAAAAGCTCGGCCCACGATTTGGCATCTTCCGCATTTTTGCGTTGCCCGGCCCACCAGATCAAAAAATTCCTGTGAAGGCCGGCCGTGTCTTGATCATCCGAAGTCAATTCAAATCCACCGCGCGCGGTTTCTCCGGTCAATAATTTCAATAAAGAAAGCGCCTCCGCCCTCACCTCAGGATTGGAAGCAATGGCCAGGATATGATTGTACCTGTCCGGCGGAATCCCGCGCCGGTGGGCATCGGCCGTTAACGCCGTGAGCCTGTCCCGGTCGGCGCGATTGGCAAGAAGCAATTTCGTTTTGTCTCCGTAAAAAAATATGCCCGCCATATCCCGGATCGCGATTTTCGTTTCAAGAAACTTGATGATTTCTTCCGGTTTGCTGTCCGGCTTGAGGATCCCTGAGGCATAAACGCTGTTAAGCTGTTCCTGAAGAAGGACGGTCAAATAAGAATTGAACATCGCCATCGTTGCTACGGTCGCTACGGCGCCGCGCCGGAAAGGCGTTTCATCAAAATGCGCGACATTGGCCGGGCGCGGGAGCGGCCACTTGTCAGAAATCCACGGCAGGAGAAGCCCCTGACCCTGGTCAAAGGCAAAGGTCTTCAAATGTTCGTGAAGCTCAAACCGCAGACGGTCGATATAAGCGCCTCCGCTCAGGGCAAGCCCCAGTTGATGTTCCTGCTCGATCACTTCGCCGAGGCTGCCATTGAGCAGGCGCTCGAGAAAATCATCCGTGAGAAAGCTCCCCAGCTCAGGCCCCATCAGCCGCTGATAAATTTTGGCGTCATGAAGCTTCCGGAAAATCTGAACCAAGTCCGCGATGCCTTTCCCGCTTCCGAAAATCTCGCCCAGATTGCGCGCGTTCGGATTCTCCCAAAGCTCCGAATGCTCGAGATAAAAAATAAGGAGCGCGCTTGTGATCCTGGCCTCCGCTCCCGAAAAAGGAGAAAGCGTGGAAAAACGGGCGTTAAAATCTCCGATCCGCGCTTCATTCGAGAACCTCGTAAGATTTAAGCGGTAGGTAAGCTGGGAATAGCTTGTGAAATCCATTCCCCTAAGCTCCGCAAAGCGCGGTTCTTGATAGTTCGAGCGGAAATAGACTTCGGGATCGAACACTGAAGTGGAGGAAGCCCTGAAGCGCAGCAGAACGTCGAACGGCATTTTAGCAAAGGCGATTCGCAAATTGTCTCCGATAATGGCAAAGGATGACGCAAGCTGGCTTGGGGCGCTGCCTGCGCTCGAAGCCCCCAAAAGATTTCTGAAAGTGTAGGCAAAACTTCCTGGAAAAACCGGAAAAGGCTCGGAGAAAATGTAGGAAAATTCCTGAGGCATAGAGGAAAAATCGAAAGGATTGGCTTCAGGCGCAAAAACTTGGTACCAAGGCCACAAAATGGCGGGCGAAGCAAGAAAGGGCGATCCGGCCAATTGGCTAATTTGGGCTCTCTCCAACAGACCGAAGCTTATGAGATCGGAGATAAACCCTTTGCCCTTGAGTTCCTTAAGAACATTTTGAAAATCCTCGTACTTCAAATCCGGTTTGGCAGACAGGTCATAGGCCGCCTTCTCCAAAATTCCCATGGCCTCGGCCTTCTGCTTCCGGTTCAGAGAAAAAAGCAGGTGCCTGTGAAGCCCTCCCAGTCCGCGGCTGTTCCGGTTCGGTTTGACGAGATCGAGAAAACCCGGCCCCCCGGCGGTCCCATTATTTTGCGAAGGAGAAGCGCCTGAGGATTTCCCGTGCGTGGTTGCTCCTCCATTCGGCCGGCCTGATAATACGGGAAGAGGCTGAGCCGGATTGCCGAGGCCGCTAAAATTTCCCACAAAGAATTCGATGATACGTTTCCGGCGCTCGCTATCGGGCAGCGGCATGGCCCCGAATAGGACGCCCTTGTGCGCCCAGGCGTTTTTACCGAGCAAGCCGGATTCAAAAAGTTTATTCCTGACCGTCATCGGAAGAAGGATGCCGGATTGCCCTGCCTGACTGAGAAACCGGAGGTCCTGCACGCCGGCCAATTGAAGCAAAGCCGCGGCCTCGGGGACCGCTTCCATTGCATCGCCCAGCACGTAACGAAGTGAAAGCGAAAATGGAAATTTGCGTTCAGTCCGGTGCTTTGTCCAAGAGGCTTCAAGGCGGCGCCAAATTTCGGGATTCCCGGGATGGCGGAGAAGATACTCCGCGGTCTCTGCCCGGTAAGGGAGCAAATCGTCGTCGCTCTTAATGCCTAGCGACGGATAAACGGTCTCCAAATGAAACGGAATCACATCTTTGAGAACGTTCATAAATCGCTCGGCGCCTTCGCCGCTGACTTGATGGAGAATAAAATAAGGTTTGAAAAAATAATGGTACCAGTCCAAAAGATAAAGATCGTTTTCGTCCCCCTCACCGTCCAATGGCTGGCCGAGCAGGGGTAATATCTTTTTAAGCTTCTCTCGAATCAGATTGAATTCCACGAAATCGATCTTCGCGCGCTCCTCAGGTGAAAAATCTTTGACGTGGACAACTTTGAAGACATCAGAAGAAAACAGATACTCAGCCTGCTTGTTGCGCGGGTCGTTGTGAAGCATCCAGCTCAACTGATCAGCGGTCAATTCCTCGAGAAGATGGGCGTGAATTCCTTCCGTAAGCCCGGTAAGCGCGAGCGGCCTTGAGCCGTTCCAAATCCTTTTAGCCGTACGATCCTCGGCGTCCTGCGGCCGCGGTTTCTGAAGGTAGCCAAGGATGTAGGACCAGGACGGCGCTCCCCGGAGGAGATTCAGCCTGCCCTGTTTCGCGTAATAAAGCCGGAAAGGCTCCTGATTTTTAAACTTTGCAGGGCTCGAATCAAAAATCACGGGAATATCAATTTTGTTGCCGGTAATCCACCTGTCCAATGCTTCTTTTGCTATTCCGCTTCGATCGACCAGCGCAACCTGCAAGCCGAGAGGGCCAAGTTTTTCCCAATATTCCTGGAGTTCCTGAATCTGCTTTAAAGCGGCGGGATGGGAAAGATTCCCTTCGAGCAGTAAAGCCGGACGCTCGTGAACCAAAAGGCTCCAGCGGGCTTCGACAAGATTTTTCGGATTCTGCGGATCCGGAATTTTGACCTCTTTGATTTTGAAATCGAATTTAGCGGCAGCAGGATCCGGCACCGCTTCTTCAGCGCGGTAAGAAGGCGCTACCAGTCCGGGCTTTCCCAAAGGCGCGGGCGAGGGATAAATATTTTCCGGGGCCGCTTCAGGAGGTTTCGGCGCCTGATCCTCGAGTTTTTTGACCTGTTCCCTAAGTTTCCGAAGCTCCTCAGCAAGTTTTCGGGAATCGCCCTCGCCTCCAGCGCCCGGTTTTTTGATTTCCGCCGGAGGGTTTTCTTTTGCTACTTGCGCGGGAGGCTGCAAGAATTTTCCTACCGAAAGGGCCAATGCCCCTCCCGCGAGGCCGCCTAAAAGGGCAGTCAATGCAACGCCTTTTTTCCCTCTTACCTCCGAGCGTGAAAACGGCCCCAGTCTGCCCAATCGCCGCATCGGGAGGCCCTGGTACTTTTCTTCAAATCCATTCCTGGGCTTGGGAACCTCCCAAAGTTCGTACTCGTCCTGAAGGCCGTTACGGATATGCCTGATAAAATAATCCAAATGGATTCCGTAATGGCCGTAGTGAGGACTGATTCCCTCGGGGTCCGAGATCGTTCCGAGATATTCATGAGAACTGCCTGCGGAGTTTTTTATCGAAGGAAGCCACAACTCGTAGCTCATTTTTTCTCCACGCTTGCGGACCACGAATTTTTTGTCGTCGAGGAGAACGGTTTTGATCACGTCACCCGCCTCATTTTGCTTTAACTCTTTTGAGACGCCGGGCGGCGGAGGCTCTGCGCGGGGGAATTCCGGATGTGATTGACGGCGGTCAAGAGGCGGCTCAATCCTCTGCTCTGCTTGAGGCCTCTGCAGCTTTGCCGTTTGCCGGTCCGCAGGAGCAGGAGCAGGAGCAGGAGTTTGAGACAAATCGATCTTCGCTCCCTCCCGCGGAGCGAAACTTCCGAAAATAACGGATTGGGCCCGCGCCAAAAATCCGCCGGCTCGATTCAGGTATTTTTGAATCTCCGAGGCTGAAAGAAATGACGGCGCCGCTTCTTTTTTAATCCGTTCATTCTTTCCTTTCCTTAAAGGCTCAGTTTCCTTGGCGGAATCGGAGAACTTAAAAGGAAAAAACAAAAAAAGAAAAAGTAAAAGCAGCAAGGCCGTCACTTTGCCCCGAGTAATTTTTTGCGAAGATTTTAAAAGGCGATCCGATTCCCAAGGAGCGCTGTTTTTGGATTCAGAATCCGTAAGATCCGGAGAAGCGGTTTCAGGCTCCCCAAATTTTTGGAGCAAATCGGAAAGGCCTTGCTCAATACTTCCGGCGGCGTCCGGGGAAAAAAATTCCAATAACAGTTCCGGCGTCGCTGCGGATTTTAGTTGCACCACGGCATCATAAAATACCTGCAGTTCTCGTCCTTTGTCTTCCGGATTTTCGTCCAGCAAGACGTGTGCCTGCTCAGCGGCTTCGGCTAAGCCTAGAAGCGGCGGGCCTAAAGGCGAAGTTTCGAGAGAATCCAGGGCTGCGGAATCTGCCGGTAAAATGTCGATCAGCCGTTCATAAAATACTCTGTGAATCCTGTCCCGCAATTCCGAACGCGCGGCCGATCCCGCCCGGTGAGAAAACTTCTGAAGCACCAGAAGCCTCTGCAGATCGGCTTGCAAAGCCTTTTTTCCAATCTCGAGAAAAGGTAAAAGTTTTTCTTTTCTGAATTCACGAGGAATGCCGAGGTTTTCTTCAATTGCTTCAGGATCTTCGAGGCTGACAAAAATACCTGGCTGCTGGCGGTGCACCGTAAATTTTTCATCTCCCTGGCGGCGGGACTGCCTGGCCATTTCAAATACGTCGCTCATTTGAAGCGCCGGGCCGGGGTGACGCTCAAACAACTTTCCAAATATCCCTAAAATATGTCCCTGAGGAACGTAGCCCGCTTCGCTGTTGCGCGACGCCAGGGCCACAAACGTAGGATAAGATTTGATTTTCTTATTGCCTGCGAGTTTGCGGATCGCCCCCTTCAATAATTCGATCGTGCGGTCGGAGCCGTAACAAGGCGCCGCCAAATAGACGATATGTCCCAGCTCGATAAATTCCGATCCGGCCTGCCCCTCCACCAAGGCCTGCGCCTCTTCATCCGCCGCCATATGCACAGAGCGGGCAAATTCTTCCGTCATCGGCAGACCGTGCATAGATTTCACGATGAAAGCCGGCTGACGGTTCCCGGAGACCGAACTCAGGGCCCCGAGATAAGCCGGCTTTATTTTTTGCATTTGAGCGGGATCTTCAGTGCCTTTAAAAAAGTCGAGGCTTCGAACGGGAAAGTTTTTAAAGATTCGCCGGAGCTTCTGTTCATCGCCGATCGCGTCGTCCGAGCCCGCCGCGATAATCACGCGATACTCCGGGCTGAGGAGAATGTCATCTTTGCGGGCGTTTCTTTCTTCGAGAAGGACTCCGGCAGCCCTTTCGGCAAAATCAAGCTGCCGGCCGGCGGTCAAAGTTTTTAAATAATCGGGATACCGCTCTAAGAGATGCAGCAGCGGCATTTCAATGTCCTCAAGACCGTAAGGAATATTTCCCCGGGCCGCGGAATTTTCCTTCACGTAGTTCAGCAGCGCGCCGCTCAGCAAGGCGTGATAAACGCCCGCAGGTTCGGTCTGATGCCCGGCCAGCGGAGACTGTCGCGCTGCGATCTCTCGCGCAAAGTTCTGTGACATTGAAAGGGAGGCCTCCACAATCTCGGAGGGGCTCTCTAATTCCCAAAGATGAGTTTTTCCCGCCGGCGCTTTGGCTCCCAACTTCTGAAGGTCCACAAGCGGCACAGCTATCTTCTTCCCCAAAACAAGATCGATCGCGCTCCAGCGGGAATCAATGTTGAGGAGATATTTTTTGATGAAGGGATAGGAAACTTGCAAATGCTTTTGAGCGAGAACGGCCCTCAGAGCGTTATCGATCAGGATCGTGTGTCCCGAATCGAAGACCTCCTGAAAGTCCTCAAGGGTTATTTCAGGGACTTGTCTTTTTTGGAGCGCTTGCAAAGTAGTAAGCGCATAACCTGACATTCCTGAATATTTCCAATGCTTGGCCGCGCGGAGGCCTTCTCTTATTTCTTCGGCATTCATGAAGGGAATTCCCTCGAGGCCTTTTCCGGCTTGCGCGGTCACCGTGGAATCCTCCCGCTGAGTCCGAACCGGCGCGGGCGAACCGGGAGATTCCACTTCTTGAGCTGACGTGCTCTGTCCCAGAGGTTCCTGAAGATTTTTTTTCTCTCCCAAATCGGAGGAGCCTTGACCGGCCGGTTTTTGAGGGGGTTCGATTTTTGCTTGCGTTTGCTTTTCCGCGTCCTCCAAAATTTTTCTTTGTTGTTTTATTTCCTCCGGTTCCTGAGACGGTTTCTCCGCCGATTGATCTTGAGCGGTTTGAACCGGCTTTTCGGATCCTGTCTCCGGCAATTTTTCAGATAAGAATCCGGCGTTTCTTATTGAAGCCAGCGTCACCCCAAAACCCACCAGGGAGGCCGCAAGAAAAATGGAAAGCCGGGCTGGCCGCCAACTCGCTCTCTTGGCTCTCTCCTTTTGGGGAGCGGTTTTAATTTCAACCTCTGTTTTTGCGGAAGGGCCTAAAGATTCGAGCTCCCAGTTCTCGATTTTTCCTGAAAGGCCTGGGTTTTGATGCGCTTTTCTTCCTTCTTTAAGCTTATCAATTTTCGCCCGGTGCTTTTGAATCAGCTCGGCGAACCGGCCGGGCTTCCGGACTGCAGGTGTGTCGTGATCTGTCTCTGCGACTGCCTGAGTTTCAGCCGGCGGCGCGGAAAGGCCGGTCAATTCTTGCTGCAAACCCGGAAACCTTCCAACTTGCGCCTCCGCTTCCTGCGCTTGAGCGCGGGCCTCTTCTAACTCTGCCTGCGCTCTGGCGATTTCACCTTTTAATTTTTCGCGCTCTTGAGTTAATGCGTCACGTTCCTCCCGCAGGTCTCCAACCCGGGCATGAAGAACAGGCTCCTCACGCTTCAATTGATCCATGCTCGTTTGCAAAGCAAGCATATCCGCGTGAAGCCGCTCGACTTTTGTATTCACGCTTCGCAATTTGTCCGTACTCGCGCCAATTTCATTTTCTAACTGATCACGCCGGCCGCGAACACCCGCGACGCTGCGGTTGACCTCTTCAAGCTCGACAGCGCCGCTTTGGCGTAACGCTGTATTCGCCGCTTCAAGCTGCGAATTCTCCTCAAGCAGCCTTCTATTCACAAACTCTAACGTCCGTTGGGTTCCTTCGAGTTCTACTAGAACAGCCTTCAGCGCTTCCGCCCGAGTCTGTAATTCTTTCATCTGTTCCGTTAATTTCGTTTCCTGATCCTTCACGCTCTCTAATTTTTTTTGAGCGGCTTGAAGCTGAGGCGGGTAGTCTTGAACCTCAGCCTCCAGCCGCCGGCGCTCCCCGCTTAAGCTCTCAAGTTCCTTGCGCTTTTGCGTGAGTTGATCTTCCATTTTCACAACTTGATCTTTAAGGCCCGGCAATTTTTCAGCCTGGATTTGGGCTTCTTCGAGCTGCGAACGGATCCGCCGGAGCTGGGCCAGCGAATCGCCGATTTCCTTTTCCAATTGCCGGCGCTGTTCGGTTAATAGTCCTACTCTCTCCAAATCAGTCTGTTCGCGCTCGTTCAAAACTGGAAATGACGGCACGGACGGCAACGGCAGATTGGATTCTTCAGGCGGGACATTCACCGTAACCACGTCGGAGCCGGCCTTTTCCGGTACTGTATTTTCCGGACGTCCGTCCTCTTTTTTCACTTCAGGCCTTTGAGAAGACAAAATAACCAAATCGTATTGTTTGTGTTTCCACGTGAAATGGAGGACGCCGCTCCCAAATTTTTCTTCCTCAAATAGTTCACTCTGATCACCGCGTGATTCGCGGATTCCGAC